>JAVVEY010000002.1:0-67756 GCA_032250675.1 Longimicrobiales bacterium | reverse complement strand
AGAGAGGGGTGAGAAGCAGGAGGTCGGTCATTCGGGATCGCGTACCATCCGCTCGGGAGCTTCGATCCCGAGGATCGCGAGTCCGTTGGCGAGCACGATGGCGGTGGCGCGCGCGAGCACGAGGCGTGCGGCGCGCAGGTCGGGGGCGTCCGTCAGGACGGCGAGCTCGGGGTTCTGCGACGGATTCCCCGCATGGTACCAGGTGTTCACCGCCCCGGCGGTCTGTTCGAGGTGGTCGCAGAGGAGGTGCGGCGCGCGCGCCGTCGCGGCCCGCTCGACCCACGCGGGGAAGTCGGCGAGTTGCTTGACGAGCTCGCGTTCGAGGTCGTGCTCGAGCACCGAGAGATCGACCCCGTCTCCCGTCACCGACGCCATCGGGACGCCCGCGCGGGCGAAGATCGAGTGCATGCGGGCGTGGGCGTACTTGACCTTGTAGACGGGGTTCTTGTCGGAGTGGTCGAGCGCCATGTCGAGGTCGAAGACGAGGTGCCCCTCCGGCTTGCGCATCTGGAAGAAGTAGCGGGTGACATCGACCCCCACCTCCTCGACGAGCTCACGCAGCGTGGTGTACGAACCCGCGCGCTTGCTGAACTTCACCTCGACACCCTCGCGCTCGACGCGCACCATCTGATGCAGGACGTACTCGGGGTACCCCTCGGGGAGCCCGAGCGCCCGCAAGCCGGCGCGCACGCGCGCGACCGTCCCGTGGTGATCGGAGCCCTGGACATTGATCGCCGTGTGGTAGCCGCGCTCCCACTTCGTCATGTGGTAGGCGACATCGGGGAGGAAGTAGGTCGCGGTGCCATCGGCCCGGAGCATGACGCGATCCTTGTCGTCGCCGAACTCGGTCGTCTTCAGCCAGGTCGCGCCCTCGTGCTCGTAGACGAGGCCGGTGGCGCGCAGACGCTCGACGGTCCGTTCGACCTCGCCCGTCTCGTAGAGCGAGGATTCGAGGAAGTACTCGTCGAAGGAGACCCCGAAGTCGATGAGATCGCGATCCTGCTCGGCGCGAAGCGTTCGGACCCCGATCTCGCGCATCGCGTCGAGCGCCTCGTCCGAGGCGTCGCCGCGGAAGCGCTCTCCGTGCGTCTCGCGGGCGATCTGCGCGAGGTCGCTCACATACGCCCCCTGGTACCCCTCTTCAGGGAGCTCGGCCTCTTCACCCAGAAGCTGCTGGTAGCGCGCCCAGACGCTCTGCGCGAGGCGGTCCATCTGCTTGCCCGAGTCGTTGTAGTAGTACTCGCGATGCACCCGCCATCCCGTCCACTCGAGGAGGGTGGCGATCGCGTCCCCGAGCGCGGCCTGGCGTCCATGACCGAGGTGGAGGGGTCCGGTGGGGTTCGCCGACACCCATTCGACCACGACGGGCGCCTCGGCTCCGGTATCGGAGCGACCCCACCCCGATTCGGCATGACAGATCTCTCGCAGCACCCCGGAGACCGAGTCGGTCGAGAGGCGGAAGTTGAGGAATCCGGGGCCCGCGATCTCGACCGCGGTCACGCCCGCGGCGTCACGATCGAGGCGCTGCGCGAGCTCTTCGGCGATCTGGCGGGGCGCCCGTCCGAGACGCCCGGCGAGCGTCATCGCGAGATTCGTGGCGAAGTCACCGTGCGCGGGATCTCGCGGTCGTTCGAGGTGGGGCTCCACATCCGGGACTCCGAGCTCCTCGAGAGCGATCCGCAACGCCCCGCGAAGCGTCTCCTCGCTCACGCGTCCGAGCCGGCGGAGCCGGCCGGGGTCGACGTCGAGGGAGAGGCGTCGGGCGCCTTCGGGGTCGCATCCTTCGCGCCCGCCCCATCCTTCGCGGGGCGCCCCTCCGACGATCCTCCGCTCGTCGCGCTCTCGCGTTCGGCCGCCTTTCGGTAGCTCTCGCTGCGGTAATCGGTGATGTAGAAGCCCTCCCCCTTGAAGAGGAATCCGGCCCCGGCCGAGAGCTGACGCTCGGCGTCGGCGCCGCACTCCGGGCAGGGAGCGCCGGGCTCATCGGACATCTTCTGGAAGAGCTCGAAGGCGTGGCCGTTCGGGCAGCGGTACTCGTACGTCGGCATGGAGCGTTCCGGGCAAGAATGCAGGAATTCGCCTGCAATCTAGCCGGTTTGAGGGGTCTCGGGGAGGCGCGATCCGTCGTAGGTGCCCCATATCTTCCGGAGCGTCTCCGAGATCTCGCCGAGGGTGGCGTGTGCCCGGACCGCAGCGACGATCGGAGGCATCAGATTCTCACCCGCGCGCGCGGCGTCCGCCACCCGCGCCCGTGCCCCTTCCACCGCCTCGGTATCCCGCCGGGCCCGGAACGCCTTCAGGCGCTCGACCTGACCCCGCTCCAGCGTGGAGTAGTCGGGCTGGCTGATCGGCGCCTCGGCCGCATCCTCCGTGTGGCGATTCACCCCCACCACGACGCGCTCGCCCGACTCGATCTCGAGCTGGTGCCGGTACGCCGCCCGGTGGATCTCTTCCTGCATGTACTCGACCGCGCGGGCCGCGCCCCCCATCTCGTCGATCCGTTCGAGGTACTCGAGCGCGCGGCGTTCGATCTCGTCGGTGAGCGATTCGATGACGTAACTCCCGGCCAGAGGGTCGACGGTGCGCGCCGTCCCCGATTCATCGGCCAGGATCTGCTGGGTGCGCAGCGCGATCCGCGCGGAGCTTTCGGTCGGGAGCGCGAGCGCCTCATCGTAGCCGTTGGTGTGGAGCGACTGCGTCCCTCCGAGCACCGCCGCAAGCGCCTGCAGCGTCACGCGCACCACATTGTTCATCGGCTGCTGCGCCGTCAGCGTCGATCCGCCCGTCTGGGTGTGGAAGCGAAGCCGGGCCGCAGCGTCGGACGCGCCGTGCCGATCTCGCATGAGGCGCGCCCAGAGACGCCGCGCCGCACGGAACTTGGCGACCTCTTCCAGGAGATCGTTGTGCGCCGCGAAGAAGAAGGAGAGGCGGGGCGCGAAGTCGTCGAGCGCGATCCCGGCGTCGAGGGCCCGGCGGACATATTCGAGTCCGTTGGCGAAGGTGAAGGCGACTTCCTGCGGCGCCGTGGCGCCCGCTTCGCGAATGTGGTAGCCGGAGATCGAGATCGTATTCCAGCGCGGGACCTCCGTCGCGCAGAAGGCCATCACATCCGAGATGAGGCGCAGTGAGGGGTCGACCGGATAGATGTAGGTGCCGCGCGCGATGTATTCCTTGAGGATGTCGTTCTGGATCGTTCCCGAGAGCGCCACGCGCTCCACGCCTCGCTCGTCGGCGACCGCGATGTAGAGAGCGAGGAGGATCGCGGCCGTCGAGTTGATCGTCATCGAGGTCGAGACGGTGCCGAGGTCGATCGCGTCGAAGAGCGTCCGCATGTCGTCGATCGTGTCGATCGCGACCCCGACCCGTCCCACCTCCCCCGCGGCCATCGCGTGGTCGGAGTCGTACCCCATCTGGGTGGGGAGATCGAAGGCGACGCTGAGTCCGGTCTGCCCCCGCTCGAGGAGGTAGTGGTAGCGCCGGTTTGTCTCGGCGGCCGTCCCGAAGCCCGCATACTGACGCATCGTCCAGACACGGCCCCGATACATCGTGGGATAGACGCCGCGCGTGTAGGGGAAGCTCCCCGGCTCTCCCAGCGAGGCGGCGGGATCCTCGGGCGCGTCCTCCGGCCCGTAGACGACCTCGAGGGGGATCCCCGAATCGGTGCGTACCGAGTCGCTCATGACGTCTCCTCGTCGGGGTCCTCGTCGGTCGCCTCGTCGACCGGCTCGAATTCGACGAGGACCTCTCCCTTCTCGACCGCCTTCCCCACCGTCGCGGGGATCGCGGTGACGCGCCCGGGGCCCGAGGCCACGAGTTCATTCTCCATCTTCATCGCCTCGACGATCGCGATCCCCTCGCCCTCCTCGACGAGATCGCCCACCGCCACCTCGATGCGCACCACGAGCCCGGGCATCGGCGCCACGACGGGCTTCGGGCCCACCGCACCCGCGAGCGCGGTCGTCATCTCGCGGAGGTGACGGGCCCGCGCGTCGAGCGCCTCGGCCCGCACCGCGGCCCCGTCGATCAGGAGATCCCACCTCCCCTGCCCTTCGGCCCGGTGCGCCACGACGCGGTGCACGCGGGTGCCGAGGCGGAGAAGCCATACCCCCGCGCCGCCGGGGGTGAGCTCGGCGTCGAGAGGCGTGCCGGCCACACTCGGACCGTCGACTCCGATCTCGAGCTCCAGCGTGCGGTCGTCGTCCAGTCGGACGAAGTAGTGCATGGCGATCAGGGGGTGGAGGAGGGGGTGCCGCCGTCGGCGCGCATCTCGAGCGTTACAACGGTCTCGACATGTGCCGTCTGGGGAAAGAGGTCGAAGCCGCGCACGCGGCGCACCTCGTATCCCGGCGCGAGGCGCGCGAGGTCACGCGCGAGCGTCGCCGGGTCGCAGCTCACGTAGATGACGCGGGGCACCGGAGAGGCGAGGAGGGTGTCGATCACCGACGCCGCGATCCCGGCACGGGGTGGGTTGAGGAGTACGCGGTCGGCGGGGAGCGCGTCGGCGAGGTGTTCCTCGACGCGGCCGTGCCAGACCTCGAGACCCTCGGGGATCTCGTGGCGGGCGACGCGGACCGCGGCGTCGTCGAACTCGATCGCGATCACGCGTGCGCCGTGTCGGGCGAGCCGGCGTCCCCACGGCGCGACTCCGGCGTAGGCGTCGACGATGCGTTGCCCGGCGGGGTCACCGAGTTCACCGAGCACCGCCCGGTGCACCGCGTGGGCGCCCTCGCGGTTCACCTGCAGGAATGCGGACGACTCGAGCGCGAGCACCTCGCCGAACCACCGGTCGTCCACCGTACGCGCCCCGCCGAGGAGGAGCGCGCGCGTCTCGCCCTCGGGGCGATGCCACACCGCGAGGAGCGCGGGGATCTCCTCGATGAGCTTTCCCGCGTCGCGGACGTCGGTATTGCCCGTCTCTCCTCCCTCGATGACGAGAACCACGCCGTCGTCGGTCGCGCGCAGCGTGAGGCGCAGCTCGGCACCCGAGGGGAGCCGCTCTGCCCCTTGCCCCCACCGCGCGCGGAGCTCGGTCCACGCCGGGATCACCCCCGACTCGGGGAGGAGGCACTCGTCGGTCACATTGACAATCCGATGCGCCGATTCGCGATCGCGGAATCCCGCGACCACGCGCGCGCCTCCCAGACGTCGGAGAGTGAAGGAGATCCGGTTCCGGTAGCCGAACTCGTCGGGCGCGGGCTCGACCTCGATCTCTCCGACCTCGATTCCACCGATCCGCGCGAGCGCCTCCCGGATGCGGTCCGCCTTCCACGCCACCTGTCGCGCATAGGTGATGTGCTGCAGCTGACACCCCCCGCACCGGTGATGGAGGCGGCAGCGCGGCGGTCGGCGATCCGACCCGGGGGTGAGGATCTCGACGAGTTCAGCCCGCGCCCACGATCTCTTCTCCTTCACGAGGCGCGCCCGTACCTCCTCGCCGGGGATCGTGCGCGGCACGAAGATCGCTCGCCCCTCCGCCGATCGTCCGACCCCCGATCCCTCCGAGGTGAGGTCGTCGATGACGAGGTCGAGGGAGGGGGCGCTCACCACCCGCCGCCGAGTCCCGGGTGCCCCGCCCCGCGCCACGACCCGAGGTCGACCCCGCCACCGTCTCGCGCGAGGCGGCGAGGCGAGGCGCTCGTCCGTCGATCCTCTTCGAGGAGGATCGCGGAGACGGCGGCCGCGAGGGCGAGGTCCTCGTCCGGCGCCGCGGGCGACGTCAGATCGGGATGCTCCTCCAGAAAGCGGATCGAGAGATCCCCCGCGCGGAACGCCTCGTGTCGCATCACCCGCCGATGGAAGGGCGCGGCGTGCGCGACCCCGGTGAGCTCGAATTCGTCGAGGGCTCGCGCCATCCGGTCGATCGCGAGCGTTCGATCGGGCGCGTGGACGATGAGCTTCCCGAGGAGGGGATCGTAGTGCAGCCCGACCTCGTAGCCCTCGGCGATCGCGCCGTCCCAACGCACCCCCGCCCCCTCGGGAAGTCGGAGGTGACCGATCCGTCCGGTGGAGGGGAGGAAGCCTCCGTCCGGGTCCTCGGCCGTGATGCGGCACTCGATCGCGTGCCCGTCGAAGCGCACATCGTCCTGCTCGAAGGAGAGCGCCTCGCCCGCGGCAACGCGGAACTGCCACTGCACGAGGTCGATCCCGGTGACGAGCTCGGTCACGGGGTGCTCGACCTGGAGCCGCGTATTCATCTCGAGGAACCAGAACTCGCCATCCTCCCAGAGGAACTCGATCGTCCCGGCACCACGGTAGTTCACCGCGGCGGCGGCGCGCACCGCTGCGTCCCCCATCGCGGCTCGCGCCCCGGAATCGAGGACCGCCGAGGGCGCCTCCTCGACGAGCTTCTGGTGGCGACGCTGGAGGCTGCACTCGCGCTCGCCGAGGTGCACCACCTGGCCGTGCGCATCGCCGAGCACCTGGATCTCGATGTGACGCGGGCGAGCGAGGTAGCGTTCCACATAGACCGCGTCATCCCCGAACGCCGCGAGAGCCTCGCGCCCCGCTGCCTCGAAGGCCCGCTCCACCGCATCGGGCGTCTCGACGACGCGCATCCCCTTCCCACCGCCCCCGGCCGCGGCCTTGAGGAGCACAGGGAAGCCGATCTCGCGCGCCGCCTCGAGCGCGTCCGCGGCGGTCCGGGCGGGATCGACGATCCCCGGCACGATCGGCACGCCGGCAGCGTCCATCCGCCGCCGCGCGGCAGTCTTGTCGCCCATCGCCTCGATCGTCTCGGGGGAGGGGCCGACGAAGACGAGGCCCGCGTCCTCCACGGCGCGGGCGAACTCGGCGCGCTCCGCCAGGAAGCCGTAGCCGGGGTGGATCGCCTCGGCACCCGTGCGCGCCGCGGCCTCGAGGATCCGATCGATGCGGAGGTAGCTCTCGGCCGAAGCGGCCGGACCGATCTCGATCGCCTCGTCCGCGAAGCGCAGGTGCGGAGCCGCGCGATCCGCCTCGGAATAGACCGCGACGGTGCGGATCCCCATCTCACGCGCCGCACGCAGAATGCGGATCGCGATCTCCCCTCGATTTGCGACCAGTACCTTCTCGAACACGTCGGGCGTCCCATCCGGGTGTGGCGGTGCAGGGCCGATCGAAGGGGGCGCATGGTCTCTCTGCCCGCCGCGTGCGCGGCGGCGCGCCCCCTTCGCCGGTCCATCCCCCGAAGTGTACCGCCCACGGGGCCGGAGGGGGACCCCGGCCCAAGCCGCCCGGCGTCGTGGATCAGGGCGTCCGGCGCGTCCCCGATACCTGGATCTCGCGATCCTCGCGACGCACCCGGAAGGTCACCGCTTCCTCGATCTCATAGCTGCTCAGGATGCGTCGTACATCCCCCACATCCGTCACCTCGCGCTCGCCGATGGCGAGGATCACGTCGCCGGGGAGCAGGCCGAGCGTCGTCGCCTCGGCGACCTCGGTGACGAGGACCCCCTCGTCGGTGCCGAAGTATCCCGCGAGTCCCTCATTCATCGGGGCGAGACGCACCCCGTCGACGCAATTCGTCGATCCGGGCATGAAGATGCGCGCGCCTTCTCCGTGGAGCCGGGTGCACGGGTCTCTCGCGGGCATCCAGATCGTCCGGGCCCCGGCGCGCGCTTCGCGCGCGCTCGCTCGCAGCTCCTCCGCCGAACGGGAGGCGAGGTCGCGCGCTGCCTCGAGTTCGAGATGGAGACGGCGGCCTTCGTCACCCTCGCGGAAGCGGAAGGTGAACCCCCGGAGCGCCTCGCGCATCGAGTCGAGGGAGGTCTCAAGTTCCCGCAGATCGAGATCGAAGGCTCCGTCGGGGGTGCGAAAGGCGAAGATGCCCCTCGACCGTCGGGGCGTCACCTCGAGTGTCCTGCGCTCGCCCTCCCGGAGGAAGACCACCTCGACCGGCTCCTCGGGTTCGAGGTCGCCGACGATCGCGACGAAGCGCTGCGTGGCGAGCGAAGCCTCCTCATCGAAGTCGGCTTCGACCTCGCGGTCGAGAGGCGCGAGGACGGAGCGTCCGTCGATCGAGAGGACGATATCCCCGGCGCGAAGTCCCGCGCGCTCGGCGGGGCTGTCCTCGACCACCTCGGTGATCCGCACGCCCCCGATCTCCGCGTCGTCTCCGGTGGAGTCGACGTACACCCCGACCTGGGCGCGTCGCCCGCGCTCCATCCCGGCGAGGGTGAAGGAACGGATCGGGAACTCGCCGCTGCGAATGCAGGTGCAGTTCTCGATCCGGTTGCCCTCCGGATCGACGCACTCGCACGTCACCTCCTCGCCCCCGATCACGACCTGCGCACCGATCGCTCGCGGCGCGAAGGCGCCGAGCACCACGGTCAGCACCACACCGACCCCGAACCCCCGAATCATCCCGATCATGCTCTCCCTCCCTCTGGCGTCCGACGGGCACGACGCTCGTGCCCGACTCCACACGATGAGAT
The DNA here is from genome assembly GCA_032250675.1 of Longimicrobiales bacterium. Taxonomy (GTDB): domain Bacteria; phylum Gemmatimonadota; class Gemmatimonadetes; order Longimicrobiales; family Gaopeijiaceae; genus Gaopeijia. The sequence continues at coordinate 59,345 of JAVVEY010000002.1, read as the reverse complement.
GCCCCGGGGGCGCGATCGGTTGCCTGACGGTCAGAGCGGAATATTGCCGTGCTTGCGTGGGGGATTCTCGTCGCGCTTGTTGCGCAGCATGTCGAGCGCACTGATCAGGCGTGGGCGCGTGTCACGCGGGTCGATCACGTCGTCGACGTACCCGCGAGCGGCGGCGATGTAGGGGTTGGCGAAGCGCTCGCGGTACTCCTCGATGCGCGCCTCCGTTGCGGCCTCGGGGTCGTCCGACTCGGCGATCTCCCTGCGGAAGAGTACCTCCACCGCCCCCTTCGGCCCCATGACCGCGATCTCGGCGATCGGCCAGGCGAGGTTGAGGTCGCCGCGGATGTGCCTGGAGTTCATCACATCGTAGGCCCCCCCGTACGCCTTGCGCGTGATGACGGTCACCTTGGGCACGGTGGCCTCGGCGAAGGCGTAGAGCAGCTTGGCGCCGTGGCGGATGATCCCGCCGTGCTCCTGATCCACCCCGGGGAGGAACCCCGGCACATCCTCGAGGACGACGAGGGGGATGTTGAAGGCGTCACAGAAGCGCACGAAGCGCGCCCCCTTCTCGGAGGCCTTGATGTCGAGCACTCCGGCGAGCACCGCGGGCTGATTCGCCACGATCCCGACGGAGTGTCCGCCGAGGTGCGCGAAGCCGGTGAGGAGGTTCCCGCCGAAGTCGGGCTGGACCTCGAAGAAGACTCTCTCGTCGACGATCGCCCACACGACCTCGCGCATGTCGTACGGCTTGTTCGGGCTGTCGGGGACGACGGTGAGGAGCGCCTCGTCGCGGCGGTCGTGGGGGTCCTCACCCCGCCCGTCGGGCGCGCGCTCCCGGTTGTTCTGCGGCAGATAGCGCAGAAGCTCGCGCGCCGCGGCGATCGACTCGGGTTCGGAGTCGTGCGCGAAGTGCGCCACCCCCGAGGTACCCGCATGAATGTCGGCCCCTCCGAGCCCCTCCATGTCGATCTCCTCGTGCGTCACCGTCTTCACGACGTTGGGCCCCGTGACGAACATGTAGCTCGTGCCGCGGACCATGAAGACGAAGTCGGTGATCGCCGGCGAGTAGACGGCGCCGCCGGCACACGGTCCGAGGATGAGCGAGATCTGGGGGATCACACCGGAGGCGAGGGTGTTGCGCAGGAAGATGTCCGCATACCCGCCGAGGGAGACGACCCCCTCCTGGATGCGCGCGCCGCCCGAGTCGTTGAGACCGATGATCGGCGCACCATTCTCGAGCGCGAGCTCCTGCAGCTTCACGATCTTCTCGGCGTGCGCCTCGGAGAGCGATCCGCCGAAGACGGTGAAGTCCTGACTGAAGACGTAGACGAGCCGGCCGTGGATCGTCCCGTACCCCGTGACCACGCCATCGCCGAGCACCTTCTGCTCCTCGAGTCCGAAGCCCGTCGCGCGGTGGGTGACGAATCGATCGAGTTCGACGAAGGAATCCTCGTCGAGGAGGAGGTCGAGACGTTCGCGCGCAGAGAGTTTGCCCCGTTCGTGCTGACGGGCGACGCGCGCCTCTCCTCCCCCCGCGAGCGCCTCGGCACCGAGGGCTTCGAGTCGCTCGAGCTTCTCCTTCATCGACATCGGACGTCCTTCTCTGCGAGGGTGCTCGTCACCGTCCCGGAATGATCTCGTCGGGATGGATCTGCGGGAGGGTATCGTTGGGCCGCAGGATGCGGGCGATCTCGGGATAGAGGGTGTCGCCCCCATTCGCGAAGAATACCGAATCGGCGATGCGGGCTGCGCGGGTGCCGGGGCAGGCGAAGCCATCGCGGCGGCCCGGACCCGGCGGCACCGTATCGGTGGTGTCCGCGGGGGGAGGATAGGCACGCCACCGCTGGACGGGCCGACCGGGGGCGATCGGCTCGGGCACCGCGCCGTCGTAACAGACCACGGAGTGGCGACGCACGACACGCCCATCTTCGACGGAGAGGAGTCCGGTCGCGCCCTCGAATCCGTCGACCGCTTCGAGCGCCTCGGCGAGTTCGGTCCCCGACCGGGCACCCGATCGCGCCGCTTCGAGGAGGAGCGAGGCGGCGTCGTACCCGAGGGGGGCGCCTCCGGGAGCGACGAGGGTGCGACGGAAACGCGTCTCGTACGCCTCGACGAAACGGTTCCACCCTTCGCGGCCGGAGAGGTCGGGCGAGGCCACCACGACCCCGGAGAGGTGACGGTCGGAGACCGCCTCGCGTACCCCGCCGTCCGTCCACGCCGATGTCCCGAGGATCTGGATCCCCAGGGTGTCGAGCCCGTAGAAGGTGACCTGCGGGGCGAGCGCCTCGACATCGGCGGGAGGGACCGGGAGGACGAGCGCCTCGGGAGCCACACTCGCCGCCGCCCGGATCTGCTCCTGAAAGAAGGTCTGGCCCGGAGGATAGGTGAGGGTCTGCAGCACGCTCCCCCCCGCGGCTTCGAAGGCCTCGGCGAAGAGGCGGGCCTCCTCGCTCGACGCCTCATCGGAGGGATGAATGATCGCCACCGTGGCAAACCCGACCTCGGCCGCCCACGCCGCCAGCGCGCGCGCCGACCCGGGGTCCAGACTCCCGAGCGAGTAGATCCCCTCGACGCTGTCAGGGAGGGAGAAGGCGGTCGGCGAGACGATCGGCACGCCGCTCGTGCGCGCCCGGGCTGCCGCGGCGAGCGCGGCGTCCTGTACCGGACCGACGATCCCGAAGGCTCCCGAGGCTTCGATCGCGCGAACGAGCGCGGCAGCCTGCTCGGGATCGCCTCCATCATCGTAGACCTCGACGTCGCTCCGCTCCGCGAGTCCCGCCGCGGTGAGCGCGGCGAGGGCGCCCTCCCGGACCTCGTTCGCGAAGCCGCGGAGCGCAGGCGACCCGCTCGCGGGGAGGAGGGCCGCGAGCGGGATCCATTCGGCGAGCTCCGGACGCGCCGCAATCCCCTCCCCCGCGAGGAGCGCTTCGGCTTCTTCGCGGTCGGCCCCGGTCGCACCCGCCGAGATCGCGAGGCTCGCCGCCTCCCGCGCGCCCTTCGCGTCCCCTTCGACACCGCGCGCACGGCCGAGGGCCACCCAGAGGGGCGCGACGAGCGGCCCCGTGGGCGGAGCGGTACGCGCGACATCCTCGATCGCCTCCAGATCGAGCCAGGCGACGACCTCGCGCATCCACTCCATCTCGGCGGCGTCCACCGTGGCATCGGAGGGAAGCGAGACCGCGGTCACGACCGCCTCTTCGATGCGTCCCGCTTCGGCGAGGACCCTCGCGTAGAGGAGGGTGGCCGGGGTGCGGCGCGGATCCCCGGACCCGAGGAGGGGGAGGAGGCGCTCGAGGTCGTCGAGCGCGACGACCTGCTCCGCCCCGGCCTCGGATGTGCCGAGAGCGCGGGCTCGTACCCAGAGCGCGGCCCCCGAACTCGTCGTGGTCGGGTAGTTCTCGACGATCGCGCTCGCGGCCTCGATCGCCGCCTCGGTAGCGCCCGCCTCGAGCGACGCCTCGGCCTCACGGAGGAGCGCGGCCGCGGCTCGTTCATCCGACGGCGAGGCCGGACCCGCTTCGATGACGACGGGCGGCGGCGGCGGCGAACCGGCATCCGGCACGCCCTGAACCGTCTGACACCCGAGCCCCACGACGACCGCCGCGACGAACACCCGCCCGAAACGCCCTCGCCCGGCCGCGCGGGGCGCGGTCGGGCGAGGGGTCGGGGGTGCGTCGGCGAAGGAGGTCACGTCGCGCGGATCACGACTTCTCGTCGTCGTCCTCATCGGCCGCTTCGGCGTCGGCGTCGGCGTCAGCAGCGTCTTCCTCATCCGTCTCATCCTCCTCGTCGGCTTCGTCGGCTTCGTCGGCTTCATCGACGTCGTCGGCGTCGTCGGCGGCGTCCGCCTCGTCGGCTTCGTCGGCTTCGTCCGCCTCGTCCGCCTCATCGGCCGTCGCCGCGGCCTCGGCCTCTCCGGACTCCGCCGACTCCTCGACCTCCTCGACCTCCTCGACGACCTCGACGACCTCCTGGTACTCCGGAAGCTCGACGACCTCGAGGGTCAGGCGGCGGTTGGTGGCGTCCGATTCGATGATCACCAGCTCGATCGTCTCACCCGCCCGGTAGTACTCCTCGAGAGTGTTCCCGTCGGGTACCCCGGCGTTCTGGATCGGCATGAAGCCCTCGATATCGTCCCCGAGGTCGACGTAGACCCCACCGTCACCCACGCGGACCACCGAACCCTCCGTCTCCATCCCGGGTGTGAAGCGCTCCGAGATCGTGGGCCACGGGTCGTCCTGCAGCTGCTTGAGTCCGAGCGAGATCCGCTTGTTCTCGGCATCGACATCGAGCACCATCACCTCGACCTCGTCGCCCTTCTGGACGATCTCCGAGGGGTGCTCCACGCGCTTCGTCCACGACATGTCCGAGACATGCACGAGTCCGTCGATCCCCGGTTCGACCTCCACGAAGGCGCCGAAGGAGGTGAGGTTGCGGACCACTCCGGTTAGTGTCGTACCCGTCGGGTACTTCACCGGGAGAGCGAGCCACGGATCTTCCTCGATCTGCTTCATCCCGAGAGAGATCTTCTCGTCGTCGGGGTCGACCTTGAGGACGACCGCCTCGATCTCGTCCCCGATCGCGACGAGCTTCGAGGGGTGACGAACGTTGCGCGTCCAGGACATCTCGGAGATGTGGACGAGCCCCTCGACACCCTTCTCGAGCTCGATGAAGGCGCCGTAGTTGGTGATCGAGACCACCCGACCCCGCGCGCGGGCACCGACCGGGTACTTCCGGTCGATATCCGTCCAGGGGTAGGGGAGGAGCTGCTTGAGTCCGAGCGAGATCCGCTCGCGGTCCCAGTCGACGTCGAGAACCTTGACGTCGAGCTCTTCGCCGATCGAGACAACCTCGTTGGGGTTCGCCACGCGGCCCCACGACATGTCGGTGATGTGCAGGAGGCCGTCGAGCCCGCCGAGATCGATGAAGGCACCGAAGTCGGTGATATTCTTGACCGTCCCCTCTCGCACCTGACCGACGAGGAGCTCCTTGACGAGGGTGTCGCGCTTGCGCTCGCGCTCGGTCTCCAGGATCACCCGGCGCGACACGACGATATTCCGCCGGCGCTTGTTGAGCTTGATGATCTTGAAGTTGTAGACCTCGCCGATGAGGTCCTCGATGTTCGGCACCCGGCGAAGCGCGATCTGCGATCCCGGGAGGAAGGCATCGACGCCCATCAGGTCGACGGTCACGCCGCCCTTGATCTTGCGAACCAGGGTGCCCTTGACCGCGCGGTCGTCCTCGTGCGCCTCCTTGATCTTCTCCCAGACGCGGAGGAAGTCCGCCTTCTTCTTGGAGAGCACGACGATTCCGTCGTCATCCTCGAGGCTCTCGAGGAGGACTTCGACTTCGTCGCCGATCTCCGGCACGTCCTTGAACTCGTCACGCGCGACCGAGCCCTCGGACTTGAATCCGAACTCGAGGATGACCGCGGTGTCGGTGAGGTCGAGGACGCGCGCCTTGACGATCTCGCCTTCGCGGATCCCCTGGAAGTCTTCCTCGTACTCTCCGAGGAGGGCGGCGAACTCGTCGCGCGAGATGTCGAGCTCCTCCTCGCCGTACGGATCGTGGCGGAGGAGGGGATCGATCCCCGTGTCATCGTCGTCGTCGAAGGCGCCCTCGATCACCTCTCCGGTGAGCGCGTCGATCGAGACATTGGCCTCCTCTTCGAGTTCGTCCGGGGTGAGTGCATCCGCCTCGGAATCCGGCGTCTCGGCCGGAGCGTCGGCGGACGGCGTCTCGTCAGTGGTTTCGGGGGTGCCGGAGTCGGCGGTTTCGGAGTCGTCGACCGCGACGGTCTCGGAGGGGGTGGGCGTCTCGTCCCTGGAATCGGCCATGGTGCGTGCTCCCTCCCGGGAGCCGGTGTCCGACGAGTCGTCCTGCCCCCGCCGGGTTGGGGTGTGAGATAACGAGGGCGCCCACCGCGGATGGTGCGCGCCTCTGCGAAGATCGCCCCGATGCGCTCGGAGCATAGCAAGGCAAAGCTATATCCGGTGCCGCTCGGAGTCCACCCCGGCCCGCCGGATCACATGACGCACGACGGCGTCCACCTGGGCGGCGAAATCGAGCTCGGTGGTGTCGAGATGCAGGGCGTCGGAGGCGGGGCGGAGGGGGGAGATCTCGCGCTCCCGGTCGGCGCGATCCCGTGCTTCGAGGCGCGCGCACTCCAGGGCGACCTCGTCGGGGTCGGGGTGCGTCACCCCATGATCACCGAGACGCCTCCGCGCGCGCTCCGCGGGGTCGGCGGTCAGGAAGATCTTCGTGGCCGCATCCGGGAAGACCACCGTGCCCATGTCACGACCGTCGGCCACGAGGCGACCGCGGGACCCGGCGGCGCGCTGGGCGTCGAGGAGCCAGGCGCGCACGGAAGGAATTCGCGCGACGGCCGACACCGCCGCGGTGACCTCGGGGGTCCGGAGCTCGGGGCCGAGCGGTCGACCCCGGCGCCGGATGACGAGCGAGGTCCCCTCCGGGTCGACCGTGAGGCCGAGGGCATGGAGCACGCTGTCGTCGAGATCGGGCCAGGCATCGCGATCGATCCCCTCCTCGAGGAGGGCGTGTGCCACGGCGCGGTAGAGCGCACCCGAGTCGAGATATCGCCATCCCAGCCGTTCCGCGACGGCGCGCGCCGTCGTGGACTTTCCCACTCCCGCCGGACCGTCGAGTGTGACGATCGTCCGGCTCGGCGCGGTCACCTCGCCACCTCCCCGAGAATCTCCCAGAAGCCGGGGAAGCTCACGTCGACACACGCACCCCCCGCGATCTCGATCGCATTGCCCTCCTCCGCCGCGAGTACCCCGAAGACCATCGCGATCCGGTGATCATCCATCGCATCCACGCGTCCGGCGAGGGGGGCATCGGTGCCGGTCACGTCGAGGCCGTCCGGGTGTTCGTCACACCCGACTCCGACCGCCCGGAGGTTCTCGACGAGCGCCCGGATCCGATCGGTCTCCTTGTGCCGGAGCTCCCCCGCCCCGCGGATCCGCGTCGTGCCGTGCGCTCTCGCCGCAGCCACCGCGATGACCGGGAGCTCGTCGATCGCCCGCACCACCTCGTCCCCCCGCACCTCGATCGCGGTGAGCTCGCTCGCCGCGGCCGCGATCGTCCCCGTCGGCTCTCCCCCCTCCTCCGACTCGACCCGGAATTCCACCCGCGCACCCATCCGCTCGAGGAGCTCGAATCCCCCCGTGCGTGTCGGGTTCAGCCCCACATCGTGGATCTCCACCTCCCGGGCCACCCCGAGGAGCGCCGCGAGCACGAAGAAGGCCGCGGAGGAGGGGTCGCCCGGGATCCGCAGATCGAGCGGCGGGATCGACGCGGGGGGGTCGCGCAGCTCGATACGGACTCCCGGGCCCGAGGCGTGCCTCAGAACGCGGACGCCGAGTGCGGTGAGCATCCGTTCGGTGTGGTCGCGCGAGGCGTCCGGCTCGGTGAGGTGCACCGGCACCCCGCCCGTGAGTCCGGCGAGGAGGAGGGCGCTCTTGACCTGCGCACTCGCCACCGGAAGATCGAGGTCGACCGAGTGGAGGCCTCCCCCCGTCACACGCACCGGCAGCCGACCCTCGGCCTCGATCCATTCGAAGCGGGCGCCCATGCGGCTCAGTGGATCGGTGACCCGCTTCATCGGGCGGCTCCGCAGCGACGCATCTCCCGTGACGACCGCGCTCACCCCGCACCCCGCGAGGGCGCCCAGGAGGAGCCGCGAGCCGGTTCCCGAGTTGCCGAGATCGAGCGGGCCGGCGGGGCTCGTCCATCCCCCGAGCCCGCGTCCGGTGATTCGAATCTCCGCGCCATCGCTCGGCACCTCCGGGACCCCCGCACCGAGCGCGCGCACCGCGGCCGCCGTCGATCGGGAATCCGCCCCGCAGAGGACGCCGCGAAGGCGGCTTCCGCCCTCGGCGAGCCCCGCCAGGATGAAGGCACGCTGCGTGAGTGACTTGTCCCCCGGTACGCGCAGCGATCGAGGGCTCATCTCGACCGCCTCCACGCCCCCGTCCGCTCCAGCCGCTCGACGAGCGAGGCCACCTCGCCCCGCTCGAGGGCGTCGGCATCGGCCTCGAGGCGACGCGCGACCTCACGCAGCGCGTCCCCCAGACCGGGATCGGCGTGCGCGAAGAGGTCGCCCCACATCGCGGGCGAACTCGCCGCGAGGCGCGTGGTATCGCGTCCCCCGGGGCCCAGCTCGTCCGGGTGGATGCCGAGGTGCGCCAGGGCGTCGCCGAGCGCCGTCGCGACCACCTGGGGGAGGTGACTCACCCGCGCCATGCGCCGGTCGTGCTCGGCCGGGTCGATCCACTCCGGGGTTGCCCCGGCGCGGCGCCACGCGTCGCGCACCTCCTCCCGCGCGCGCTTCGGGGCGACCTCCGACGCGGAGAGATAGACCCGCGCGTCGGTATAGAGCCCCTGGCGCGAGGCCTCGAACCCCACGCGCTCCGACCCGGTGAGTGGGTGCGCGGTGATCCACCGCTCGGCGAGGCCCACCTCCTCCGCCCACTTCAGCACGGGGCTCTGGAGACTCGCCAGATCGGTCACGAGTGCGTCGGCCCGGAGCGCTTCGGCCACCTCGGAGGCGCGCGCGCGGATCGCGCCGAGGGGGATCGCGAAGACGACGAGGTGGGCGTCGGCCACGGCGGCCACCGGGGTCGTCTCGGTCGGGATCCCGACCCGCACGGCCGCGTCACGCTCCTCGGGATCGGGGCTCCACCCGGTCACCTCGTCGTCCGGCGCGGCCGCGAGGCTGCGCGCGATCGAACCGCCCATCACGCCGAGGCCGAGGACCGTGATCTTCACGCCGTCTCCTCGTCCGGGAAGGGCACCTCGATCACCATCCCGTCGTGCGCGACACGCGCGCCCGGGAAGATCTCCGCCGCTTCCTCGCGCAGGCGGTCGAAGGTGTCGGTGTGCCGCGCCGAGATGTGCGTGAGCACCAGACGCCGGACCTCCGCCTCGACCGCCACCCGCGCCGCCTCGGCGGCGGTCGAGTGGAGCGTCTCGATCGCGCGATCGCGCTCCTCCTCGACGAAGGTCGCCTCGTGGATGAGGAGGTCGGCGTGCCGCGCGATCTCGACGACGCGGGCGCACGGCCGCGTGTCGCCGGTGTAGACCACATGCCTCCCCGGGCGGGTGGGACCGACGAGATCGGCCGGATCGATCCGCCGGCCGTCGATCTCGACCGTCTCGCCCCGGTGAAGCCGGCCGTAGATCGGTCCCTCGGGGATCCCGAGGGCACGCGCCCGGTTCACATCGAAACGTCCGAGCCGCTCGTCCTCGCGAAGCCGAAAGCCGATCGCGCCGTGTTTGTGCACCACCGCGAAGACATCGATCCGCCACCCCTCGAAGTCGATCGAATCCCCCTCCCCGACCTCACGCACCTCGATCTCGAAGGGGAGCCGCTCCACCCCGAGGTGCACCGCATCGATGAGCACCCGGCGGCTCCCGGCGGGGCCGTAGAGGGTCAGCCGGTCGGTCCGCCCCTGCAGCCCCATCGTACGCACCAGCCCCGGGATCCCGAGGATGTGGTCGGCGTGGATGTGGGTGATGAAGATCTGGTCCACATTGAACCCGGTCTGGTACCGCATCATCTGCCGCTGCGTCCCCTCACCGCAGTCGAAGAGAAACAGCTCTCCGTCCCGCTGGACGGCGATCCCCGTCACATTGCGTCCCGGGGTGGGACGAGCGGCCGCGGTGCCGAGAAAGGTGATTCGGATCATGCGTCGGAGGAGCCGGGAGTGACGGAGGGGTGTCCCCCTCGGGGAGACGTCGGGAGAGGAAGGTAGGGGATTCGTGCGGCGGCGGCAGTTCCCTCACGCCGCTCCGCGGAGGGCGAGGAAGTTCGCGAGGAGGCGGTGTCCTCCCTCGGAGAAGAGCGACTCGGGATGAAACTGCACGCCCCAGACGGGATGCTCACGGTGCCGCATCGCATGCACCTCTTCGCCCTCTTCGGGATCCTCGGACCAGGCCACCGACTCGAGTACGGCGGGGAGTGCCGCGGGATCGGTCACGAGGGAGTGGTAGCGCGCGACGGTCAGTGGGGTGGGAAGTCCCTCGAAGAGGCCTCGCCCCGCATGACGGATCGGAGAGGTCTTGCCGTGCATCGTGCGGCGCGCACGGATCGTGCGGCCCCCGTACGCTTCGCCGATCGCCTGGTGGCCGAGGCAGACGCCGAGGATCGGCGTCGTCGCCCCGAGGCGTCGCACGAGCTCGACCGCGATCCCCGCGTCTGCCGGGGTCCCCGGTCCCGGCGAGATCACGATCCGTTCGGGCGCCATCGTCACGACCTCCTCGATCCCGCAGGCGTCGTTGCGCAGCACGACGGGGTCTCCTCCGAGCTCGCCGAGGTACTGGACGAGATTGAAGGTGAAGGAGTCGTAGTTGTCGAGGATGAGGAGCATCGAGGACGGCGGCAGCCCCTCGCGGGGCGGACCGTGTGGTGGGTGCGGTGTCGTCAGGCCGTGCCGGAAAATGTACGTTGAGGGATGAATCCGCTGAAGCGACGCTCGCCCCCCCCTCCCCCGGACCGATGATTCGAAGGTGTCTCGTCTGCGCCCACGACTTCGCGGACAATGAGGAGCTCGAACACCTCTCGAGGGGAGAGCGTATCGCCTTCGATCCCGGGAAGGGACGCCTCTGGGTCGTCTGCACCTCGTGCCGCCGCTGGACGCTGGTTCCCCTCGAGGATCGATGGGAAGCGCTCGAGGAACTCGAGCGGGCGGCGCACGACCGCGGGCGACTCCTCTCGGAGACGGACAATATCGCGCTCCTCCGTGTCGGTAGCCTCGAAGTCGTGCGCGTCGGGAGCGCTGGACGCCGCGAAGAGGCGTGGTGGCGCTACGGGCGTGAGCTGACCCGGAGGCGCAGGCACGCGAAGAAGGTCACGGTGGCGACGGGCATCGCCACGGCGGGGCTCGTCGCGAGTGGGGCGGCCTCGGGGGGACTCGCCCTCCTCGGTGGATGGTTTCTCTGGCAGCGCGCCCCGGACGGACTCCAGGAGGCGGGGCGATGGATCCGCTTCGGTTCGACAGCGTGGCGGGGCCACGCCACCTGTGCCCGCTGCGGGCGGGCCTTCGACGCGGTTCCATTCCGCGATCGCGCCGAGCTCCTCGTGCTCCCCGGAGCGGAGTCGGACGCCCCCGTGATCGGGCTGCGGTGCCCCGACTGCCGGGCGTGGGGCGACGAGGGCGGACTCCGCATCGAGGGCGGCGAAGCGCAGCGCACGCTCCAGCGCGCCCTCGCATGGGAGCACTACTCGGGCGCCTCCGAGCGCCGCGTCCACGCCGCCACCCGACTCATCGAGGAGGCGGGATCCCCTGCCGCCCTCACGCGCATTCTCGTGCGCGAGGGCCGGCGTCTCGGCGACCTCCAGCGGACCGGCGCCATCGCACTCGAGATCGCGGCGAACGAGGCGCGCGAGCAGCGCCTCCTCGAACTCGAAGTGCGTGAACTCGAGGCGGTGTGGCGTCGCGAGGAGGCACTCGCCGAGATCATCGACGGCGAGCTCACCCCCTTCCCCCTCTTCCGCACCCTCCGCGCCACCCGGAGCGGGGATTCGCGGAGTGAGGGCTCGGAGTGAGGGCTCACGCGCCACGGCGCGCGGGCGTCGCGCGTCAGTAGTCGACGGGACGCAGGTACGACTCCCCGATCGCGGTCGAGGAGAGGAGCGCGACCGTCGGGCGTTCGCGCTTCCAGTGCGTTCCGTCGAGGCGACGGGCCACGAGCTCCACCGCCGTCGCATCGAATCCGGCCTCGACGAGCTCGCCGGGTAGCCATCCGCGCGTGAGCCAGTAGAGGATCGGATCGGCTTCGCGGTAGCTCACCCCGATCTCGGTCTCGTCGGTGACCCCTTCGACGAGGTCCGCGGTGGCCGGCTTGTCGACGATCTCGGGGGGCACGCCGAGGTGCCGTGCGAGCGCCCACACCTGCGTCTTGAAGAGATCTCCGAGGGGGTTGATCGGCGGCGAGTCGTCGGCGTGCCAGGTGTAGTAGCCGAGCAACCGTTCGCTCTTGTTGCCGGTGCCGAGCGGGAGCGCCCCGAGCCGGGCCGACTGGTCGAAGAGGACGATCGACCGCATGCGCGCCATGACATTGCCTCTCCGGAGGGGGGAGGCGTCGGGCTCGTGCACCTCGGTGTAGCCGTCGACCGCCTCCGAGATCTCGATCGTGCGCTCGTGGGCGCCCGTCTGCTCGAGGATCGCCGCGGCATGCGCGAGGCTCTCGGGGCTCGAGGTGCGGTAGGGGAGCCGGAAGCCGTGCACCTGCTCGGGTCCGAGCGCGCGGCATGCGAGGGCGAGTGTGACGGCCGAATCCACCCCGCCCGAGACGCCGATGACGACGCCCTCGAATCCGCGACGCCCGACCACCTCGTCGCGGAGGAAGCGTACGAGGGTGGTCTCGACGAGTTCGAGGTCGAGGGCGAGGAGCGTCTCGACCGGGGTGTCGGGATCGGGGCCCGCGATCGGGCCGCTCCCCGCCGCGGCGCCGCGAAGTCCCGTCGGCGCCGGTGGAACCGCGCCGTACGGCGCTTCCCGCCGTGCGCCCCCCCACACACCGTCCGCCTCCTGCGGGGGTGAACCGAGGGCGCGCCAGAGATGCGGGAGGGCGTGTTCGAGGTCGGCGAGGAGGGGCGTCTCCGCACGCGCGCGCGCGATCGCGCCTCCGGGAAGCCGAACCGACACGACGCGCTCGTCGTGCAGGCCGGCGTCGGCGAGGCATTCCCCATCGGGTCCGAAGAGCTGCGACCCGCCGACGAACACCTTGCCTCCTTCCGAGCCCACGAGCTGCGCGATCCCCACGAAGACGCCGTGCTCCTCGGCGATCGAGCGACCCACACGTTCCCAACGCACCAGATTGCGTGGACGTGAGGTCTCGTCGGGGCGGAAGTCCCGCGCCGGCGAGGCGCTCGGGATGACGATCAGTTCGGCGCCGTGCAGCGCGAGAATCGTCGAGGTGAGCCCATGCCACGCATCTTCACAGACGAGCAGACCGATCCGCCCATGTCGTGTCTCCACGGGACGCACCTCGGTGCCCGCCTCCACGAAGCGCTCCTCGTCGAAGACGCCATAGGTCGGAAGGAAGAGTTTGCGATGCACGTGCGCCACGGCCCAGGTGTCCGCATGCGGGGTGAAGAGCACGGCGGCGTTGTACACACGCTGCCGCCACGCTTCGAAGAAGCCGAGCACGAGATCCGGGGCGCCCTCGGGGGGGGGACCGAGGCGATCCGCGACCCACGCGGTCGTGCGGGCGAGTTCGCTCACCCCGCCCTGGAGGAAGTACCCCGAGAGGCTCGCCTCGGGGAAGACGAGGAGGTCGGACTCGCCGGCGTGGTCCGCGACGATCTCACGGATTCGGCCGAGGTTCTCATCGACTCGCGCCTTCGCGGGATGAAACTGTGCGAGCGCGAGGCGCAGGGGGGCGTGGGGATCGGGACGCGTCATGGCGGGTCTTCGGAGCCGTCCGTGGGGGTGGCGAGCACACGGGTCTGCAAGGTAACGTCACGGCGACAGACGAACGATCTCTCCGTGATCCCGCAGGAACGCGATCCGCCTGAAGCGGGTTTCAGGGTTGGTATACTCTCGCATCCATCAGGAATATCCATGCGTCTCTCGCACGCTGCGCCCTACCTCGCCCGCACCGTCGCACTCGCGGCGGCCCTCCTGGGTATCGCCCTCGCCAATCCCTCGGCGGCGACCGCACAACGCGGATCGATGGAGACCTCCGACGCACAGGTCCGTGCCGACATCTTCGTGCAGACACTCCGCGCGATCGGTCAATTCCATCAGAATGAGTTCGCCGACACCCTCCTCTGGGACGCCGCGATCGAGGGGATGCTCGAGGCACTCAACGACCCGTACGCCGCCGTCTTCACTCCCGAAGAGGTCGCGCAGCAGAATGAGGACAACACCGGCAACTACGCGGGGATCGGCGTCACGATCTCGCAACTCAACGACCTCGTCACCGTCACCGCGGTGAATCGGGGCTTCCCTGCCGACCAGGTGGGGATGATCGAGGGGGATGTGATCGTGGAGGTGGATGGGGTCGACACGCGGGAAGCCACGACCTCCGACGTCTCGGGCATGATCCGTGGCCCCGTCGGTACCCTCGTGACCGTCGGCGTCGAGCGCGAGGGCTACGACGACACCATCTACTTCCCGATCACGCGGGCGGAGGTGCACATGAAGCTCGTGCACGCCGATTTGATCGCGGACGACATCCTCTACATCACGATGGATCGCTTCGCCCGCAACGCTTCGACCGAGCTCGACTCGATCCTCGGCGCGAACGCCGACGCCGCGGGGATCGTCTTCGATCTGCGACGAAACCCCGGCGGATTCCTCGACGAAGCACTCCAGATGGCGGACCTCTTCATCCCCCCCGGCAAGACGCTCGTGAGCACGCGGAGCCGCGCGCGCGGGGAGCCCTACCGCATCGAGGAGGAGCCGACCTTCGCCCGGGCGCCGGCGCGCCTTCCCTCGGTGCCGATGGTCGTCCTCGTCGACGAGTTCTCCGCCTCGGCCTCCGAGGTCCTGGCCGGCGCGCTCCAGGACTACGACCGCGCCCTCGTGCTCGGTCAGCGGAGCTTCGGCAAGGGTCTGGTCCAGATCGTCCTCGATCTCCCCCACGGCCGCCGGATGCAGATCACGAACGGCACATGGCACACCCCGCTCGGGCGCTCACTCCATCGTCCCCGCGACCGTCAGGGTCGTCCCCTCGCTGAAGATGTCGACACCTTCCCGACGGTGACGACGGCTTCGGGTCGCGAGCTCGTCGCGGGTGGGGGGATCTTCCCCGACCTCCCGATCGCCAACGACACCCTGACCACGCTCGAGCAGCGCTTCCTCCGTGACGCGGCGGAAAAGCAGATCCCGATCGGATTGCGGCTCGCCGAGTTCGGCTTCGAACAGGCGCAGCCGTACATGCACGCTCCTGAGGATCCGCAGATCCGGGAGGACGACTTCAGGGCATTCCTCGGCACGCTGCGCGATGGCGGCGCCGATCCGCTCCTCCTCGCCGAGCCGGAGGTCGAGAGCTACCTGCGGTGGCAGGCACGGATCTCGATGCTCGACCGGCTCTCCGACGCGATGGGAGGGCTCGGTCCGGCCACCGAGGCACGGATGCGCCGTGATCCTGCGCTCTCCGAGGCCGTCGCGCTCCTCCGCGAGAGCGCCACGCAGCCGGAACTCTTCGCTGCCGCAGCGCTCGAGCAGGCCGAGCGCGAGCGCCACGCGGACATCTCCGGCACCCACTGATCGCCGCACCGACCGAGCGGTGTACGCCCCCGGCTCTCCTCAGCTCCGGGGGTGGAAGGTGCGGTGGACCTCGCGCAGGTATTCGCGATCGATGTGGGTGTAGATCTGCGTGGTGGAGATATCGGCGTGCCCGAGGAGTTCCTGCACGACGGTGAGATCGGCGCCCCCCTCGAGGAGGTGCGTGGCGAAGGAGTGACGCAGGGTGTGGGGCGAGATCCGCCCGGATACCCCCGCGCGGTCGGCGGCGTCACGCACGATCGTCCACACCGTCATGCGGCTCAGCGGTTTCCCCCGTGCATTGAGGAAGACGCGTCCTCCCGCCGCCCCCCGGGCGAGTTCGGGACGGAGCTGACGGAGGTAGACCTCCAGCGCGCGCCGCGCCGCGCCACCGAGCGGCACGAGACGCTCCTTCGCGCCCTTCCCGAAGACGAGGAGCATCCCCTCCTCCAGGTCGACGGCGCGGACGGGCAGTTCGGTGAGTTCGCTCACGCGCAGACCCGCGCCGTAGAGGACCTCGAGAACCGCGCGATCACGCGACCACGTCGCCTTCGACTCGTCGAGCGCCTCGATCATCCCCTCCACCTCATCGGGTGAGAGCACCTCGGGAAGCCGCCGCGCCGTGCGCGGGGACTCCATCCGTTCGGTGGGGTCGACCTCGATGACCCCCTCGTCGAGGAGGAAGGTGAAGTAGGTGCGCACCCCCGACTGCACGCGCCGGATCGAGGTCGCCGCGAGTCCCTCGTCCTTCAAGCCGAAGGTGAAGGCACGCAGATCGCCCGCGTCGAGGTGGCGGGGGTCGTCGACACCTTCCCGTACGGCGAAGCGTACGAGGCGCGCCACATCGCCTCGATATGCGTCGAGCGTACGCTCCGAGAGCCCCCGTTCCACCGCGAGGTGATCGAGGAAGAGCTCGAGGCGCCAGGTACGACGGAGTTCGGTGTCGATCGCGCGTTCACCCACGACGGCTCCACCTCCACCACCAGAATGTCACGATCACCACCACGATCGCGACGATCTCGAGCACACGGTTGACCTGAGCGAGCCAGAGCGCGAGCGACTCGAGATTCTGACCCATCGCGTACCCCCCGGCGAGGAGCCCTCCGTACCAGACGATCGACACCCCCACCAGAGGCCCGATCACACTCCGCGCCGGGAGCCTCCCGATCCCCGCGAAGGCCGGTGCGACGGCACGCAGCGCGGGGAGGAAGCGAACGAGGAAGAGCGCCACGACCCCGTGGCGCGCGTGCCATCGTTCGACACGATCGAGCTGTCTGCGGGTCAGGATGTGACGCCCGGGTCCGTCGGTGAAGAAGGCGTGCCCATGTCTTCGCCCCGCGAGGTAGATGAGCCAGGCGCCTCCCACATTCGCGCCGCCCACCGCGAGCGCCGCGCCCCAGACCGGGATCACGCCCTGGGCCGCCAGGACGCCTCCGACCACGACGACGCTGTCTGCGGGCACGGGAGGAAAGAGGTTCTCCAGAAAGGCCCCGAAGGCGAGGACGAGGTAGAGGAGCGCGGGGTGGAGCCCCTCGAGCCAGGCCAGCGCGGTGAAGAAGGACGCGGCGGCGCTCTCCGGATCCATCGGTCAGGCCACGCTGCGGGCGCGTGCCCGCGGGAGGCGCGTCACGGTCCGGGCGCCTCGCCCTCGACGCGGTCCACGAGCGCGACGGCGTGTACGGCGATCCCTTCCGAACGTCCCTCCCACCCCATCGTCTCGTTCGTCTTGCCCTTGATCGAGACGAATCCGGGTCCGATCCCGAGCACCTCGCCCAGGCGAGCACGGATCGCCTCGACCCACGGCGCGATCCGCGGGGTTTCGCAGATCACCGTGACGTCGATGTTGACGACCTGGTAATTCGCGCGCTCGAGCACCTCGAGGGCACGGCGGAGGAGATCGATCGAATCGGCGCCACGCCACCGCTCGTCGCTCGGCGGGAAGTGCCGACCCACATCCCCGAGCGCGGCGGCTCCCAGGATCGCGTCGATCACGGCGTGACAGATCGCGTCTCCGTCCGAATGCCCTGTCAGACCGGGGTGATCGGGGATTGCGACGCCACCGAGGATCAGCGGCGTATCCGGATCGAAGCGGTGGGAGTCGTACCCGAACCCTGCACGCATGAGTGCTCCGTCCGGGGGCGTCAGTCGCCGTCCCAGCGGCGCATCGCCAGGCAGACATTGTGCCCACCGAAGCCGAAGGAGTTCGAGAGCGTCACCCGCACCTCCCGTTCGATCATCCCCTCGTGCGCGTAGTTGAGGTCGCACGCCGGGTCGGCCTCCTCGAAGTTGATCGTCGGGGGGATTCTGCCGGTCTGCATGACCTTCGTGCAGACGACGGCCTCGACCGCCCCCGCCGCCCCGAGCACGTGGCCCGTCATCGACTTCGTCGATCCGACGACGATTTCGTACGCACGCTCCCCGAGCACCCTCTTGATCGCGACCGTCTCCTGCTCGTCGTTGACCGGTGTCGAGGTCCCGTGCGCGTTGATGTAGTCGACATCCTCCGGTGTGATCCCGGCGTCGTCCATCGCTTCGATCATCGCGCGCTGCGCGCCTTCATGCTCGGGCGGCGGCGAGGTGATGTGATATCCGTCGCCCGTCACCCCGTACCCGATGACCTCCCCGAGGATCGTGGCCCCCCGCGCCTGCGCGGTCTCGAGCGCCTCGAGCACGAGCGCACCCGCGCCCTCGCCGATCAGGAAGCCGTCGCGGCCTCGGTCGAAGGGCCGGCTCGCGCGCGCGGGATCGTCGTTGCGGGTGGTCATCGCCTTCATCGAGGCGAACCCCGCGACCGTCATCGGGGTGATCGTCGCCTCGGTTCCTCCTGCGATGCAGCGGTCCGAATCGCCCCGCTGGATACTCCGCAGAGCGCTCCCGATCGCGTGCGCGCTCGAGGCGCACGCCGAGACGGTGGCGTAGTTGGGCCCCTTGGCTCCCGTATGGATCGAGATCAGACCCGCGGTGATATCCGGGATGAAGAAGGGAATGAAGAAGGGGCTGACACGTCGAGGCCCCTTCTCGAGCATCTTCCGGTGCTCACGCTCGAAGGTCGAGATCCCTCCGATCCCCGACCCGAAGATCACGCCGAAGCGGTCGGGATCCGGAAGCTCTCCCGGAGTGAACCCGGCGTCGCGGACCGCCTCGACCGCGGCCGTGATCCCCAGATGCGAGGTACGGTCGTAGCGTCGGGCATCCTTCGGGTCGAGGACGTCGCTCGGGGTGAAGTCCTTGACCTCGGCCGCGACACGCGTCACGTACTCGTCATCCACCTCGAACAGGGTGATCGGGCCTCCGCCACTCACTCCGGCGAGGAGAGCCTCCCACGTAGAGGAGGCGTCGTTCCCGACGGCCGTGACGGTCCCGACCCCGGTCACGACGACGCGGCGTTCCATCTTCTCGGGCATTCGCGACTCCGGGCTGCAATCAGTCCGTCTTCTCGTTCATGTACGCGATCGCATCGCCGACCGTCCGCAGCTGTTCAGCGTCCTCATCGGGGATATCGATCGCAAACTCCTCCTCGAAGGCCATCACGAGCTCGACGGTGTCGAGCGAATCCGCCCCGAGATCCTCCACGAACGATGCCTCCGGCGTGACCTTGTCGGCTTCGACGCCCAGCTCGTTCACGATGATCTCACGGACCCTGGATTCAGCATCCGACATTGTACTCCCCCTGCTATGCGTTTGGGTGATTCCGGAAGAAAATCGAGCCCCGCCCCACATCGGGACGAAGGCTACATGACCATGCCGCCATCTACGGCAAGAACCTGTCCGGTAATGTAGCGTGCACCGGGCCCCACGAGAAACCTCACCACGCCGGCGATGTCCTCGACCTCGCCGAGGCGCCCCAGCGGGATCCGCCCGGTGAGTTCCGTGGTCTGCTGCTCCGAGAGCTCCGCGGTCATCTCGGTGCGAATATAACCGGGTGCGATCGCGTTGCACCGCACGCCGCGCGAGGCGAGTTCGCGCGCCACACTCCGGGTGAGTCCGAGGAGCCCCGCCTTCGACGCGGCGTAGTTCGCCTGCCCCGCATTCCCCATGAGCCCCACGACGGAGCTGACATTCACGATCACGCCGTCACGCCTTTTCATCATGCCGCGCGCGACGGCCCGTGTGAAGTTGAATGCGCCCTTGAGATTGACGTCGATGACGCGATCCCAATCCTCGTCCTTCAGACGGAGGAGGATATTGTCGCGCGTGATCCCGGCGTTGTTGATGAGAATCCCCACGGTACCGAGCGAGGATTCGATCGCGGAAGCCGTCTCGCGGACGGCGTCGGGATCCGAGACATCGCAGGCAAACCCCGCGTGTCCGCTTCCCTGGAGGGCGTCTGCCGCCGCCGTCGCCCCCGCCTCGCTCCGTGCGACCACGGCGACGCGGGCACCCGCCTCGGCGAGCGCCTCGGCGATCCCGCGACCGATCCCTCTCGATCCTCCCGTCACGATCGCAACGGTGCCTTCCGCAAGCTCCTGCTCGGGCATCTCTCAGCCTCCCTCTCTCATGAAGGCGGCCGCATCGTCGGGGGTTCCGACGGAGCGGCACGCCGATCCACGGGCGTTGCGACGGTTCAGGCCACAGAGCACGGCGCCCGGTCCGAGTTCGACGAAGTGGTCGACTCCGGCGTCCAGCATGCGGGCGATCGAGCGGTGCCACCGGACGGGCGAGGTGAGCTGCTGCACGAGGAGGGTGCGCGCCTCCGCGGCGTCGGTCACGGGGGCCGCGGTCACATTCGAGACGACGGGGATCGCGGGATCGCGAATCTCGATCCCGTCGAGGAAGGCGGCGAGCCGCGCCTCGGCTCCCTTCATCAGCGGCGAATGGAACGCGCCCGAGACATTGAGAGGTACGGCGCGCTTCGCGCCCGCTTCCCTGGCGCGCTCCATCCCCTCGGCCACCCCCGCCGCGTCACCCGAGATCACCACCTGCCCGGGTGCGTTGTAGTTGGCCGGGACGCAGATGCCCCCTTCGACCTGCGCGCACACCGCCTCGACGGCGTCGTCCTCGAGACCGAGGAGCGCCGCCATGGTGCCGGGGCGCTCGACCCCCGCCTCGAACATCAGCTCGCCCCTGCGCCGGACCGCACGCAGCGCGTCGGCAAAGTCGATCGCGCCCGCCGCCACCCAGGCAGTGAACTCGCCGAGCGAGTGTCCCGCGACGAAGGCGGCGTCACGCGTCTCGTCGCGCACGACCCGCCACGCCGCGACCGAATGAAGGAGGAGCGCAGGCTGGGCGTTCCGCGTCTCGGTGAGGGTTTCTTCGGGGCCCTCCCACATGATCTCGCCGAGGGGGATCCCCAGGGCGTCATCCGCCTCGGCGACGAGGTCACGCACCTCCGGGTAGGTATCCGCGAGTTCGCGGGCCATCCCCACGTGCTGGGATCCCTGACCGGGGAAGAGGAGTGCGAGAGACATGCGGAGTGCGGGGGTGAGGTGCGAGGGGATCGGATCGGGCGCGCCGAGCGCGCGATTTCAAATGGTGCGGGTCATCAGAACTGCCAGACCATCGCGCCCCAGGTGAGTCCGGCACCGAAGGTCGCCGAGAGGACCTTCATCCCGGGCTGGATCGAGCCATCCTCGAGCGCCTCGTCGAGCGCGACCGGGATCGAAGCCGAGCTCATGTTGCCGTAGCGGTCCACATTCACGTAGACCTTCTCCATCGGGATCCCGGCATACTTCGCGGTGGCCTCGATGATGCGGATGTTGGCCTGGTGGGGAATCATCAGATCGATGTCGTTCCCCGAGAGCCCCGCGCGCGTGAGCGCCTCGTCACACGCCTGCGCCATCGAGCGCACCGCGCACTTGAAGATCTCGCGCCCCGACATCGCCATCAGATGCTGACGGTCACGGACACGGTCCTCGGTGAGCGGCATCCTCACGCCCCCGGCCGGGCGCCAGAGCAGCTCGGCCAGCCGCCCGTCGGAGCGATGAAAGCTCGAGAGGATCCCCCGTGATCCGTCCGAGCGCCGCAACACCGCGGCACCCGAGCCGTCGCCGAAGAGGACGCAGGTGGTGCGATCCGTCCAGTCGAGGATATTGCTCATCTTCTCGGTGGCGACCACGAGCACCGTATCGACGCGTCCGGAGGCGAGATACCCCTCGGCCATCGTGAGTGCGTAGAGCCACCCCGAACAGGCGGCCTGCACATCGAAGGCCATCGCGCGGTGCGCGCCCAGGAGCGCCTGGAGATCACACGCGGTCGAGGGGAGCCACCGGTCGGGTGTCGCGGTCGAGAGGATGATCGCGTCGACCTCTCCGGGCTCGACTCCGGCGCGGTCGAGCGCGATCCGTGACGACACCTGCGCCATCTCCGCCGCGAGTTCGTCCTCGCGCGCGAGATGACGCGTGACGATTCCGGTGCGACTCCGGATCCACTCGTCGTTGGTC
Organism: Longimicrobiales bacterium; assembly: GCA_032250675.1. Taxonomy (GTDB): domain Bacteria; phylum Gemmatimonadota; class Gemmatimonadetes; order Longimicrobiales; family Gaopeijiaceae; genus Gaopeijia. The sequence continues at coordinate 37,735 of JAVVEY010000002.1, read as the reverse complement.
TCGACGAATTCGGCGAGGTCGTCGTTGGTCAGCCTGCGTTCGGGCAGGTAGCGACCCGTTCCGACGAAGTCGACGATGGGCTTCGGCGTGCTCACGAGGGCGTGCCTCCCTGGCTTCCATGACCGGGGGCACGATCCGCGAACTCCGCGGCCATGTCCCCGACGAGGTGATTGCGAACCGCGTCGGCGGCGACGCGGATCGCATTCCGGATCGCCTTCGGTGATGAGCCGCCGTGACAGATGATCGAGAGTCCGTTGACCCCGAGCAACGGGGCGCCGCCATATTCGGAGTAGTCGAGCACGCGGAAGACGCGCTCGTAGTCGAGGTCGACATCATGGGAATCCAGTTCCCGTTTGACAATCCCGACCACGTACTGCGCGACGCTCTCGTAGAACTTGAGCAGCACATTCCCCGCGAAGCCGTCGGCGACGAGTACGTCACACACCCCGCGGATGACGTCGCGACCCTCGACATTGCCGATGAAGTTCACGCCGGGATCCTCCGCGAGGAGGCGGTGCGTCTCGATCGCTCGCTCGTCGCCCTTCTCGGGCTCCTCCCCGATGTTGAGCAGCCCCACCCGGGGGCGACCCGTCACACCGAGGGCGTCCCGGGCGTAGACCGAGCCCAGGTAGGCGAACTGCACCAGATGCTTCGGCTTGCAGTCGACATTCGTCCCTGCGTCGATCAGGATCACGGGGGCACCGACGGTCGGGAGCATCGTCGCGACCGAGGGGCGTTCGACCCCGGGGAGGGGTCGGAGCATGAAGAGCGAGGCGGCCATGACCGCACCGGTATTGCCGGCGCTGATGAAGGCGTCCACCTCGCCCGACCGGTGGAGGTCGATCCCCCGGACGATCGCCGAATCGGGCTTGCGCCGGACCACGGTCGAGGGTGAATCACTCGCGTGGATCTGATCCGGCGCATGCACGATCGAGAGATCGGCGGACGGCTCCACACCGCGAGCCGCGAGTGCCGCCCGGATCAGCGCCTCGTCACCGACGAGCGTGATCGCGATCCCGTCGAGGTCACGAAGCGCTGCGAGCGCGCCGTCGATCTCGATCTCGGGCGCGTCGTCCGTCCCGCTCGCATCGAGTGCGATACGCACGGAACCGGGTCAGATCGAGTCGACGTCGATCACGCTCTCTCCCCGATAGTGCCCACAACTGGGGCACACCCGGTGCGGCTGGCGAGGATCACCACACTTCTCGCAGCTCTGCACCGTCGGGGTTTCCGCCTTGTAATGCGTGCGCCGCTTCCGCTTCCGCTGCTTGGAGGTGCGCTTTTTCGGGACTGCCATGGGAGCCTCACTCGGACTGCAGGGCGCGCAGCGCATCCCACCGGGGATCACGCTCCTCGACCGTACAGTCGCAGCTTTGTTCGTTCAGGTTTGTGCCGCACCGGGGGCAGAGGCCCCTGCAGTTCGGCGTGCATTCAGTGAAGGCCGGTACAGCGAGGAGCAACTCCTCGCGAACCGCCTCCGCCACATCGATTTCATCCTTGCCCGTCGGGAGCGCACGAATCTCGCCCCCTTCTCCCCGAAACTCCACATCACCCGACCAGACGAAGGTGACGTCGAGCTCGAAACGTTCCTCCGAGGTAGCCAGACAGCGTCGGCATTCGCGCGCGAGCACCGTGCTGAGCTCTCCTCGTGCCACAACCTCGCTCTCTCCGGTCTCGTGCGCGACGAGGTCGACCTTCACAGGTCCCGCCAGGGTGAGCCCCGTTCCCTCCCACAGAGGGAGTCCGGAATCCAACTCCTCGACGACTTCGACGAATTCTTCGGCGGCGAGGCGTCGCAAATCGAGCGTGGGCATAGCTTGGAATGCTAGCCGTGAAGCGGAAAAGTGTCAACGCGTGGGACACGCCCACCCCGTCTCAACCTCCCGTCGTGATCCGGTCGGACTCGGAGAAGAAGAAGGCGATCTCTCGCGCCGCATTCCCGTCCGAATCGGAGGCGTGGATCGCGTTGCGCCCCTTCGACTCTGCATGGAGACGACGCACCGTCCCCTCCGCCGCTTCGGCAGGGTCGGTCGCGCCGATCGCCTCACGGAGAGCGGGGACCGCATCCGGCGCTTCGAGGACGACCGGGATGCACGGCCCCGAGGTCATGAACTCGACGAGCTCCCCATAGAAGGGGCGTTCGCTGTGCACGGCGTAGAAGGCGCCTGCCTGGGATTCCGTGAGGCGCACCATGCGAACTCCTCGCACGGTGAAGCCTCCCGCCTCGAGGTGGGCGAGAATCTTTCCGGCCTTCCCGGATTCGACCGCGTCGGGCTTGATGATGGCGAGCGTTTGGGTCATGAGGGCACGATCTCGAAGTTTGTGGTGATGAGTGTCGAAAGAAGAGCGATCATACTGGATGGGCGCGGAGGATCCGAGACGCGTCAGGCGATCTCTGCGTCGTCGGATGGGGTGTCGCCGGTGTCACCGAGGATCGAGCGGAGCACCGCCTCGCGGGTGACGAACCCCACGAACTCTCCCTCACGCACGACGGGGAGGATCTCGACGTCACGCTTCACCATCAGCGCCGCCACGTCGCCGATCGCCTGGTCTTCCGAGACACAGAGAACCGAGCGCGCCATCACATCGCGTGCGAGATCGCGATCGATCGCCTGGGCAACATCCTTCCCCCTCTGCGTGCGCGGGACGAGGTGCCGCAGCGCGTCACCCGCCGTGATGATGCCGAGCACCTCATACTCCTCCCCGACCACGGGGACCGCCCGCAGGCCGCGTCGCGTCATCAGGTGGAAGACCTCCGTGGCCGGAGTGTCCGGATAGACCCGGTAGGACACCGGCTCCATCACGCCGAGGACGCGTATACGTCCGGGAAGAGGGAGCGTCATGAAGCCCGTCATCTCGAGGACCTCATCGGCGGACCGCGCCGCATAGAGCGCGAGGCGCCCCTCATCGGTGGAGAGGAAGCGCCGGAGCGCCGGCACGAGGCGCGCACGGAGCGCTTCGGGTCGGGCTGGCGTGAGGGCGAGCACGACGGCGCGCGCGTGACCCGCGTTCTCCCCCCCCTCGGCGGTCACGGCGAAGGGATCGACCGATACCCCGAGGAAGAGGGTGGGAGCCTTCACTCCCCCCTCTTCGCTCACCACGACGACCGCGTCGTCGCCGATCCGCACCACCTCGCCGCGCGCCCCGGCGGCGAGGTCGTGCGCGCAGCGCGTCCGAGCCTCCGCTCCAGGGAGGACACCCTCGGGGGTGTGCGCGAGGAGCGCGCGCAACGCACCCTCGAGGGTGTCGACCGCCAGCAGCACTTCGATCCGCTCGGGATCGAGCCAATCCGCCAGCGTGAGCGACGCGGTATCCATCCCGGCGCGCGTCAGGAGCCGATCGCGTCGGCGATGAGATCCCCGATATCCGAGGGACGCTTCGCCACCGCGATCCCATTCGCTTCGAAGACCTCCATCTTCTCGGCCGCGGTACCCGCCGACCCCGAGATGATCGCGCCGGCGTGCCCCATCCGACGCCCCGGAGGGGCGGTCTGGCCGGCGATGAATCCGACGACGGGAACGTCGACGTGCTCCTTCACATACGCCGCCGCCTCCTGTTCGTCGGTTCCCCCGATCTCGCCGATCATCACGATCGCCTTCGTCGCGGGATCGTCACGGAAGGCTTCGAGACAGTCGATGAATTTCGTGCCGATCAGCGGGTCCCCGCCGATCCCCACACACGTCGTCTGTCCGATCCCCTTCTGCGTGAGCTGGTAGACCGCCTCGTAGGTGAGCGTGCCCGAACGCGAGACCACCCCCACCGGACCCGGCATCACGATCGAACCGGGAAGGATCCCGACCTTCGACTCTCCGGGCGTGATGAGTCCCGGACAGTTCGGGCCAAGCACGCGAGCGCCGCGGTCGTGCGCGTAGGCGTGAGCGCGCGCCATGTCGAGCACGGGGATCCCCTCGGTGATCGCCACGATGAAGGGGATGCCGGCGTCGGCGGCCTCCATGATCGCGCTCGCCGCGAAGGCGGGCGGCACGTAGATGACGGAGCAGTTGGGCTGCGTCGCCTCGACCGCTTCCTCCATCGTGTCGAAGATCGGGACTTCCTCGCCGCCGGGGCCTTCGAAGCTCTGTCCCCCCTTCCCTGGGGTGACGCCAGCCACGACCTGCGTGCCGTACTCCATCATCTGGATCGCGTGGAATGACCCGTCGCGCCCGGTGATCCCCTGGATCACGAGGCGGGTATTCTGATCGATGAAAATCGACATGGTTCGGGAACTCCTTACGCGGCTGCAGTGGCGAGCTCGACCGCTTTCGCGACGACCTCGTCCATGGTGGAATAGGCTTCGAATCCGGCGTCCTTGAGGATCTTCAGGGCGATCTCCTCATTCGTGCCGGTGAGGCGGATCACGATCGGTACGTCGATCGAGATCTGCCTGAGCGCCTCGATGATCCCGTTGGCCACATCGTCGGTCCGCGTGATCCCCCCGAAGATATTGAAGAGGATCACCTTCACCTGCGGATCGTCGGTGATGATCTTCAGCGCGTTGACGACCTTCTCGGGGTTGGACGATCCGCCGATATCGAGGAAGTTCGCGGGCTCGCCTCCGTAGAACTTCACGAGATCCATCGTGGCCATCGCGAGGCCGGCGCCGTTGACGCAGCAGCCGACATTCCCGTCGAGCTTGATGAAGGTGAGTCCCGCTTCGCGCGCGAGTGTCTCGGCTTCGGGCTCCGACGAGGTGTCTCGGTAGTCGGCGATCTCCGGACGTCGGAAGAGTTCGTTGTCGTCGATCGAGACCTTGGCATCGATCGCCTTGACCTCCCCCGCGGGGGTGGTGATGAGGGGGTTGATCTCGGCGAGGCTCGCACCCGCCTCGACGAAGGCATCGTAGAGCTGCATCATGATCTTCGCGGCCTGACGCTGGAGCTTCGGATCGTCGTAGAGCTCGACGCCGAGGATGTAGGCCTGGTGCGGCAGGAGACCGTAGCGCGGATCGACGTGCATCTTGCGGATCGCATCGGGCGTCTTCTCGGCGACCTCCTCGATGTCGACGCCGCCCTCGGAACTCACCATGAAGACGGGGGCCTGCGTCTCACGGTTGACGAGGACCGATACGTACGCCTCGGTGGCGATCTCCTCGCCCGGAGTGACGAGGACCTTCTCGACGGTGAGGCCGTTGATCTTCATCCCGAGGATATTCGATGCGTGTTCGCGCACCTCCTCGGGCGTCCGGGCCAGCTTCACTCCACCCGCCTTGCCGCGACCGCCGGTGTGGACCTGCGCCTTGACGACGACGAGCCCGCCGTACGTCCGCGCGATCGCCTCCGCCTCATCCGGAGTGGTCGCGACCTTCCCGGGCGGAACGGGAATTCCCGCGCCCCGGAAGATCTCCTTCGCCTGATATTCGTGGAGATCCATACCTCTGTTCGTCCGTTGGATTGGGTGGGCCCGGCCCGAGCGGCCAAGACCGTGAAGCTACCGAGGGGGATGCCCCTCTTCAACCGATTCCGTGCACCGATTCATCCGGTTCCCGACGCTCCGGCGAGGAGCCTGCGAAGCGCCTCGAGTGCCTCGCCGAATCCCGCCCAGTCGCCCGAGCGGAGGCGCTCCTCCGCGCGATCGAGAAGCCGGAGCGCTTCAGTGGGGAGCGCTCCGGCGGGGAGCGCTCCGATGGAGAGGTCTCCCGCGGCGGAGGGTGCGCCCGCCGGATCCGTCCCCGCCGCTCCGGAGCGCGCCGGTACCTCGTCGCCAGCGAGCGCGCGGATCGCCTCGCTCAACCCTTCTGCCATCGCGACGCGGCGCCCGTCGCTCACGACGAACCGCCGCAACTCGGGGATCGCTCCCTCCTCGGCGGCGAGGAAGATCGGCTCCATGTAGATCACCCGGTCGCCCACCGGGATGGTGTGAAGGTGCCCCGTCCAGACCCGACTCCCCCCGGTCCGCCAGAGTGAGAACTGCTGCGAGATCGCCGGATCCTGCTCGATGAGGGCCTCGACCTGTGAGGGTCCCGAGACCTGTTCTTCGACGGGGAGATCGAAGAGGCGCAGCTCCGGCGTGCCGTCCTCCGCGAGTCGTCCGGCCAGAATCCCGGTGAGGTTCTGGCGTCCCGCCGGGACGAAGACGGTACTGATCTGGAAGCGCGGCGCGTCGTCGTCGGGCATCTGGACGATGCCGTATTCTGCGCGGTACGAGACCGGGGTACTGCTCTGTGCGAGCTCCCGGGGTACCGCCCACTGGTCCTGCTGGCCGAAGAAGACCGAGGGCTCTTCCTGGTGGTACTGGAGAAGGACGGCGGACTGCAGCGCGATCAGGCTCCTCGGGTACCGGAGATGACGACGCAGCCCCTCGGGCATCGCCGAGAGGGGGCGGAAGAGCTCCGGGAAGGCCTGCTGCCACGCCTCGAGGAGGGGGTCGCGCACCGCCGTCGCATAAAAGGCCACATCCCCCGTCACGGCATCCACCGTGATCTTCACCGAGTTGCGGGCATACGCCACCGGACGGCGGAACTCGAGTTCGACGGCGCGGGAGAGCGGGAAGAAGCGTGTCGCGGTGTACCCCTCGAGGATCCAGACGACGCGTCCCTCGTGGAGGACGGGCCACGGCGCCTCGGGGTAGGCGAGGAAGGGGGCGATCCGGCGAACCCGGTCCGTGACGCTGCGATGCAGGACGAGCCGGCTCTCGGGACCGACCTCACCCGCCAGAAGGATATTCGCGTCCCGGAGCGACCACGCGAGGAGCGCCTTCCGGAAGAGCCCACCGGCGGCGATCCCGTCGGGGAAGTCGACTCCGGGCGTGCCCGGTGAGCCGTCGGGGGCGGTGTAGCTGGAGTCGGTGGCGTTGATCACCGCATACGGGAGCGAGCGCGAGCCCACGAAGATCGACTGGCGCTCGAGCGTGACGGGCGAGCCCTCCGCAGCTACCGCCGGGATCCCGTCCACGAGCATGCGGGGGCGACCCTGGTCGGTACGCGCGGTGAGATCCGACGCGACGACCCCATTGCCCACGACATACCGTTCGACCACATGTAGGTTCTGCCAGTTCGGATCCTCGACCCCGGTGGGATCGACCTCGCGTACGGCGAGCGCGACGAGCCGCTCCCCCTCCCCGTCGGGGTACCGATCGAATTCGACGATGGGGAAGTCGTAGTACTGGAACCGCGCATCGACCTCGTTGAAGGTGGTGCGCAGCGTCGATTGGGTCCACACCGGGAGCCCGACGAACTGCGCCGCGCCCATCCCCCAGTCGACGGGTCCGTCGGCGAGGGCATCGACCCGTGAGCGCTCGAGTTCGTGCACGCCGAAGCCGAGGCGGGTGAAGCGGATGTTCTCCTGGATGTAGTCGCTCTCGCGCTCGAGCTCGTTCGGCTGGACCTGGAGGCGCTGCACCAGCGCGGGCCACATCTGTCCGGCGAGGAGGCTCCCGACGATCAACCCACCGATCCCCGCGGCGACCGGGAGGAATCGCGCCCTCTGCGCCCCGAACGCCACCCCGATCGCCGCCAGGATCGCGAGACCCGCCTGGATCCGGAGGGCGGGGAGTCGAGCCTGGGCGTCGGTGTAGCCGAAGATTCCCTGGACGTCGGAGGATCCGAAGAAGAGGAGGAGGGGCTGGCCGAGCGCGTAGCGCGCCGCGACGAGGAGGAGGAAGATTGCGGTGATCGCACCGAGGTGCCGCCGCGCCCCCGCGCCGATCCCGATCCCCTCCTGCCCCAGTCGGAGCGCACCGGTGGCGGCGTATCCGGCGAGCACCACGGTGAAGACGAGGAAGGCGGCGATGAGCGCGAAGGTCACCGCGGAGCGCAGGACCGGCAGAGTGAAGACGTAGAAGGAGAGATCGCGCCCGACGAAGGGATCAACGACTCCCCACTCCACACGATTCACCCAGAGGAGGAGCTGGCGTCCGACGCTCTCGGGAACCGAGACCCCGAACCACACCCCGAGGAGGAGGCTGACGAGAACGACGCCTCCCGCGATCACCCGTCTCGGCAGGCGCTCGGAGATCTCGAGATTGCCGAAGCGACGCCGAATCCGGACGGAGTCGAGCGTGTGCGCGACGGGGCGCAGGTTGAGCACGAAGAGGAGGGCGACGACGATCCCGACCGCGACGCGCACACCCCAGACCCACCCGAGGGTGCGGGTGAAGACGGGGAGGTAGCCTTCACTCGAGAACCAGAGGAGATCGACCCCGAGGTCGGTCAGCATGCGGCTGGCCACGAGGACGACCGCGAGGAGGAAGAAGGCGCCGAGCGCGAGCCGGCTGCGGCGGAGTGCGGGGTTCGGAGCCGGCGTGTTCATTTCGTCATCCCTGGAGCGTCACACCGTGACCGGTGAGCCATTGCTCCACCTCGGCGCGAATCTCCGTCAGTCGTTCACGCGTGCGCGCCTCATACCGGGCGACGAGGACGGGTTGCGTGTTCGAGGCGCGCAGCAGGCCCCATCCGTCGCCGAAGAGGATGCGCGCGCCATCCACATCGACAACCTCGTGGTCCTCGCGGAAGTGCGCGAGCGCGGCCTCGACGATCGCGAACTTCTCCTCCTCGGCGACCTCGATGCGCAGCTCGGACGTCGAGACCCAGGCCGGAAATTCACCGATCCGGGCCGAGAGCGGTCGGTCGGAGCGCGCCACGATATCGATCAGCGCACAGGCGTCGTAGAGCGCATCGTCGAAGCCGAGGTACTCCTCACCCCCTACGCAGATATGTCCCGACAGTTCCCCGGCGAGCGGCGCGTTTTCCTCCTTCATCTTCTCCTTCATCAGGGAATGACCCGTCTTCCACATGATCGGCACGCCTCCCGCCGCCTCGAAGACGTCGGGGAGGGCCTGCGAACACTTCACGTCGAAGACGAGCTTCTGTCCCGGACCGCGACGCTCGATGAGATCGAGTCCGAAGAGGAGGAGGATGAGGTCGCCGCGCACGATCTTCCCCCGCTCATCGACCGCCCCGAGGCGATCGGCGTCCCCGTCGAAGGCGATCCCGAGTTCGGCCCCCGTCTCGCGCACCTTCTCGATCAGGTCGACGAGGTAGGCATCGACCGTCGGGTCGGGGTGGTGATTCGGGAAGGTCCCGTCGGACTCGCAGTAGAGCGGGATGACGTCGGCGCCGAGCGCTTCGAGGAGGCGGACCGCGACGAGCGCGCCGCTCCCATTGCCGCAGTCCACCACCACCTTGACGGGACGGGGCAGCTCGAACCTCGAGAGGAGATCGTCGATGTAGAGATCGAGGATCTCTCGCCTCTCGATTTCCCCCTCTCCCTCGACGAACTCCGACCTCTCGATCCGGCGCCGGATCTCCTGGATCCGCTCGCCGTAGACCGACCCCTGCATCGACATCTTGATCCCGTTCCACTCGGGGGGGTTGTGTGATCCGGTGATCTGGATCGCCCCCTGCAGCCCGAGCTGTGACTCCGCCCACCACACCATCGGGGTGGGGACGGTCCCGATATCGACGACATCGACCCCACCCGCACGGAGTCCCGCGATCAGCGCATCGGCGAGGGCGGGTGACGAGGGGCGGTTGTCGCGTCCGACCCCGACGCGCGCCGAGGCAGGATCGGCGAGCATCGACGCGAAGGCACGCCCCACTCCGCGGGCGACCGCCGCGTCGAGATCGTCCCCGACGATGCCACGGATGTCGTACTCCCTGAAGATGTGCGGTGCTATGGGGTGCATCGACTCACGGTGCGAGAACCTGGAGGAGCTCGGGGAAGGCGGAGACCGCCGCAACGGAGCCCTGGGCGAACTCCATTATCGTCGCGGGAAAGACGCCGAGAAGAAGGAGGACGGCAGCTCCGGCGACGAGGGCGAAGCGCATCGGGAGGGGCACGAAGAGCTCCCCCTGCGAAACCCCTTCACGAGCTTCGCGCATCCACATGAACCACGCCAGCCGGAGGTAGTAGTAGTACGAGACGAGGGTCATCAGCACAAGCACCGTCGAGAGCACCCAGAGGCCGGAGTCGGCCGCGCCCTGGAGGAGGAAGATCTTCCCCATGAAGCCGGCGGTGCCGGGGAATCCCGCCAATGCGAGGAGGAAGATCGTGAAGGCGACGGCGAGCGCGGGGTTCGAGGCGCCGAGCCCCGCGTAGTCGTCGACCTCGAGCGACTCCTCACCCTGTCGTCCCACGATCACCACGATCGCGAAGGCGCCCATATTCATCACGGCGTAGACGAGGAGGTAGAAGAGCATCCCTGCGGAGGCGCGGTCGTTGGCGGCCGCGAGCGCCACCATGAGGTAGCCGGCGTGCGCGATGCTCGAGTAGGCGAGCATCCGCTTCACATTGAATTGCGCGAGCGCCAGGAGGTTGGCGACGACCATCGTGATCGCGGCGATCCACCAGACGATCGGGTACCACACCTCCCGGATCCCGATGAACCCGACGAGGAAGACCCGGAAGAAGGCGACGAAGGCGGCGGCCTTGACCGCCACCGCCATGAAGGCCGTCACCGGGGTGGGCGCGCCTTCGTAGACATCCGGAGCCCACATGTGGAAGGGGACGGCACCCACCTTGAAGGCGAATCCCACCGCCAGGAACCCGACCCCGAAGGGGAGGAGTGAGGCGTGGGCGTTGCCCGCGAGCACGCTCGTTCCGACCGCCTCGATATTCGTCGATCCCGTGGCGCCGTAGACGAGCGCGAGACCGTAGAGGAAGAAGCCCGTCGAGAAGGCACCGAGGATGAAGTACTTCAACCCCGCCTCGGCCGAACGCCGGTCGCGGCGGTTGAAGGCGGTGAGGGCGTAGACCGAGATCGACATCACCTCGAGCCCGAGGAAGATCACGATGAGATCGCGCGCGCCCGCCATGAACATCATCCCCGCCGTGGCGAAGAGGATGAGCGCATAGTATTCACCCGCCTGAAGTCGCTGCCGGTAGACGTAGGCGAACGACATGAGGACGGTGAAGGCGGCGGCGATCAGGAAGATCCAGCCGGCGAAGAGACGAAACTCGTCGACCGCCACGAGCCCCTCCGTGCCCACCTCGGCCACGCCGTACAGCCACCCGTGGGCCAGCGCCGCCACCACGAGTCCCGCGAGGGTGAGGTAGCCGAGGTCGTGCGAGGGGAGCTCGGCGGCGAGCGCGCCCTCGGTGCGCGGGTCGCGGCGTCCCGAGACCCCCATGAGAAGGATCACCATCCCCCACCCGCAGAGGAGGAACTCGGGGAGGAGTGCCCAGAAGTAGTCGAGCCCGGAGACGAAGTCGAGCGTCATCGGACGACCTCCACGACCTCGGTGACCACCGGAGTGATACCCTCACCCGCGTCCGGATCGAGCGGATCGATCTCGGCGACGGCCGGCGCGGCCGCTTCGACCCGATCGAGCACCGCTCTCACGGCGGGTTCGGTACGCTCGAGGATCGCGCCCGGGAAGACCCCGAGCACGATCATCATGATCACGAGGGGAGTGAGCACGGCGATCTCGCGCCGGCTCAGATCCTCGACCTCGCGATTCTCGTCGCGCTCGAGCGCGTTGAAGAAGATTCGCTGAACCATCGGCAGCATGTACCAGGCGGCAAAGATGACACCCGTGGTGGCGACGACCCCGAAGACGGGGTGGGTTTCGAAGAGCCCGAGCAGCGCGAGGAACTCCCCCGGAAACCCGCTCGTGCCAGGCAGACCGATCGAAGCCAGGGCGGTGATGACGAAGGCGGTCGCGAGCCAGGGAGCGACACGCCCGAGTCCGCCGAAATCGGCGATCTCGCGGGTGTGGCGTCGTTCGTAGATCATCCCGAGGAGGAGGAAGAGCGCGCCGGTGCTGATCCCGTGGGCAATCATCACCAGGATGGCCCCCTGGAGCCCGTTGACGGTGAGCGCGAAGACCCCGATCACCACGAACCCCATGTGCGCGACCGAGGTGTAGGCGACGAGCTTCTTGGCATCGGGCTGCACCGCTGCGACCCACGCCGCGTAGACGATCCCGATCACGCCGAGCGCGATCATCACCGTCACCACCGTGGGGTGCTGCGCGGCACCCGGGAAGAAGGGGAGGAGGAATCGCACGAAGCCGTAGGTGCCCATCTTGAGGAGCACCGCGGCGAGCACCACGGAACCCGGCGTCGGCGCCTCCACATGGGCGTCGGGGAGCCAGGTGTGGAGCGGGAAGACCGGCACCTTGATCGCGAAGGCGAGCGCGAAGGCGCTGAAGAGCCAGAGCTGCTCGGTCAGCGTGAGGTTCACCGTGGCGAGATCGGCGAAGGCGAAGGTGCCGTAGCCCAGATCGGTGCGTGCCTGTACGTGGAGGTAGAGGATCGCCACCAGCATGAGGAGCGATCCGAAGGCGGTGTAGAGGAAGAACTTGACCGCCGCATAGACGCGTCGCGTCCCACCCCAGATTCCGATGATGAAGTACATCGGCACCAGGGTGAGCTCGAAGAAGACGTAGAAGAGGAAGAGGTCGGTCGCCACGAAGACCCCCACGACACCCGTCTGCAGGAGAAGCATGAGGGCGTAGAAGGCCCGCTCCCGGTGCTGGATGTAGCGGAACGATCCGAGGATCGCGAGCGGCATCGTGAAGGTCGTCAGGAGGACGAGGAAGAGACTGATCCCGTCGATCCCGAGGGCGTACTCGATCCCCCACGCCTCGATCCAGCGCGTCGAGGAGGCGAACTGCATCGCCGCGCTACCCGGCTCGAAGGCGAACCAGAGCCCGAGGCTCACGATGAAGAGGGCGGCGGAGACGCGGAAGGCGATCTGCTTCGCCGCCGCTTCGGGGGCGCGCAGGACCCACGCCATCCCGACGAGGGGAAGCCAGACGAGCGCGTGGAGAACCCAGGCGTCGTATGCGACCGAATCGAGGAGTGCGTTCATCGGTCTAGAACCTCGTGAACCAGAGGATCACCAGGACCCCTGCCGTCAAGATGAATGCGTAGGTGCTGACCGATCCGGTCTGCACCATCGAACCGGCCCATCCGACCCCCTTCGTCACCCCTCCGACGCCTCCGACGAGGAGGTCGATTCCGCGATCGATCCAGCGCCAGAAGAAGCGCGAGATGGTGTGGATCGGGCGCACGATGATCCGGTCGTAGAACTCGTCGACGTACCACTTGTCGTAGAGGATCTTGCGGAAGCCGGTGGGGGGTGCGCTCTCGGAGGCGGGACGCAGCACCCAGCGCGCGCCGACGAGCACCGTGCCGGCCACGACACCCGCCGCCAGGAGGGTCGAGATGACCGCCCAGGTGAACTCTCCCCCACCGAAGGGTGCATGGTGAAGGAAGCCGTGGTAGTGGTCCTGCCCGGCGAGCGCGCCCGCTGCGGTGAGTGCCTCCTCGCGGATCGCCTGCGCCGAATGCGTGATCGGATCGAGCCACTCGTGCAGCCACTCGCTCATCGGGAGCGCGCCCCCGAAGCCGAGGAAGGAGGTGCGGATCGCCTCGGGCACATTGATCCACCCCCCGAAGGTCGAGAGGAAGGCGAGGACCGAGAGCGGCACCGTCATCGTGAGGGGAGCCTCGTGCAGGTGCTTCGCCTCTTCCTCACCGGTCCGGTTCGACCCGTGGAAGGTCATGACCATCATGCGCGTCATGTAGAAGGCGGTGAGCATCGCCGCGGCGAGCGCGACCACCCAGAAGAGGGTGTAGAGCCCGGCGAAGGGGCCCACCGCGGCGGCGCCGGTGAACCAGATGATCTCGTCCTTCGAGAAGAATCCGGCGAAGGGCCAGATCCCCGCGATGGCGAGGGTGGCGATCCACATCGTCGCGGCGGTCCACGGCATGTAGCGTCGCATCCCTCCCATATTGCGCATGTCCTGGGGGTCCTCCCCGGAGTGCGTGTGGTGCAGCGCGTGGTGCATCGAGTGAATCACCGCGCCCGCCCCGAGGAAGAGGAGCGCCTTGAAGAAGGCGTGCGTCATCAGGTGGAAGACGCCCGCCGCGTACGCCCCGACGCCCACGCCCAGGAACATGTAGCCGAGCTGCGAGACGGTGGAGTAGGCGAGCACCTTCTTGATGTCGGTCTGGACGAGCGCGATCGTCGCGGCGAAGAGCGCGGTCGCCGCGCCGATCCCCGCCACCGTCACACTCCCGACGGGCGAGAGCGCGAAGAGCACGCTCGTGCGCGCCACGAGATAGACGCCCGCGGTGACCATCGTGGCGGCGTGGATCAGCGCCGAGACGGGGGTGGGCCCCGCCATCGCGTCGGGGAGCCAGACGTAGAGCGGGATCTGCGCGCTCTTGCCGGCCGCGCCGAGGAGGATGAAGAGGGTGATCGCGGTGACCATCCCCCCGCCGTAGACGAGCATCGCGTCCGCCCCTGCGTTGATCGACGCGAAGTCGAGCGATCCGAAGACGGTGAAGAGGAGGAAGATCGCGATCAGGAAGCCGAAGTCCCCGATGCGATTCACGATGAAGGCCTTCTTGCCCGCGTCCGACTTCTCTCGATCGCTGAACCAGAAGCCGATGAGGAGGTACGAGCAGAGCCCGACCCCCTCCCACCCCACGAAGAGGAGGGGGAGGTTGGCGCCCATGACGAGCACCAGCATGAAGAAGATGAAGAGGTTGAGGTACGCGAAGTAGCGCGGGTACCCCACGTCATCCTTCATGTAGCCGATGCTGAAGAGGTGGATCAGAAAACCCACGCCCGTGATGATCATCATCATGATGATCGAGAGCTGGTCGAGCTGGAGCGCGGCACTCACCTCGAGGGTGCCCGTCGCGATCCACGTCCAGTACTCGATCACGACCGGATCGTGCAGCTCGACCCCCAGCATCCTCACGAAGTTCACCAGCACGAGCGCGAAGGCGAGGAGCATCACCCCGGGCCCGATCCAGGTGGGGAGGCGGTGGGTGGCATCCCGGCGTCGCGATCCCTCGCCGAAGGGGTCGTACTCGGCACCCCTCCGCACGGCATCCGCCGAGCGACGGGCGTGCCCGAGGGCGAGGGCACCATTGACGAGGAAGCCGAGCAGCGGGAGGAGGACGATGAGCCCGGGGAGGAAGGGAGCGAACTCCGCATGGAGATCGCTCGCTCCCGCCGCCTCCTGCGCGGCGAGGAGGGTCGATCCGATCAGGGTCGTACTCATGCCCCTACCACTTCAGCAGATTGAAGGACCCGACATCGACCGTCTCGTAGTGACGGAAGATCGAGATGATGATCGCGAGCCCGACCGCGGCTTCGGCTGCCGCCACCGTCATCACGAAGAAGACGAAGACCTGTCCGTCGATCCCCCAGACCCGGCTGAAGGCCACCAGGGCGAGGTTCACCGCGTTGAGCTGGAGTTCGATGCAGAGGAAGATGATGATCGCGTTGCGTCGGATCAGGACGCCGAGCGTCCCGAGCACGAAGAGGACGGCGCTGAGCGCGAGGATCGCATTCATCGGGGCGCCTCCACGGTGCGCTTGGCGAGCACCAGGGCTCCGATGATCGCGACGAGGAGGAGGATCCCGGTGATCTCGAAGGGGACGACCCACGTCGTGTAGAGCGGATCGGCGATCACCCCGATCACACCCTTCTCGGCGATCGCCCGGTCGAGCTCGGCGGCGCCGGGACCGGCGATCTGCAGTCCGACCTCCCGGACCGCGAGGAATCGTTCCACCAGCACGCCGCCGATCCCCCCCGACACGACGAGCGCGAGGAGCCCGTGGAACCAGCCGCGCAGATCGCTCCGATAGTCGTGCCCGAGGTTGAGGAGCATGATCACGAAGAGGAAGAGCACCATGATCGCGCCGGCGTAGACCATCACCTGGATCGCGGCGAGAAAGTGCGCTTCGAGGAGGACGTAGATCCCCGCCACACTCGCGAGCGAGGTCACCATCGAGAGGAGCGACGCGATCGGGCTGCGGCCGAAGACGACGCCGAGCGCGCTGCCCATCGCGACGATCGCGAGGGCGTAGAAGGCGATATTCAGAAGCTGGACGTCCACGGCATCACTCCGAGCGGGGATCGGAGGGATCCCAGAGCAGCGTGGAGGGGTGATCCTGCTCCATCAGCCGGTCGAGGTCATAGACGAAGCGGTCACGCGAGTACTCCGCATTCTCGAAGTGCTGTCCCACATGGATCGCCTCCACCGGGCAGACCTCCTGGCACATCCCGCAGAAGATGCAGCGGAATTCGTCGATCTCGTAGACGATCGGGTAGCGGTTGCCGTTGTCGTCCTCGCCCCCCACGAGCCGGATGCAGTTGGCCGGGCAGACCGTCGGACAGAGCCCGCACGCCACGCACTTCGGACGGCCGTCGGCGTGCGTCTCCATCACATGCGTCCCGCGCCAGCGCGGGCTGAGGTCGGTCTGCTCCTCGGGGTACTGCTGGGTGACCTTCTTCGGGTTCACCATGTGCCGGAAGGTGAGCGCCATCCCCTTGAGGGCGGCGCGCAGATACGACGTTCGGCCCGGTTCCGGCCGCTGCATGACTTTGACCTGAACTCCCATGACGTCCGTCCGTGGGGTCGGGGAAAGAAGTTAGTCGCCCTCGACCGATGATCGTTCGGGAAGGCGGGTGTCGGGCATCCGTACGGGCCGGTCGAGGCGGTGCGGGACGGCGGCACCCGCAATCACGCGATCGCGGTCCAGGAAGAAGAGAAAGGCCACGGTGCAGGCCCCGCTCACCGCGGTGAGCACGAGGCCGAAGGTGAAGCCGTACGCCACCTCGAGGTGGTCGAGCACGAGGATCGTGGCGGAGACGATCATCACATAGGCGAGCGAGACCGGAAGGAGGACTTTCCAGCCGAGGCTCATGACCTGGTCGTAGCGGAAGCGGGGAAGCGTCCACCGGACCCAGATGTAGAGGAAGAGGAAGGCGCCCGTCTTGATCGCGAACGCACCCGCGGTGAGGAGCGTCTTCCAGACCGCGAGGGAGGCGGCAATCGGTGCTCCCGCCTCGTCGAAGCCCCGGATGTACTGCCCCTCGTGCAGGAAGGCGTTGTCCCACGTCCCCGGGAGGTCCCATCCGCCGAAGAAGAGGGTCGCCATCAGCGCCGAGGCGGTGAGCATGTGCGCGTACTCGGCGATGAAGAACATCGAGAACTTCATCGCGGAGTACTCGGTGTGGTAGCCGGTCACGAGCTCCGACTCCGCCTCCGGCATGTCGAAGGGGAGCCGGTTCGTCTCGGCGAAGGCCGAGATCACGAAGAGGATGAAGGCGAGCGAGAGCGGGATCGCGAACCAGAAGCCGAGCTGCTGCTGCTGCCAGACGATCTCGGTCAGGGTGACATTGCCCGCGAGCATGATGACGGCGATGAGCGAGAGACCCATCGCGACCTCGTAGCTCACCATCTGTGCCGAGGCGCGAAGCCCACCGAGGAATGCGTACTTGTTGTTCGACGCCCACCCGCTGATCACGATCCCGTAGACCCCGAGCGACCCCACGGCGAGGATGAAGAGGAGCCCGATCGGGACATCGGCGATGATCATCTCGACCACGCCCCACTGGGTGGGGAGTGGAGCGGCGAAGGGGATCACCGCGATCGTGACGAGGGCGGGGATGATCGAGAGCATCGGACCGACCACGAACCAGAAGCGGTTCGCGGTGGCGGGCATCGTCTCTTCCTTCAGGATGTTCTTGATCCCGTCGGCGATCGGCTGCAGGAGCCCGAAGGGCCCGACACGGTTGGGGCCACTGCGGTCCTGGATCCACGCCGAGATCCTGCGCTCGGCGAGGGTGGTGTAGGCCACCACGACCATGACGGCGGAGAAGACGCCGACGATCTTGAGCTGCATCGCGACGAGTCCGGCGAGTCCACTGATCGGCTCCATCGTCACCCTCCCGCCGGCCGCACGGGTTCATTCACCACGGCACCGCGCGTTCCGAGGGCGTCGTAGTCGAGCCCGGCGAAGGCGTCGACCCGCGAAGCGAGAGCCCGGAAGGCTTCGGCCCCCGTCGTCGGGAGGGTATCGCGCCCCGTGATCTCGGCCACGAGCGCTCCGATCACCAGCCAGGGGGGACGCGCGGCTCCCGGGGGGTGGAGGGCCTGCCGGAAGCGCTGCACACGACCCTCGAGATTGGTGAAGGTCCCCTCCTGCTCGGCGAAGGTCGTCACCGGGAGGACGAGATCGGCGTGCGTCGCGGCCGGGGTCGGATGGATCCCCAGGTGGAGGTGGAGTCGGGCGGCCTCGCCGAACCCCTCCTCCTGGTCGGCGAGCTCGTCACCGAGCACGATCACGACCCCGTCGTGGTCGGCCACACCCTCGAGGCCGCCGGTGCCGTCGTCGTTTCCGACCCGGCTCGCGCCGAGGAGCTCGGCGCCACGCCGATTCGGCGCGAGGTCCCGTCGCCGCGCCAGCGAAGGCATCCCCTGGAGGACATCCTCCTCTTCGGCGCGCTCGATCCGGTAGACGATCTCACCACCCCCGAGCGCGTCGACAAGGGTGGCGAGCGCGCCGATATCCTCATTCGAGGCGTGAGGCGAGACGACCGCCTTCACGCGGCCCCGCTCCACCCCGTCGAGGCGCTCGACGAGTCGGGTGAGCGCCTCGGGCCACCCCATCGCGGTCCGCTCACCCGCGCGCCCCACGAGGGGGGCGGTCACACGGTCCGAGCGGTTGATGACCTCGTAGCGTTCACGCCCGTAGTCGCACATCCAGTGCCCATTCACGGCGAGATTCTTCCGCGGTCGGAGGCGTTGCACGAGGTTGTCGCGCGTGTGCAGCTCGATCGTGCACCCCTGGCTGCACGAGGGGCAGATCGAGGGGGTGTGGTCGAGGTCCCAGGCGCGCTGCTTGTAGAGGAAATCCTTCGAGACGAGCGCGCCGACCGGGCAGATATCGACGATATTGCCCGACCACTTCGTGCCCTCGAGCC
Organism: Longimicrobiales bacterium; assembly: GCA_032250675.1. Taxonomy (GTDB): domain Bacteria; phylum Gemmatimonadota; class Gemmatimonadetes; order Longimicrobiales; family Gaopeijiaceae; genus Gaopeijia. The sequence continues at coordinate 19,063 of JAVVEY010000002.1, read as the reverse complement.
CCTCCTCGAAGAAGGTGTCGATCACCGAGCGACTCCCCCGCTCCACGACCGTCAGGCGTGGATCCTGCTCGACCTCGTTCATGAAGCGCACGCAGCGCGTGCACATCACGCAGCGGTCGCCGTAGAAGAGGACGTCGCCCCCGAAGTCGTCCCGCCCGAAGACGCGCTTCGGCTCGCGGGACCGACCGTGGTCCCGTCCCTCCATATGGACGTAGTCCTGCAGATAGCACTCCCCCGACTGATCGCAGATCGGACAGTCGAGGGGGTGATTGACGAGGTAGAACTCGAGCACCCCTCGCCGCATCTGGAGCGCCTTCTCGCCCTGCGTGTGCACCACCTGGCCGTCCTGCGCCTGCGTGACGCACGACGGCAGGAGCTTCGGCGCGCCCTCGACCTCCACGAGGCAGAGACGGCACATCGCCGGCGGAGAGAGTCCCTCATGGAAACAGTAGTGCGGCACCTCGGTGCCCATCGACTCGGCGGCCTTGAGCACCGTGGTGCCCTTCGGGACGGTGACCTCCCGGCCGTCGATCGTCAGCGTGACGGTCTCCGTCACCGCGTCGTTCGGGGTCGTCTCGGACATTCGATATCGTCTCTCGTCAGGCCGCGCCGACGCGTTCGCCGCGTCGGATCAGGGCGAGGTACTCATCTCGGAACTTCGTGATGCTGCTCTGGACGGGGGCGGCGACGGAATCCGAGAGGACGCAGATCGTCGTCCCCGTCATCTGGTCGGTGACCTCGACGAGGGTATCGAGATCCTCCTCGGTGCCCCGCCCGTCCTCGATCCGCTGGAGGATCTTCGTCACCCACGTCGTTCCTTCGCGGCACGGCGTGCACTGACCGCACGACTCGTGCGCGTAGAAGTACGCCACCCGCCGCACCTGCTTGACGATGTCCGTGGTCTCGTCCATGACGATCACCGAGGCGCATCCGAGCATCGAGCCGCACGCCACGACCCCCTCGTAGTCGAGCGAGCAGGCGGCGACTTCCTCCGCGTTCATGATCGGCACCGAGCTGCCCCCGGGGATCACCGCCTTGAGGGCGTTGCCGTCGCGGATGCCCCCGCAGACCTCGTCGATGAGCGTCTGCAGCGGGAAGCCGAGCGGCAGCTCGTAGTTGCCCGGCCGCTTCACGTGGCCCGACACACAGAAGAGCTTGGTGCCGGGCGACTTCTCGGTGCCCCACTGACGGTACCACTCCGCCCCGTGCTCGACGATGTGCGGGACCGCCGCGAGCGTCTCGACATTGTTGATCGTCGTCGGCTTCCCGAAGGCGCCGACCGCCGCCGGGAAGGGGGGCTTGACCCGGGGCTGTCCCCGGCGGCCTTCGAGCGAGTTCATGAGCCCCGTCTCTTCGCCGCAGATGTACGCCCCCGCCCCGATATGTACGGTGAGGTCGATCTCGACCCCCGAGCCGAGGATGTCGCGCCCGATCAGCCCGGCCTCGTACGCCTCCTCGACCGCGCGCCCGAGGATGGCCGACGCTTCGAAAAACTCGCCCCGGCAGTAGATGTAGACGTGCTGCGCTCGGATGGCGTACGCCGCGATCAGGCACCCCTCGATGAGCTGGTGCGGATCCCAGCGGATGAGTTCGCGGTCCTTGAAGGTGCCGGGCTCCGACTCGTCGGCGTTGCAGAGGAGATAGTGCGGCTTCCCATCATCCTTCGGCATGAAGCTCCACTTCACGCCGGTCGGGAAGCCCGCCCCGCCCCGCCCGCGCAGCCCCGACGCCTTGACGACCTCGATGACGTCGTCGCGATCCATCTCGAAGGCCTTGCGGAGCGTCTCGTATCGACCCTTCGCCCGCGCGCCCTCGAGGGTGCGCGCCGTCGGGTCTCCGAAGTGCTCGCTGAGCACCCGGACTTCATGCTCCGAGGTGTACGGGTACGCCATCTATTCCCCCCGCTCCCTGATGCGCTCGAGGATCGCCGGGACATCCTCCGGCGAGACATTCTCGTAGTAGCGCGAATTGATCTGGACGCACGTCGGAAATCCGCACGCCGCGAGGCACTCGGCTTCGACGACGGTGAAGTCGCCATCGGCCGAGGTCTCTCCCGGCTCGGTATCGGTGGCGCGAAGGAAGGCGGCGAGGACGTCGTCGGCCCCGCAGAGGTTGCACGAGATATTCGTGCAGACCTGGACGAGGAAGCGCCCGACCTCGCGCTTGTTGTACATCGTGTAGAAGGTCGCCACCCCCCGCACATACGCATCGGGGAGCTCGAGGAGCTCGGCCACGCGCGCCATCGACTCGGGCGAGAGGTGTCCGCGCACCTCCTGGGCGAGCGCGAGTACGGGGAGGAGCGCGGCGCGCTTCTCGGGATAGCGGGTGAGCAGCTTCTCGAAGCGTGTCTGGTACGGGCCCTCGAAGAGGGGCGCCTCGGGGTCGCGCTCCGCGCGCATGAAGGCGTAGGAGGGCGCACCGGCGGGGTGCGCACCCTCGAGGGGACGGGTGCCGACGAAGTCGTCGCCGCGCACCTGCGCCTCGGTGAGGTCGAACTCTCCGGTGTTCCCCGCCCACCCGGGGTTCTTCGTCGGTGCGTCGCTCATCGGTCGATCTCCCCGAGCACGATGTCGAGTGAGGCGTTGATCATGATCAGATCGGAGACCAGATGGCCCTCCGCCAGCTTCGGGATCACCGAGAGATTCACGAAGGAGGGCGGGCGCACGCGCCACCGCACCGGCTTGCTCCCTCCGTCGCTGACGACATACATCCCGAGCTCGCCCTTCGAGCCTTCGACGCTGAACCAGCTCTCGCCCACGGGAGCCTGAATCCCTTCGGTGATCAACTTGAAGTGATGGATCATCGACTCCATGTCATTCATGCAGTCGGTCTTCGACGGGAGCACGACATTCGGGTCGTCGATGTCGATCGATCCACCGGGGAGGCGATCGAGCGCCTGATCGATGATCCGGATGCTCTGCCGCATCTCCTCCATCCGGCAGAGGTACCGGTCGTAGCAGTCCCCGTGCTCGCCGATGGGGACGTCGAAGTCGTACGTCTCGTAGTCGTAGTAGGGCCGGTCCTTGCGCACGTCGTAGGGCACCCCGGAGGCACGCAGATTCGGTCCGGTGAATCCGTGGTTGATCGCGTCCTCGGCCGAGATCACCCCGATCTCCTGCGTCCGTCCCAGATGGATCGCATTCGTGGTGAGGAGGTAGTCGACCTCGTCGATCGTGCGCGGGAGCTCGTTGATGAAGCTGCGGCACGCCTCCGTCCACCCCTCGGGAAGATCGGCCATCATCCCCCCCACCCGCGTCGCGGAGGTGGTGATGCGCGCGCCGGTCAGTGACTCGTGGAGCGCATAGATCTTCTCGCGCTCCTGGAAGGCGTAGAGGAAGGGGGTGAAGGCCCCGACGTCGATCGCGGTGGTGCCGAGCCAGAGGAGGTGGCCGAAGATGCGGTCGAGCTCCATGAGGATGACCCGCACCACCTTGCACCGCTCCGTAACCTCGATCCCCATCAGCTTCTCGACGGCCATGACGTAGGCGCAGTTGTAGATGAGGGGCGCCAGATAGTCCATCCGATCGGTCAGCGTCACGATCTGGTTCCAGGTGCGGTACTCCCCCTGCTTCTCGAACCCCGAGTGCAGATACCCGATATGCGGGATGACCTTGAGAACGGTCTCGCCGTCGAGTTCGCACACCAGCCTCAAGACGCCGTGCGTGGCGGGGTGCTGGGGGCCGATATTGATGAGCATGTGCTCGGAACCGAGCTCCGGCTCGGGAATCTCCACCGGAGCGAGCGGGCCGTAGGCGGGCTTCCCGTCCACTCCCATCTCGGGGCTCCGGCCTACCTCGTATTCGACGGTGCGGGTCGACATCCCTCACTCTCCCTTCATGGTGTCGTCCGAGCCGCGACCGTCGTCGGGCTCCCCGGCGGGCGCGGCGGGCACGATCTGCGGCTCCGCGCCGAGCTCCCGCTCGAGTACGGTGTAGTTGTCATCCACCTCGAGGGCGAGCGCGCGACGGGTCTGTTCGGCCCTGCTGAAGCGACCGCGGAGGGGGAAATCCTTCCGGAGCGGGTGCCCCTCGGCGTAGTTCGCCGGCATCAGGATGCGGCGCAGATCGGGGTGCCCACGGAAGGTGACGCCGAAGAGATCCCAGACCTCGCGCTCGAGCCAGTCGGCCGTCTTCCAGAGGGGTTCGACCGAGTCGACTTCGAGGGCGTCGAGGGGGAGCTCGACCTTGACCCGGAGCATGCGGTGGAAACCGAGAGACCAGAGCTGGTAGACGACCTGGATCGGTGTGCCCGCGCCGTAGTCGACCGCCGTCAGATCGAGGAGATAGTCGTAGCGCTGGTCCGGATCCTGCTGGAGAAACTCGAGCACCGCGTAGAGCGCCGCGGGATCCACGAAGACGACATTCTCGTCGCCCGCGTGGAGCTGATGCGCCCGGATCGCATCCCCGAAGGTCGCGCGCAGCGCGGTGACCGAGGGATGATCGGGTACCTCGGCCGGGTGCCCGCCCAACTCCGGATCGTGCGCGTCGCTCGGGCGCGGGCCCGCCGCGACCGCGTCGAAGGGTGTGTCGTCGGTCATGCTCACCCTACGGGCGCCGGTCGTCGGGGCGTGAGATCCGACTGGTCCTGACCAGCCCGCTCAAGCGATTCTGCCGGGTGGAGTTGCCGAAGGGACCGGTGAGTCCCTCGATCTCGGGGGCGCTCGCCCTGGGATGTCCCGCGGCGAGGGGATCCTCGGCACGATTGACGGTGTGGTCGCTGAGCCGTTCCTCGCGGATCTTCTCCTGGACCATCATCAACCCGTAGATCAGCCCTTCCGGCCGCGGAGGGCACCCCGGGATGTAGACATCCACGGGGACGATCGTGTCGATCCCCTGCACCATCGAGTAGTTGTCGAAGATCCCCCCCGAGCTGGCGCACGCGCCCATCGAGATGACCCACTTGGGCTGCATCATCTGGTCGTAGATGCGCCGCAAGACGGGGGCGAGCTTGTACGGGACGCGTCCCGCGCAGATGAGCACGTCGGCCTGGCGGGGCGAGAACGACATCCGCTCCATCCCGAAGCGGGCCAGGTCGTAGTTCGACGCGGCGGATGCCATCATCTCGATCGCGCAGCAGGCCGTCCCGAAGGGCATCGGCCAGAGCGAGTTGCGGCGGCTCCAGTTGATCACCCAGTCGAGCCTGGTCGTCAGGAAGGTCGGCCCTCCGGATCCGAAGAGCCCGCCACTCCCCTCGGGGCGCGCGCTCGTGCCTCCTCCGGGGAGGGGTGTGCCCGCCTGCGGGGCGCCCGGCGCATCGATCGGCGTCGTGCTCTCGGTCTCCTTCATTCCCATTCGAGTCCTCCCTTCTTCCATTCGTAGACCAGGCCCAGCGTGAGGACCACCACGAAGAGGAGCATCGCCACGAAGCCGGGCCCACCGAGTTCGCGCATCCGCACCGCCCAGGGGACGAGAAAGATCGTCTCCAGATCGAAGACGATGAAGCTGATCGCCACCATGTAGAACTTCACACTGAAGCGCTGCCGCGTGTCACCGAGCGGGACCATCCCCGACTCGTACGGCATTTCCTTCTCCGGGGTCGGTCGAGCCGGATTCAGGATGTGGGTGGCAACCGCCATACCCACCGCATTCAGCACCGAGATGCCGAAGAGTACGAGAAGAGGAGCGTAGGAAGCTGCCATACCACCCGGCCCGATCCGGGCCTTGTGAAAAGCATCACGAACTCGGAACGCGTGGAAGCTACCCGGACTCCCACCCCAATTCAAGACCGCGAAACCCTTGAGTTTTCGAGATTTTTCGCCACCACGGCTCGTTCGCCGGAGCGGTTTGCAGAGTGCTCTCTTCGTGGGTAGTTTCCCGCGCCCGGCGCAGACGCCCGACACACTCGACACGCCCGCCGATCAGCGATCGGCGGCACGGGGGTGTGGACCCGGCGAGGCGGGCACACGATGAATCCCGCACCGCAAGCGTGCGTTCCCCTCCTCCTCCACTCCCCCTGGCGATGCCCATCAAGAGCGACAACTGGATCCGGAAGATGTCCCGAGAGCACGGAATGATCGAGCCCTTCGAGGACGGGCAGGTCCGGGGCGGCAAGATCAGCTACGGGCTGAGCTCCTACGGATACGACATCCGGGTGGCGCCCGAGTTCAAGGTCTTCACCAACGTCCACAACCTCATCGTGGACCCGAAGGCGTTCGACAATCGATCCTTCATCGACATCGACACGCCGGAGTGCGTCATCCCTCCGAACTCCTTCGCACTCGCGCGCACCGTCGAGTACTTCCGGATTCCGCGGGACGTCCTCGTCATCTGCGTCGGCAAGAGCACCTACGCGCGCTGCGGGATCATCGTGAATGTGACCCCGCTCGAGCCGACGTGGGAGGGCTACCTGACGCTCGAGATCAGCAACACCACACCGCTCCCGGCCAAGATCTACGCCGATGAGGGGATCGCCCAGCTCCTCTTCTTCGAGGGCGACGAGCCTCCCTCGATCGCCTACGCCGACCGGAAGGGGAAGTACCAGGGGCAGAAGGGGGTGACGCTGCCGCGGATGTAGGCAGCGCGGTGTGCGAGGGGAGGCGTCCGCGGACGCCTCCCTTCCGCGCCCGGATGCGTCACCGGCCGGTCCAGATGAGGACGACGCCGCACCCACTCGATGTCGTCCCGCGATACTCCGGCGGGACCTGACTCGAGCGCGTGAAGACCTCGAGGGCGGCCACATTCTGGAGAGCGACGAAGTCGAGAAACTCCGCATCCGCCTCGACGGGCGCTCCATTGAGGAAGTACCTCGGGGGACAGAACGATCCGGACGAGAGCCCCCCGCCGAAGAGGCGAAGCTCACGGCCGTCAACCACGCGCACCCCCGGGATCCCCCGGAAGACCTCCTGCATGCTGAAGCGCCGATTCTCGAGATCCTCGGGAGTGAGGTGTGTTCCGAAGCCGGCCTTCTTCCGCTGGAAGAATCCGGCCTGCTCGAGGCGCCGATTGGTGACCTCTCTCTGCGCCTCGACGGCGATGCCCTCGAGCTCGGTCGGGCGCGGGATCATCTCGATGAGGAGCTCGATCGGCTCCCCGGTGTCGCGCACCTCGATGACCTGCGAGGTCAACGAATCGTAGCGGAGGTGCCGGGCGGTCATCTCGTACCTCCCGGACCCCGGCAGATTCGCGGTGAAGCGCCCGGATCCGTCGGTGTGGGCCACCACCGAATCGGCTGCGTCCTCGACCGATACGAGGGTGACCGTTGCGGCCACGACCGGAGTTCCGAGCAGATCATCGGTGACCGATCCGACCGCGCGGATCTCGCTGCGCTCCGCTCCGTCGCCCTCTCCGGACCCTCTCGGGCGTGGGCTCAACTCGACGAAGAGGGTGATCGGCGTCTCGTCGTCGTCCGCATCGATCGGTCCGTAGGTCAAGGCGTCATAGTCGAGGTGACGGGCGATGAGTGCGTACGCCCCGGGGCGCGGGAGGAGCGCGGCAAATCGTCCCGCGGCGTCGGTGCGCACCGACACCGAATCCGCCAGGTCCTCGACCGAGACGAGGGTGATCAGCGCCTCGGCGACCGGCTCCCCCCGTGGCTCGTCGGTGACGATCCCCATCGCGACGACCTGAGCGCGGGCCGGCGTCGATCCCGCCACGAGGAGCGCCGAGGCCGCGAGGGCCATCGCCAAGGGGCGAGATGCCCTCCTCGACCCGACTCTGATGCGCATCGTTTCTCCTCCCGAAGGTACCGTGCGGGTCGTCCACCCGGCGCTGCGGGTGTCCACCTCGATCGGGGGAGTGTATTCCGTTTCCAGCTTGAAGCAGTCTCCCCTCTCTCTTCAACCGCCGGTCGGGGAGAAGTGTTCCCGCATACCCGTCGTCAACGGCGGAAGACCACCTCGCCATGCACGAGGGTCAGGTCGACCCGCACATCCTTGAGCTCGCGCGGGTCGATCTCGAAGGGGTTGCGGTCGAGGACGGCGAGGTCGGCGAGGTAGCCCTCGCGGATCCGGCCCAGCCGATCCTCGGAGAGTCCCACCCAGGCGTTGTTCACCGTGTAGGCCCGAAGCGCGGTCTCCACATCGATCTTCTCTTCGGGGAACCACCCCCCCTCGGGGGTCCCGTCGAGTGTTTCGCGCGTGACGGCGGCGTAGATCCCCTGGAGCGGGTTCACGGTGTACCACGCGGCGTTGGTGCCCGGCCAGTCGCTCCCGAAGGAGAGGAGCACGCCGGCGTCGCGGAGGGTGCGGAAGGCGTACGCCCACCGGGCGCGCTCGCCGATGCGCTCCTCCATCCACCGCATGTCGTCGATCGTGTGGTAGGGCTGCATCTCGGCGATGAGGCCGAGCTCGGCCTGGCGCGCGGCGGTTTCGGGACCGCGGATCACCTGGTTGTGGATGATGGCGAAGCGGCGGTCCTCCCGGGGCGGGTTCTCGCGCATGACCTTCTCCATGAGGTCCATGATCGAGTCGATCGCCTCGTCGCCGATCGCGTGCACGCGGGGGTTGAAGCCAGCCGAGTCAGCGCCGAAAAGGAGCCGCTCCATAGTGCCCGGCGGATCCATCCCCGAGCCCCGGTCGGTCACGTACCCGGTGTTGCTCTCGTTCCGCCACCGCCCGCGCACTCCCGTCGTGAGGTACGGCTCGTGGAAGCGCGCCTGGCTCGACCCCATGATCCCGTCCACGAACCCCTTGAGGCCCTGGTAGCGGATCCAGTCGTCACCGAGCCCCTCGACGATCCCCGCGTCGCGCATCTCGTTCCAGGTGTCGAGGGTCAGGCGCATATTGACGCGCGCGGTGAGCTCGCCCCGCTCGCGCAGCCGCTGGTACACCTCGACCTGGGAGGGCGGGGTGATGTCGAAGAAGGAGGTGACGCCGAATTGCGCGAGATCGGCGAGCGCGGCGCGCGCTTCGGCGAGACGCTGGTCGATCGTCTTGTCGGGGATGGCGGCCTGGATGCGGCGCGCGGCAGCCGCGTCGACCCGACCCGTCGGCTCGCCGCCCTCGCACTCGACGCCCGGCGTGCCGCATCCGACCCCGGCGGCCTCGAGCGCGAGCCCGTTGGCCAGGTACTGCGAGCGGTCCCAGTTCCAGAGGATCGCAGGGTGGTCGGGGGTGAGGGGGTCGATGAGCGCGCGATCCGGGCGGAAGGTGCCCGACTCGGGTCCGCTCTCGTCGCCGGTGGAGCCCTGACTCCACTGCTCGTAGGCGCCCCAGGAGCCACCGACCATCCACGCGCCCTCGGGGACGCGGGAGGCGGTCACTTCGAGCTCGGCGGCGAGCTCTTCGGCGTTCGTGACCTCGAGGAGGTTCACCCCCAGGAGGAGTTCGCCCGCGCGGTTGAAGTGGGTGTGGTTGTCGATGAAACCCGGGCTCGCGAAGCGGCCTTCGAGGTCGATCTCCTCGGTCGCGGGGCCGATGTAGTCCCCCACGGCAAAGCCGTCGCCCACGAAGACGATGCGGCCGTCCTCGATCGCGACCGCCTCCGCCCAGGGCCGCGCCTCGTCCCCCGTCCAGATGCGGCCGTTCACGAGGACGAGGTCGGCGCCGGGGCCCGAGGGGGCGGCGCAGGCGCCCAGCCAGGCGACGGGGGCGAGGGCGAGGAGCGCAAGGAGGGGCGCGGCGGGCAGGCGGAGGGGTGTGGGCATGGGGCGATGGGCCGGGTGGGCGTCAGAGGTGCGACGGGATGCCACGGGGTTCCACGCGGAGCGACGCGGTGCGATCACCCTCGGAACCCGCCGTCAGAGTACCCGGCGCCACCCGGGCTCGGCAAGCGCTGCGGGGTCACCGAAGCGAGGGAAGCAGCCGCGTGATGCGTTGACATCACGATGCGATGATGCGATCGTGCCGCCATGCGTACCACACTCAACCTCGACGACGACGTCCTCCATGCGCTTCGGAGCCTCGCGCGGGAGAGGGGTCGGAGCCTCGGCGACGTCGCAACCGATCTCATCCGGGCGGCGCTGCGACCGGACCCGGGTGATGCGTACGTCCGTGGCTTCCCGGTCTTCCAGGTGCGCGAGGACGCCCCGCCCCTGACGTCGGAGAGGGTCGCGGACGCGCTCGACGAGACGTGATCCGCCTCCTGGATGTCAACGTCCTCATGGCGCTCGCGTGGCCGAACCATATCCACCACCGCGTCGCGCACCGCTGGTTCGAGAGGATCGCCGGAGAGGGGTGGGCCACGACCCCGGTCACCGAGTCGGGATTCGTCCGGGTGTCGAGCAACGCACGGGTACTCCCGGAGGCGGCGCGACCCGTCGACGCCCTCGAGCTGCTCCGCCGGATGCGGGGAGTCCCCGGCCACACCTTCTGGCCGGACGACGTTGAACTCTCGGCTGACGAAACCGGCCTCACCGGGCGAATCGTGGGACACCGGCAGGTGACCGACGCGCACCTCGTGCTCCTCGCACACACTCGCGGCGGCCGGGTCGCGACCTTCGAGCGTGGCATGGAGGAGCTCGCCGCCGGCGTCCTGCCGACGGCGGTGGAGCGGATCGAGACCGACGCGGCGTGACCTCCGGTCGGCCCGTTCCGGCCGCGGGTGGATCGCGTCCCCCCCGGAATGGGAGGGAGTTCTCAGGCGGAGTCGTGGATCCGGAGGGCCGCCTCCACGATCGACTTGGCCCACGTCGGGACGTCGTCCAGCGGCGCAACGTACCCGAGGCGCCCGTCCCGCAGGTGCAGGAGCTTCACCGGCTCCGGCGCTTCACCCGCCTCCACCGCAACCGACCGGCTGTTGTCGAAGACGACCAGTTCGGCCAGATGGGGGAGGAAGCGGACGAGGTTCTCCCGGCTCGAATCCCAGCGCTCGCGGATCCGGGCCTCCGGGATGTCGTGACCGCCGCGCTCGACCCGCTCCTTCACCCGCTTCATGTGGAGTTCGAGGGAGGCGAGACCCACGTACCAGACGCGAACCCGGCGCCCTCGGGTCGCGGCATCCAGGAGCAGACGGGTCATCGTGCGCCCGCCCAGCGTGGTCTCGAAGGCGTAGCGGCGCCCGTCCCTCAGGGCGTCCTCGAGCTGCTCGCGCCCGCGATGCCACGCCCGTGCGTTGGCCTCCTCCTGCGTGAGCCCCTGCGCCATGAAGGCACGGGTGGCCTTGTCGGGGTCGTAGAGCGTCCCGCCGACGCGCTCGAGAGCCGCGCCCGCCACGCTCGATTTACCGGCGCCGTTCACCCCGGCGAGCACGACGATCTCCCCCGCGTCGGAGGCCACCGATCAGCATCCCTCCGCGTCCCGGAGAGGCGCTGTATCGAAGGCGGCCTTCCCCACCTCCTCACCCGACATCTCGAAGAGGGTGTCCACCGCACTCTGGTGGTCGGGGGTCTGCATCCGCCGGAGTCTGGCCTCGAACGACGCCTCGAGCTCCGAGAGGTCGACCGGGACGGGGCCCGCGAGCTCCGCCCAGGTCTCCGCGGAGACGAGGACGGCGCGCGGCCGACCGTAGCGCGTGATGTAGACGCGCTCGCCGCTCCCGACCCGATCGATCAACTCGCCGAGGGCGTTCTGCGCCTCGGTCGAGGTGACGGTGGTCGTGGCGGCGGGGTCCTCCACGTGCGAGGTGCGGGCGCGTCCACTGCGCTTCGTCATGGGGCCATCCTTGATTCAGGCACCTGAACGTCCGACTATCTTGCACAAGTTGGTCAAGTTACCCAAGATGGTCAAGATCGAACGCCTACCGTACCAGCCGATACACCTGAATCGTCTCCACGTCCAGCGCGTCGGTGTGGACCCCCGCGATCAGCGAGTCTCCGGCTGCCCGGAGGGCGAAGCCGCGAGGGGTTTCGAGTGACGCGAGGTGGGCGCCCCCGGAGAGGGCGAAGACCTCCCATCGCTGAGCGGGATCGGTGAAGGCCTGATACCGCTGCACCCAGAGCTCCTCGCCCACGACGAGGGCCTCGGCGTACGGCGGGTAGTATTCCGGGTACTGCGTCTCTCGCTGAGACCGCCGCCGGTTCCCGACGACCTCTTCACCGTAAGGCTCTGCCTTGGTCAGGTCATACGCCCACCAGGCCTCGAGGTCGCTCCGGGTGATGGGGCGCAGCTGCTCACCACGCAGCGCATAGGTCGTCACAACCTCACCCTCGAGGTCATGCTCCAAGAGGCGCCAGCTGTCCGCGTCGCCCAGGACGACGCCTGAAGGCGTGCCCACCACGACCTGGACCTTCCCGAAGGTTCGAAGGCCGTCGCTCGTCGAGTACCGATAGCGCTCGTCGCCGCGCACGCGCCACAGCATCTCCGGTTCGCCACCCTCCAACGGGAGAAGAGCCAACTGGTGCTCCCGTCGATACGGCCCCTCCGGGATCTCCATCACGAAGTTATCGTAGGTGGCCACGAGTCCGTTCGGGGCGCAGCGCACCTGGACAGGCCGGCCGCCACTCGCCAGCTGGGGAACGACGAAGGTGCGCACCAGGGTGAGATCGTGATCGTAGACGGTCACCCGATCCGGCATGCCGTCCCAGACGAAGAGCCGCTCGTCGTCGCACGCACCGAGCCACGTCGGCCATGAAAACTCTCCCGGCCCCTCTCCCCGCCGTCCCGTGGCGCGCTCGAGCTCACCCCCGGGGAGGGAGTACCGGAGTACCTCCGAAGCGCCCCGGTGGACCACGTAGAGGAAATTCCCGACCAACAGCATCGACTCCACGAGGTGGAGCGGCTCGCTTCCGTCCGTAAAGCTCGCCACGAGCGGCCCGACCGTAACGCGCTCCTGTGCGCCCGCCACAGGTACCGTCACAACGACCACCAGGAGCAGCGTCAGCGCGCTCTTTGTCCATGCACTCACGAACGAAGAGCGATCTGGACGGCTCATCAGGCGCCCACGCCCTCCGAGTCAGCCGTCACCGTCGCCCTGAAGTGATCCCGGTTGAGCTGCGCGATGTAGTCGACGCTGATCCCCTTGGGGCAGGCGTTCTCGCACGCGCCGTGGTTCGTGCAGTTGCCGAACCCCTCGTCGTCGTGCTGGTCGACCATGTCGAGCACGCGCGTGTAGCGCTCGGCCTGCCCCTGCGGGAGGTGCGCGAGGTGCGCGATCTTGGCCGAGGTAAAGAGCATCGCCGAGGCGTTGGGGCACGCCGCGACGCACGCACCGCACCCGATGCAGGCGGCGGCGTCGAAGGCGGCGTCGGCGTCGCTCTTGCGGATCGGGTCGGCGTTGGCGTCCTGGGCGCTCCCGGTGCGCACCGAGATGTAGCCCCCCGCCTGGATGATGCGATCGAAGGGGGTGCGGTCGACGTAGAGGTCCTTGAGGACGGGGAAGGCGCGCGCGCGGAAGGGCTCGATCCACAACTCGTCGCCGTCCGAGTAGGTTCGCATGTGGAGCTGGCAGACCGTCGTGAGGCTCTTCGGCCCGTGCGGCACGCCGTTGATCATCATCCCGCACGACCCGCAGATCCCCTCGCGACAGTCGTGGTCGAAGGCGATCGGCTCGCCCCCGTCGGCGAGGATGCGCTCGTTGACGACGTCGAGCATCTCGAGGAAGGACATGTCGGGCGAGATCTCGGTGGCGTCGTACGTCTCGAAGCGCCCCGGATCGTTCGGACCGCTCTGCCGCCAGACGTTCAGCTTCAGCCTCATTACTTGTAGCTCCTCTGCGAGAGCGGGACGTTCTCGAATTCGAGTTCCTCGGTGTGGCGATTCGGCGCCTCGCCCACCCCGGTGAACTCCCAGACGGCGACGTGCGCGAAGTTCTCGTCGTCGCGCTTCGCCTCACCCTCGTCGGTCACATGCTCGGGGCGGTAGTGCGCGCCGCACGACTCGTCGCGGGTGAGCGCGTCCCAGCACATCACCTCGGCGAATTCGAGGAAGTCCGCGACGCGGCCGGCCTGTTCGAGCGAGAGGTTGAGCCCCTCCCCATCGCCGGGCACCCGCACGTCCTTCCAGAACTCCTCGCGCAGCGCGGGGATCCGCTCGAGCGCGGCCCGGAGCCTCTCCTCGGTCCGCTCCATTCCGCAGTTCTCCCACATGAGCGCGCCGAGCTCGCGGTGGAAGGAGGCGGCCGAGCGCGAGCCGTTGACCTCGAGGAGCTTCGTCTGACGCGCCATCACGTCGCGCTCGGTGTCCGCGAAGGCGGCGTGGCCGGTGTCGACCTCGCCCGGCTTCACCGTGGCGAGGTAGTTGCCGATCGTGAGCGGCACCACGAAGTAGCCGTCGGCGAGTCCCTGCATGAGCGCGCTCGCGCCCAGACGATTCGCGCCGTGATCGGAGAAGTTCGCCTCGCCCGCGGCGAAGAGCCCGGGGACGGTCGTCATGAGGTCGTAGTCGACCCAGAGCCCGCCCATCGTGTAGTGCGGCGCGGGGAAGATCCGCATCGGACGCTCGTACGGGTTCTCCCCCGTGATCCGCTCGTACATCTCGAAGAGGTTGCCGTAGAGCTCGGCGACCGTCTCCTTCCCGAGCCGCTCGATCGCGTGGCGGAAGTCGAGGAAGACGCCGTTCTCCATCGGGCCCACGCCGTGCCCCTTGTCGACCATCTCCTTGGCCCGCCTGGAGGCGATGTCGCGCGGCGTCAGGTTGCCGAAGGAGGGGTAGAGGCGCTCGAGGTAGTAGTCGCGCGCGTCGTCGGGGATGTCGTTGCCCGCGCGCGTGTCGTCGGGGTCCTTCGGCACCCAGATCCGTCCGTCGTTGCGCAGCGACTCGCTCATCAGGGTGAGCTTCGACTGATACTCCCCCGAGGGCGGGATGCACGTCGGGTGGATCTGCGTGTAGCAGGGGTTGGCGAAGCCCGCGCCGCGCTTGTGGGCGCGCCAGGTCGCGGTGACGTTCGACTTCTGCGCGTTGGTGGAGAGGTAGAAGACGTTGGAGTAGCCGCCGGTACAGAGCACCACCGCGTCGGCCGCGTGCGACTCGATCGTCCCCGTCGTCAGGTCGCGCGTAACGATCCCCTTCGCGACCCCGTCGATCACGACGACGTCGAGGAGCTCGGTGCTCGCGTGCATCGTGACGGTCCCCGCGCGCACCTGCCGCTCGAGCGCCTGGTACGCGCCGAGGAGGAGCTGCTGCCCCGTCTGCCCCCGCGCGTAGAAGGTCCGCGAGACCTGCGCGCCGCCGAAGGAGCGGTTCGCGAGCAGCCCGCCGTACTCGCGCGCGAAGGGTACGCCCTGCGCCACCGCCTGGTCGATGATGTTGAGGCTCACCTCGGCGAGGCGGTGCACATTCGCCTCGCGCGATCGGAAGTCTCCCCCCTTCACCGTGTCGTAGAAGAGGCGGTGGATCGAGTCGCCGTCGTTCTGGTAGTTCTTGGCGGCGTTGATCCCGCCCTGCGCGGCGATCGAGTGCGCGCGCCGGGGAGATTCGTGATGGGTGAAGGCGTGGACGTTGTAGCCCAGCTCGCCCATCGTGGCCGCGGCCGAGGCGCCGGCGAGCCCCGTGCCGACGATGATGACGTCGTATTTCCGCTTGTTCGCGGGGTTCACCAGCTTCATCTCGAAGCGATGGTTCGCCCACTTCTGCTCGATCGGCCCCGAGGGGATGCGCGCGTTCAATTCCATGGTCTCTCTCCCCTCACCTCACCACGCCGGCGAAGACGAGCACCGGCGGAATCATGAATCCGACGAAGATCGCGAGCGAGATGGCGGTCGCGATGGGGCGTCGGAGGTGGTTGTACTTCGGATGGTTGGCGCCGAGCGTCTGCGTCGCGCTCCAGAGACCGTGAAAGAGGTGCAGGCAGAGCGCCGCATTGGCGACGAGGTAGATCGCGAGGATCAGCGGGTTCTGGAAGGCGGCCACATAGTTGTGGTGCACCCCGCCGGCGATGAAGTCGGAGTGCGCCTGCCCGGTGGTGAAGTGGAGGAGGTGGTAGACGATGTAGAGGAGGAGGATGACGCCCCCCCACCGCATCGTGCGCGAGGCGTAGGTGAAGGAGATGTCCTTCGGACGTCCGTACCCCTCGGGCCGCGCGGCGCGCGCCCGGCTCCAGAGCTGGAAGGCGGAGACGGCGTGCGCCCCGACCGCGCCGAGGAGGAGGAGGCGGAAGCTCCAGAGGAGCGCGCCCTGCGGCATCGCCGGGTAGCCGGCCTCGCGCAGGAACTCGGCGTAGGTGTCGAGGGCGCACGTCTGCCCGGGCACCGAGAGGCCGGCCGCGTGGTCCCCCACTTCCGCGGGGTGACACCCCTGGAGCACCTTGAGGTTGCCGGCCATGTGGCCGACGATGAAGCCGAAGAGGATGAGGCCCGAGAGGGCCATCACGATCTTCTTGCCGACCGAGGATCGGTAGAGATTCACGACGCGTGGCATCGCTGCTCCGAATTGAGTTCGACGCGGGACCGCGCCGCGCGGCCCCGGTACTGCAAGCGTGGAAGGCCCGAAAGAGTTTCCGCCCGGGAGGGGCGTCTCACGCGAGGGCGCACATCGTGTCGCGTACGGCCTGCGCGGAGTTGGCGAGTTCGCTCGCCTCGTGCTCGTTCAGATCGAGTTCGATGATCTCGAGGAGCCCCCCCTCCCCCAGCTTGCACGGCACCCCGAGGAAGAGCCCCTTGTGTCCGTACTCGCCCTGGAGCCACGCCGCGCACGGGAGGATGCGCCGCTTGTCGTTCACGATCGCCTCGACCATCTGCACCGCTCCGGCCGAGGGCGCGTAGTAGGCGCTCCCCGTCTTCAGGTGCCCGACGATCTCGGCGCCCCCCTTCCGGGTGCGTTCGATGAGCGCCTCGATGCGCTCCTCGTCGAGGAAGTGCGTGAGCGGGATCCCGCTCACCGAGGTCGTCGAGAGGAGCGGCACCATCGTGTCGCCATGACCGCCGAGGACGAGCGCCTGGATATCCTCGACGGAGACGTCGAGCTCGAGCGCGATGAAGGAGCGGTAGCGGGCGGTGTCGAGGATCCCGGCCATCCCGATCACGCGCTCGCGCGGGAAGCCGCTGGCCTTCATCGCCACATGGCACATCACGTCGAGCGGGTTCGACACCATGATGATGATCGCGTCGGGCGCGATGCGCGCGATCTCTTCCGCGACACTCCCGACGATCGAGGCGTTCGTCTTGAGGAGGTCGTCGCGGCTCATCCCCGGCTTGCGCGCGATCCCCGCGGTGACGACGAAGATCTCCGATCCCGCGGCGGCGTCGTAGCTCTGCGATCCCGTGATCCGTGTGTCGAACCCCTCGATCGGGGCGCTCTCCCACTGGTCGAGCCCCTTTCCCTGCGGAATCCCCTCGGCGATGTCGATCATGACGACTTCGCGGGCGAGTTCCTTCTCGGCGATGCGCTGGGCTGCAGTAGCCCCGACGTTGCCGGCTCCGACTACGGTGATCTTGCGAGCGCTCACGGTGGCTTCCTCTTTCGGGGTGTGTCCGCGGAGGCGGGTGGGGGTGTGGATCGTCGTCGACCGTCCGGGAACGGCGACGCGCCGTCCCGGCTCCGCAAGCTAGAGAGGGGAAGGAAGCCGCTCAAGGGCGGGCGGCAAACAGCGGCCGACGAACGCCGCCGCCTACCCGCCGGTCTGCGAGAGCGCGGCGAGCCCGCCCGAGCCGACGTCGCTTCCGCGCTCGAGGAGGTGCCGCTCCGGCTTGATGCGGAGCGCGCGCTCGATCTGCGGACGGATCGGATCGCCGCTGCGTAGCGGGCCCCGCAGGTCGGTGTGGAGGTCGCCGAAGAGACAGGGGCGCAGCTTTCCGTCCGCGGTGAGCCGCATGCGGTTGCAGCGGTCGCAGAAGGTGTGGCTCATCGGGGTGATCACGCCGATCGTGCCGGCGGCGCCGGGGAAGCGCCAGTAGCGCGCGGGGCCATTGCCCGTCGGGCCCTCGACGGGCTCAAGGGTGTCGATCACAGCGATCCGCTCGAGCACCTCGTCGCACGTTACCTCCTCGGCGCGTGAGACCTCGAGGTTGGCCCCGGTCGGCATGACCTCGATGAAGCGGATGTGCCAGGGGTGATCGAGCGTCATCCGCGCGAAGGCCTCGATCTCGTCGTCGTTGCGCCCGCGCATCACGACCACATTGAGCTTGATCGGAGCGAGCCCGACGCGTTCGGCGGCGGCGATCCCCCGCCGGATCGAGGCGGCCGCGCCGGGGCGGCGCGCGATCGCGTCGATCCGCTCGTCGCGCAGCGAGTCGAGCGAGATGTTCACCCGATCAAGCCCGGCGTCGACGAGGGCGTCGGCGTGGTCGGCGAGGAGCACGGCGTTGGTCGAGAGCGAGAGATCCTCGATCCCGGGGATCTCGCGCAGAAGGCGAACGAGGGTGGGGATGTCGCGACGCACGAGCGGTTCGCCTCCGGTGAGGCGCACGCGCCGGAGCCCCATCGGCGCCATCGTGGCGACGACGTCGCGGATCTCCTCCCACGAGAGGAGTTCGGACTTCGGGATCCAGGGGAGCCCCTCGGGCGGCATGCAGTAGACGCAGCGCAGGTTGCACTTGTCGGTGACGGAGACGCGGAGGTACTCGATCGTGCGTCCGAAGCCGTCCACCATCGCGCCGCCGGCGCGGACGCGCTCCGGATCGCTCCCCGGAGCGGGTCGATCCACGATCGGGAGGGCGGGGCCACGGCTCACGCTCCCTCCGCGGCCGTCGGGCCGGTCGGGGCATCGGGCCCGACGCGGGCATCGGGCCGGGCGTCCGACCCGACGCGGGCGCTCGCCTCCCCCTCCGCCTCGAGCGGGTGGCCCTCCACCCAGGACGCCTCGCCATCGGCGTAGTCTTCGTGCTTCCATACGGGGAGGCGGCGCTTGATCTCCTCGATCACGTACCGCCCGGCCTCCCACGCGGGCGCGCGGTGCGGGCTCGCGACGGCGATCGCGACACTCGTTTCGCCGATCGCGAGGGTGCCGATCCGGTGGGTCACCGCGATCGCCCCCCTGCCGAGGCAACTCGCCGCCTCCTCGGCGATCTCGTGCAGGACGTGCTCGGCCATCGCGACGTACGCCTCGTAGCGCATCCCCGAGACGGGGCGCCCGTCGGCGTGGTCGCGCACGGTGCCGACGAAGAGGAGCGAGGCGCCGTGAGCGGGATCGGCCACCGCCTCGAGGAGATCGGCGGGATCGAGGGAGGTGTCGGTGAGGTCGGCGCGCACCACGCGGGCGCCCCCGGCGCGCGCGTCGCTCATCCGCCCGCGACGGGAGGGAGGAGCGCGACCTCGTCCGAGGCCGCGATCGGGTGGTCCGGCGCGACGACGCGATGGTTCACGACAACCGCCGCC
>JAVVEY010000065.1:3047-16427 GCA_032250675.1 Longimicrobiales bacterium | reverse complement strand
GCCCCCGCGCACCCCTCCTCCCGCGCCCACCCGAGCGCGGTGAAGAGGCCGCCGAGCGGCCCGAGTCCGGGGAGCGCGTCCGGGCGCGAGCGGATCGGGAGGAGCGCGGCGAGCGAGGGGTCGCCAGTGACGATGACCACCTCGTCGAGGTGCGGCTCGAGCGCGCGGCGGACCCACCCGGCCATCGGGCGCCCCGCGATCCGCGCCGCCGCCTTCGGCGAGCCGAAGCGCGTGCTCCCGCCACCGGCGAGGATGACACCGAGGACGCGCTCCGGGGCCGTGGCAGCGTCTCGTCCGGCGGGGTGCGTGTGCCCGGCGGGGTGTTCACGCCTCCGGGGCGTTCGGCGAGCGCTCACCCCCCCGCCCCGCCCCGGATCCGCGCGATCCCCGTGTAGACGTTGAAGCCGTCGGCCCGCGCGAAGCCGACGAGCGTCATCTCGAAGCGCGCCGCCAGCTCGACCGCGAGGCTCGACGGCGCGCCCACGGCGACCACCGTCGCCACCCCCGAGGCGAGCGCCTTCTGCACGATTTCGAAGGAGGCGCGTCCGCTCACGCAGAGTACCGCGTCGCCGGGGAAGGGGTCGGGCCGGAAGCGTGCGGGCTCCAGGAAGGCGACCCCCAGCGCCTTGTCGACGGCGTTGTGCCGCCCCACATCCTCGCGCAGCACGGCGAGCTCGCCCGCCGGGGTGAAGAGCCCCGCCGCGTGGATCCCGCCGGTGCGCTCGAAGAGCTTCTGTTCCTCGCGCAGCGCTGCCGGGAGGCCGCGCACGACCGCCTCGTCGAGCGCGCCTTCGCGCATCGGGAGCGGCGCGCAGCCGCGCACCTCGACCGCCTCCAGCGTCGCCTTCCCGCAGACGCCGCAGCTCGAGGTCGTGTAGAAGTTCCGCTCGAGTCGTCCGGGGTCGAAGCTCACCCCGGGGGCGAGCCGGACGCTCACCACATTGTACTCCTGCTCGAGCTTCTCTTCGCCGAGGCAGTAGGTGATATCGAGGAGGTCGTCGCGGCGCGCGAGGATTCCCTCGCCCTTCAGGAAGCCCGCGGCCAGCTCGAAGTCGTGGCCCGGGGTGCGCATCGTGACCGCGAGCGCCACCGTCTCGCGGGCCGGGGTCGGGCCGTGCTCGAGGCGGATCTCGAGCGGCTCCTCGACCGCGACGACGTCCCGCTTCCGCACCTCGGAATCGGCCTCGAAGTGCCGGACACGCACCCGCCGGACCCCCGCGCCGGGCGTGCTCACGGGGCGCGGCGCCTCATCCGCCGCGGCGGCGTCGTCCGCCTCACCCTCATCCGCCGTCCCGCCCGAGCGGCAGGATCTCCACGCGCGCCGTGTAGTCGGGGATCCCGCACGCCGGCTCGACGACGCCCTTCTCGATGAGGACGTTCCCCTCGGGCCAGTGGAGCTGCACATTCCCCTCCCGGATCCGGGCGATCCGGCAGCGGCCGCGGAGCTCTCCGATCTCGTTGCGGAGGAGGAGCGCGTCGCCCTCCGCCACCCCGAGGCGCCGCGCGTCGCCCTCGGCCATGAAGACCGCGTCGCGGCCCGCGCCGGTGAGCGGGTCGACCTCGGCCTGGACCATCGAGTTGAACTGCTTGCCGCGGCGGGTGCTGAGGTGGAACCACCCCTCGGGCACGTCGAGCTCCGGCGGGCGGACCGCGTGGAAGCGCGCGCGCCCGCTCGGGGTCCCGAACGCGCCCCCTTCGCAGAGCCGCGCCCCGCCCCACTGCACCGCGTCGCCCTTCTCCGAGAGCGTCTCGATCCCCGCGTAGAAGGGGACGGCCCGGGCGATGTCGGCGCGGAGCTCGGCGGCGTCCTCGAAGCGGATCCGCTCGGCGTGCTCCGGCCGCACCCGCGCCGCCACCTCGGTGAGCACCGCCCACTCGGTGCGCGCCTCCCCGATCCGCCGGCCCGGGATCTCGGGGCTGAACCAGATCCTCCGCTCGGTCGAGGTCTCCGTCCCGCCGCCGGGCTGCTCGTAGCGGGTGGTCGCGGGCAGGAGGAGGACCGTCTCGGCCGGATCGACGAGCATCTGCGGTGCGAGGACGATGTCCTGGTGCACGCGGAGCGGGACCCGCTCGAGCGCCTCGCGGCAGTAGTCGGGCTCGGGGAGGGTCCCGAGGTAGTCGCCCCCGATCGCCCAGAGCACGTCGATCTCGCCCCGGTGCGCGGCGTGCACCGTCTCGACCGCCGAGAGCCCCCGCCAGTCGGGCACCGCGAAGCCCCAGAGCTCGCCGAAGCGCCGGGCGCCCTCGGCGTCGATCGGCGCGCCCCCGGGAAAGGTCCACGGGACCGCCCCCACCTCCGCGCCCCCCTGCACCCCCGAGTGGCCCCGGATCGGCATCAGCCCGCACTTCTCGCGCCCGACGAAGCCCCGCGCGAGCGCCAGATTCGCGATCGCCTGCACATTGTCGACGCCGAAGCGGTGCTGCGTGATCCCCATGCTCCAGACGAAGACCGCGCTCTTCGCCTCGCCCACCAGCCGCCCGAAGTCGCGCATCGACGCCTCCGTCGCGCCCGAGAATCGCTCGAGGTCCTCCCACGAGATCGACCGCACCGTCGCCTCGACCTCCCCCCACCCCTCGCCGTGCCGCTCGATCCAGTCGTGATCGACCCCGCCCTCCTCGACCAGGTGCTTGAGCGCGCCGCTCAGGAAGGCCACGTCGCCGCCCTGATGGAGCTCAAAGAAGTCGTCGGTGAGCCGCGTGCCGAAGAGCGCGCTGTCCAGGATCGAGGGGATCCAGTAGCGCTCCATCCCCGGCTCGCGGTACGGGTTCACCATGACGACCCGCGTCCCCTTCTCCTTCGCGTAGTAGATGTACTTCGTCGCGACCGGCTGGTTGTTCGCGACGTCCGAGCCGATGAAGACGAGGAGGTCGGTGCCGATCCAGTCCTCGTACGAGCAGGTCGAGGCCGCCACCCCCAGGGTCCGCTTGAGCGTCGTCGTGCTCGGCGCGTGGCAGATCCGCGCCGAGTTGTCGACGTTGTTCGTGCCGATGCAGCGCGCCGCCTTCTGCACCCCGTAGTAGACCTCGTTCGTGATCCCCCTCGAGGTCAGGTAGAAGGCCATCCGCCGGGGGTCGGTCGCGCGGAGGCGGTCGGCGGCCAGCTCGAGCGCGTCGTCCCACGAGATCCGACGAAATCCCGGCTCGCCCCGGTGCCGCACCATCGGGTACGGGAGCCGCCCGAGTTCGCGGAGCGCCTCGCCGCGCATCGATCGGAGGGCGTCGACGTCGGCGAGGATCTCCGGATCGAGCGGCCCCATCGTGTTCAGCCGCAGGAGCGCCAGCCGCACATTGCAGAGGTGGATCCCCTCCATCGTGGCATCGTGCATCCCGGTGGTGCCGAGCGCGCACCCGTCACAGACGCCGTCCCGCAGGATCCGCCACGCGAAGCCGAGTTCGTCGCGGTTCTCCCAGACGACGCCCGCCATCGCGCGGTAGTGCGCCGGCTTCTCCTCGCCGAGGCCGAAGGGCTTCAGTGAAGCCCAACTTGCGGGGTTGAGGCGGAACTCGAGCACGGGGCGGGCTCCTGCGGGACGAGGGGGAGAGTGGGTGCTCGCAGCTTCCGGGTGGCGTGGGCGAACGTCAAGTGGACGAGACCGCGCGATCACCTCCGGAACACCCCGCCACCTGCGTGGTACCGGGCCTCCCGGGCGGTCGCGGCGAAGAGATCCGCATTCATGCCTCGGCGCCCGGCTCGACATGCTCTCGACTCCAGGAGGAAGGGATCCGATGTCCGACGTTCTCTACCGCGCCCAGATCCGAATCGAGAGGGACGAAGGCCCTCGCCGTACCGCTCATCTCCCGGGTGGCGTCGCGGTAGCCTACGGTGTTCACGGCGCCATCGCCGAGCACTACGGCGTCGAGGGCCGTGAGGAGAATCCGACGACCCTGGATCACGTCATGGCCGCGACCGGCGGCTGACTGGCCGGGACCTTCGGAGGCGCGCTGGAGGCGCGCGAGATCGACGCATCGAAGGGCAGGCTCACCGCCGATGTGTCGGGAGAGGTGGAGAAGGACGAGGGCGTCCTCGTGATCCGACGGATTCATGTGACGTACACGCTCACCGGCGTCCCTCCGGAGAAGCGCGAGACGGTCGAGCGTGTGCACGACGTGCACGCGATGCACTGCCCCGTCTACCGCACACTGCACCGGTGCATCGAGATCACGACGCAGGTGGAATTCGGGAGCTGAGCGGAGAGCGCGCCCGTCTACAGCTTCGACCCGCGCGCCCGACCCACCCGGTAGAACGCCAGCTCCTCGCCGTCCACATCCACCTCGACGACATCGCCGGGCTTGAGCGCTCGGGTGGCGATCAGGCGCGAGAGCGGATCGACGATCCGCCGTTCGACGACCCGCCGGAGGGGGCGAGCCCCGAAGCGCGGATCGGTGCCCTCATCCACCAGGAGCTCGCGGGCCGCCGATGACGAGGGGCGCACCCGCCGCCCTCAGAACCGCCAGAAGACACTCCAGATCAGCCGATCCGCGTCAACGGTCTCCGTGTCGCGCTCCGAGGGATCGAAGACGTTGTTCAACTCCGCGGCGGTGCGCCGCCACGAGGCACGGAACCCGACCCGATCCAGCGCATCCCACTCCACACCGGCGCCGTAGAGCCACATGCTCTGATTCTTGGTGACGAGTCCGGCGCGCCTGGGGTCGTGGACGAGGGTTCCGTACCCCGCGTCGATGAAGGGGGTGATCTCCCACGCGTCCAGCAGCCCCGGGGCCCGAAGCACCGCGAGCACCTCGACGTGGTACTGGTTCACCTCCACCTCGTCCGTCTCCGTGCGCAGATCGGGGCGACCGAACCCCCCGCCCAGGCGGAAGCCGAGCCACGGGGTGACGAGCGACTCGAGCTCGACATTGATCGAGGTCGCGTCTCCCACCGAGGGGGTGCCGGCCGGGGAGGTGTCCCATATCCAGTTCGCCCCCCCGAGCGCGACGCTGAAGCGCTGCGGGAGCTCGGGCATCGGGGGGTCGTCCTGCGCGCGCAGCGGCGAGGCGAGAGAGGCGAGGGCGATTCCGAAGGCGAGGAGGATCCCCGGGGCGCGGGCGCGGCGCGGGCCCCTCATCGTTCCCCCATCGCACGCCGGAGTTGGGCGCGCGCCACATTGTATGCGAAGAGCGCCTCGATCGCATTCGTCCTCGCCTGGGTCACCGCCAGCTCCGCGTCGTTGAGTTCGACCTGGGTGCCGAGGCCGCTCGCGAAGCGCACCTGCGCGATCTCGAGCGCGCGCTCGGCCCGTCGCACATTCGAGCGCGACGCCTCGATTCGCTCCCGCGCCGCTCCGAGGTTCCGGTGCGACTGCTGCACCTCCAGCCGGACCACCTCCACCTGCTGCTCCAGGCGGTAGCGCTCCAGCGTCTGCGAGGCCTTCGCCTGCTGGATCCGGCCCGATCGCTCCCGGCCGTCGAAGAGGGGGAGCTCGAAGAGCACGCCCGTGGTGAGGGTCTGGGAGAAGTCCCGCTCGGGTGGGAGGAAGTCATCCGACGACGCTCGCCTGAGGAGGGTCGTGTTCCACGACATCGTCGGGAGGAATGAGCGGTTCTCGGCGGTCAGATTCTCCGACTGGAAATCGACGAGGAGCCGCTGTCCTTCGAGATCGGGGCGGTTCGAGAGCGCGCGCTGAACCGCTTCTTCGAGCGTCGGCTCCGGAGAGGGATCGGCGAGCGCGTCGGTGAGCGCCAGCTCGGCGTCCAGCGGCATCCCGATCAGGCGCTTCAAGCGATCCCGGTCCACCGCCAGCGTGTTGGCCGCCTCGATCACCTGGGGGCGGATATTCTCCACCTCGACCTCGGCCGTGAGGAGGTCGAACTCCGACGCCGTCCCGGCCCGCTCGAAACTCCGCACCTGATCCAGCCGCGCCTGCGCCTGCGCGAGCGCCTGCTCCTGCACGCGCAGCAGCGCCTCGTCGAGGAGGACGGTGTAGTAGGCGTTCCGCACATTCATGGCGACCACGACGCGGGCGGATTCGACCCCCGCGTCCGCCGCGCGCGCCGCGAGGCGCGCAGCCGAGCGCGCCGGACCGAGCGAGAAGTCGAGGAGCGGCTGATCGACGCTCAGCGTGAAGGCGTAGTCGTGATCGTTGCCGATCGAGATCTGGTCCGTCCCTTCGGGGGTGTTGAAGAAGAGAACGGGGGTCTGGAGGTTGCGGGTGTAGCCGAAGTCGAGCGAGACGTCGGGGAGGGCGTTCGCGCGCACCTCCGTCGCGGAGCCCTCCACCCGGGCCTTCTCCGCGCGCGCCATCAGGACGTCCTCATTGACGGTCACGGCGCGCTGGACCGCCTCGTCGAGGCTCAGCCGGATCGGCCCGTCCTGCGCCCGGAGGGGGGCTGCCGCGAAGGAAGAGAGGAGAAGCGCCGGGAGGAGGATCGCTCCGGGCCTCGTCGCCGCGCTCATCGGGGGCCCTCCGTGAGCAGCCCGTCGGGCGGCGTGGCGTCGTCGACCTCGTCCTGCCGACCCAGGCGCGTACGCACCCACTCCTGGGCCTCGTCGATCATCAGGTAGAAGACCGGGACGACGATCAGGGTGAGCGCGGTCGAGGAGAGCATCCCTCCGATGACCACCGCACCGAGCGGGCGCCTCGATTCGGCGCCGGCGCCGAGCGCGAGCGCGATCGGGAGCACCCCGAAGATCACCGAGACGGAGGTCATCAGGATCGGCCTGAGTCGCACGACCCCGGCCCGCATCACCGCATCGAGGCGCGCCGTGCCGCGCCCCCGCTCCTGGTTGGCGAAATCGACGAGGAGGATCGAGTTCTTGGTCACGAGGCCCATCAGCATGATGACACCGATCATCGAGTAGATATTCAACGTCATCCCGAAGAGGAAGAGGGTGACCGCCGCACCCACCAGAGCGAGCGGGAGGGCGAGCATGATGGTGAAGGGATGCACGAAGCTCTCGAACTGCCCGGCCAGGATGAGGTAGACCGCGACCACCGCCATCAGCAGCGCGAAGATCAGGCTCGCCGCCGACTCCTGGAAGTCCTGGGTCTGGCCCGACACCGTCGTCTCGAACCCCGCGGGGAGTTCTTCGGCCGCCACCGCCTCCAGCTGCGCCAGCGCCTCGCCGAGCGGGATCCCCAGCGGGCTCGCCGCGATCGTGATCGAGCGCCTGCGGTTGAAGTGGCTGACCTGGTTGGGGCCCACGGTTTCGGTGACATCCACGACACTCGCCAACTGGACGAGCCGACCTCCCTCGCCGCGCACGAAGATCGACCGGAGGTCATCCGGGGTGGCCCGGAGGGAGTCGACGAGCTGCACCATGACTTCGTAGCGTTCGTTCCCCTCCTTGTACTCGCTGAGGTCGTTCCCCCCGAGGAGCACCTGCAGCGTGGTCGCGATCTCCGCGACATCGACGCCGAGCGACGCGGCGCGCGGGCGGTCCACGGTGATCTGGAGCTGGGGCTTGTTCAGGTCGACATCGGTGTCGACTCCGACGAGCCCGGGAAGCCCGCGCGCCCGACTCGCGACCCTCTCGGCGGCCTCGGAGAGCTCCTCGAGGTCGGGGCCCTGAATGACGAACTGGAGCGGTTGCTCGAAGCCCCCCGGGTCGAGCGAGTTCGGGGCGATGATGAAGACGTCCACACCCGCGAGCGGCGCGACGCCGGCCCGGATCTCGTCCATGATCTCGAACTGGTCCCGCTCGCGTTCCTGGAGGAGACGGACGAAGACGATCCCGCTGTTCACCGAGGAGGGGCCCCCGATCCCGAGCCCGATCGCGGAGAAGAAACCGTCGACGCCCTCGGCACCGCGGACCACCGCCTCCACCTCGCGCATGTAGCGGTCGGTGTATGCGAGGGTGGCGCCCTCCGGGGCGTTTACCGAGACGAGGAACTGCCCCCGGTCCTCGGGCGGCACGAACTCCTGCCCGAGCACCGTCATGAGCCCGAGGCTCCCCGCGAGGGAGAGGACGGCGACGACGACGACGAGGGCGCGCCGGCGGAGCGCGACCCTGAGCACCGCTTCGTACCACGCCTCGAGCCCCGAGAGGATCCGCTCGCTCCACCGGAAGACGACATTCTCCTTGCCCGTGTGAGGCTTCAGGAATCGGGAGCAGAGCATCGGGGTGAGCGTCAGCGCGACGAAGGCCGAGATCGCGACCGAGACGGCCACCGTCAGCCCGAACTCCCGGAAGAGTCGGCCGACCACGCCGGAGATGAAGGCGATCGGGAGGAAGACGATGATGAGGGTGAGCGAGATCGCGAGGACCGCGAAGGCGATCTCCGAGGCGCCCTCGCGCGCCGCCTTCACCGGGTCCTCGCGCTCCTCCTCCATATGTCGGTAGATATTCTCGACCACCACGATCGCGTCGTCCACCACGATCCCGATCGCGAGCACGAGGGCGAGAAGGGTGAGGGTGTTGATCGAGAAGTCGAGGAGGTAGAGCGTGCCGAAGGTGCCGATGATCGAGACCGGGATCGCGAGCGCCGGGATCAGTGTCGCGCGCCAGCTCCGGAGGAAGAGGAGGATCACCACGACGACGAGGATGAGCGCGATGAGGATCGTCTCCTGGACCTCCTCGACGGAGCGCTCCACGAAGATCGCGTCGTTCACCGCCACATCGATCCGGTACCCCGGCGGGAGCGTTTCCCGCACCCGCTCCACCTCTTCGAGCACGAGGTGGGCGACCGCAACGGTGTTCGCGTCGGACTGCTTGATCACCCCGACGCCGACGGTGGGCTCGCCGTTGAAGCGGGCCAGGGTGCGCTCGTCCTCCACTCCGGCCTCGGCGACACCGATGTCACGCAGGTACACCGGCGCGTTCGAGCGCCACGCCACGATCAGATCGTTGAACGCCGCGGGCGACGGGAATTCGCCCTCGGTGCGCACCGTGAACTCACGGGTCCGGCCCTCGACGCGGCCCGACGGGAGGTCGACGTTGCCGAGCTGGAGCGCCTGCCGCACCTCGTCGATCGTGAGGCTGTAGCCGGCCATCTTCTGCGCGTCGAGGCGGATGCGCACGGCGAATCGCTGCTGGCCCCCGAGGATGACCGAACCGACACCCGGGAGGCTCTGCAGGCGCTCCTTGAGCACATTGTCCGCGAAGTCGTTGACATCGGTGAGCGGGACCCCGGGTGCGCGCACGGGGAGCCAGATGATCGGGGAGGCTTCCGGATCGAGCTTGTCGATGACGGGGTCGTCCACGTCGTCGGGGAGCTCGCCCCGAATCCGGCTCACCTTGGCGCGGACATCCTGAAGCGCGAGGTCCACGTCGCGGTCGAGCTCGAACTCGGCGGTGATGATGCTGGTGTTGTCCGCGCTGACCGAGGTGAGCGTCTTGATCCCCTCGATCGTGTTGATCTCCTCTTCCAGGAGTTCGGTCACCTCGGTCTCGACGACCTCGGGGCTGGCGCCCGGGAGGATCGTCGTGACGCTCACGATCGGGAACTCGACATCCGGGAGCTCGCGGACCGGGAGGTTGAGGTAGCCGATCGCCCCCGTGAGGATGATCGAGAGGGTGACGACGGTGGCGAGTACGGGACGGCTGATCGAGATCTCGGGGAGGAACATCGCGCTATCCCCCCACCTCGACTCTCACCGCGGCGCCGTCGCTCAGGCGTTGCTGCCCGGCCACCACCACGGTATCCCCCGCGGCCAGCCCCTCGACCACCTCCACCTCGCCCCCGGACCGGCTCCCCACGGTGACCGAGCGCCGCGTGACGACCCCCTCACGGACCACGAAGACGGCGTCGTCGGCCCGACCCGGCACGATGGCGGCCTCGGGGATGACGATCGCGTCGGGGCGCCGGCCGAGCTCCATGCGCACATCCGCGAACTGCCCCGAACGCAACACGCGGTCGGGGTTGGCGACCCGGGCCTTCACCGTCACGGTGCGGTTCACCGGGTCCACGAGCGGGCTCATGAAGACGACCTCCCCCGCGAAGCGCCGGTCGGGGAAGTTGCGCACCTGAAGCTCGACCCGCGCGCCGAGCTGCATCGCTCCCAGGTAGCGTTCGGGCACCGGAAAAGCGATCTCGAGCGGATCGTTGTCGACCAGCTGGAAGAGGTCATCGCCGTCCTCCACGTAGGCGCCGAGATCGATCGACCGCAGCCCGACCTCACCGGAGAAGGGCGCGCGCACTGTCGCGTCTTCGAGTCGTTCGCGCGCGAGCGAAAGCGCGGCACGCGCCTCGCGGAGACGCGCGTCCGCCGAGCGCGCTGCGGCCTCGATGTCGTCGAAGGCCTGGGGCGAGATCGCACCCTGCGCGAGCAGCGAACGGTTCCGCTCGAGCTGCCGCGCGAGATTCTCGCTCTCGGTCTCCGCGCGCGCCGCGGCCGCCTCGGCCACCTCGAACTCCGCCTGGAGCTTCGCGGCGTCGAGTTGCAGGAGGACGGCCCCCGCCTCGACCCGGCTCCCCTCGCGCACCTCGAGCGAGAGGACACGCCCACTCGACTCGGATTTGACGGTCACGAGCGCGGCCGCCTCGAGGCTCCCGACCGCGCGGAGCTGCTGCAGCACGGTGTCGGTACGCGCGACCGCGATCTCGACCGGCACCGCAGCCGCCGCCGTGCCGACACCGCCCTGCGCGGCTTCGCCATCGCCCGAGCACGCCCCCATCGCCAGGAGGAGTCCGAGGGTGGCCGGGAGCGCGCTCGAGGTCGGCCGCGGGGCACCCCGCGGCGCACCCGGACGCGCTGCGAAACGGCGGGGGCTGGAGGCGGGCACGGTACGGCGTACGATGCCGTCGCCGGACGGCTTCGCTGGAGCTTCTTGAAACGTCACCACGGTAGGAATGCCTTCCACGGAGGAAGGTGAACGTCGTTCAGGGAGATATACCTACCGGATGATATTCAAGACTTCGTCGTTGAACCAAGAGGCACGGGGTGTCGTGCCCTACGGAGGGTCGAGCACATCCCGGACCTTCCGGGCGAGGACATCGGGTGTGAAGGGCTTCTGCAGGAAGGGGAAGCGCGCGTCGAGCACACCGTGCCGGAGGACTTCATCGTCGGTGTAGCCGGAGAGGAAGGCCACGCGGGTCCGTGGGGAGAGGTGCAGGAGGTGCTCGGCGAGGTCGCGACCGCTCATCCCCGGCATGACGACATCGCTCAGGAGGAGGTCGATCTGGCCTTCGTGGCGCCGGGCGAGGTCGAGAGCCTCCTGGCCATCCGAGGCCACGAGTACGGTGTAGCCGTGGTCGTCGAGGACTCTGCAGATGAGCTTCCGGACCGCGGCTTCATCCTCCACCACGAGGATCGTCTCGGCGCCTCCGGGCGCGAGCTCCGGGCTTCGGGGTGACGGATCGGAGGGGGCGGACGTCGTGACCCGGGGGAAGTAGACGGTGAAGGTGGTTCCCTCTCCGGGCTCGCTCTCCACCGTGATGTGACCATTGCTCTGAGCCACGATCCCGTAGACGGTGGCCAGGCCGAGGCCGGTCCCACGGCCCTTCTCCTTGGTGGTGAAGAAGGGCTCGAAGATACGACTCAGCACCTCGGGGCTCATTCCCATCCCGGTGTCACTCACGGTGAGCGACACATGGGGTCCGGGCGGGGCGTCGACGACGGCGTCGTCCGGACCCAGCGTCACATTGGCGGTGGTGATTCGGAGCACGCCCCCCTTCGGCATGGCGTCCCGTGCGTTGACCGCGAGGTTGGTGACGACCTGCTCGAGCTGCCCCCGGTCGACCTCGACGGCGTCGAGATCCGTGGCGAGCGTCGTCTGGACGTCGATCGTCTCGCCGAGCAGCCGATGCAGGAGGGTGGCCAGCTCCCGGACGACGGTGTTGATGTCGAGGACCTCGAAGGTCAGGATCTGCCGCCGGCTGAAGGCGAGGAGCTGTTGCGTGAGCCGAGCGGCTCGTTCGGAGGCCTCGGAGATGTCCTCCGCGATCTCCCGGGCGGGCTCGGGGATGGAGCCCGTCTGGCGCAGGAGATCGACCGACCCGAGGATGACCGTCAGGATGTTGTTGAAGTCGTGCGCGATCCCCCCGGCGAGCTGTCCGATCGCCTCGAGTCTCTGGCCCTGTCGCCGCTCCGCCTCGAGGCGCCGCCGCGCGGTGATATCCCGGGCGAGGGCCAGCATGACGGGATCGGCTTCGGTCTCGATCAACCCGACCGAGATCTCGACCGGAAAGGTCCTCCCGTCCTTTCGCCGGTGGATCGCTTCACCCGTGAACGACTCGCCCCGATTCACCAGGGCCCAGATCTCATCGACCAGATCGACCGAGGTGCCCGGGTCGAAGTCCAGCACGGACATCGTCCTGAGTTCCTCTTCGGTGTAGCCGAGGCTCCGGCAGGCCTGCGCATTGACGTCGAGCACCCGGCCATCCGGACCGATGACGAAGATGGCGTCGGCCGCGTGTTCAAGGAGGGCCCGGAAGCGGCGCGTGCTCGTGCCCAGCGCTTCGAGGGCCTGCCGGTGCGGGGTGATGTCCCCCACATGCACGATGATGCGATCCTCCTCCGGGAAGCGGCCCACCCTCCACTCGTAGATCTTCTCGCCCAGGGTGGCCTCACCCACGCAATGGCTCGCCGGATCGTCCTCGGCGATGCGATCGAGGATCTGCCGGAGGAGCGGGTGGCCGGCACCGAGCGATTCCATCTCCGGAAATTCCCGGCTCGCGGCCGGATTGAGGTACCGGGGCCGCCCCGTCAGGTCGATTTCAATCACCGGCGTCGGATTGAGCTCGGGGAGGGGAGCCAGCCGACGCACGGCTTCCTCGGCCTTCCGCAGCTCGGTGACGTCATGGAAGCAGTTGACGGCGCCGATCCGGGTCCCATCCTTGTCGCGGAGGGGGGCCACGCTGACCGACGCGCACACGCGCGTCCCATCGGGTCGGTCGATCGCGATCTCGCGGTTCGTCACGGAGACGCCGGTCTCGAGCGTTTCGGCCATCGGAGACTCCGCGTGGGGCATCGGCGTCCCATCGCGATGGAAGAGCGCGAGCGAGCCACAGAAGAGATCCGGAGGCCCCTCGAGTCCCGGATCCCGTCCCCACAACTCGACCGCCCTCTCGTTGTATGAGGTGATCGTGCCCGTGGCGTCACAGATGCACACCGCGACCGGCAGCACCGCAAGGAGCTCCTTGACGGCGACGTCGTCGAGGGAGACGAGGTCTTCCACGAGGAAGGACCGGTCGCCGGAAGGGGGGGCACGATTCGTCACCGGGGGTGCGAATGGGTCATGGTACGATGGGATGTGCGGGGAGTGTGTCCCGACAATAGCCGCCCGGGCGGCGGCCAGCCAGATCTGCTCAATCCGGCGGATGCGATCCGGGGTTCCCGTCGGGGTGCGCCCCGGGACGCCCCTCGTCGCGCACCGCCAGGGGCGTGCAGGCGACCCCGTCGGGTCCGCTCGCGGGGCAGGGAGGCACGGGAGCGGGCCCGGGAGGCACGGGAGCGACGCCAGGGAAGCACGGGAGCGGCGCCCGGGAAGCACGGGAGCGG
>JAVVEY010000065.1:0-2947 GCA_032250675.1 Longimicrobiales bacterium | reverse complement strand
AAGGCATGGGAGCGGCGCCCGAAAGTGGAAAATACCACCCTTTTTCCACTTGGCGTGTCGTCGAGGCTGCCTCCAAGTGGAATTTTGGGCGTTATTCTACTTGAAGGGTGATATCGCTGTCCTCTAGATGGAAAAAGAGGGGGATATTCCACTTCGGAGTCGCTACGCCGCCAGGAAGCGGCGCACGACAAGAGACCACGTGAGCCCGATCCCGAGGATGTAGCTCGCCAGGATCACGTGGAACGTTCGAGACTGCACGAAGACCCCTATCAACCCGAGCACCGCGAAGTGCAGCGCGAAGTGCAGCGCGAAGGGGAGGTCGGGCGGGAAGAGGAGCACGGCGAGCAGAAAGAAGAGGACCGCCCAGACGATCACGATCACCAGGTAGTCGAAAAGCTCCACCGGGTCATGCTCTGCGACTGGAAGAACACCCACCAGTTCAAGATCAGCATCCAGAAGACCGCTGCGGTCCAGAGTAGATGAACAGCGTCCGGCTTCATCTGGTCTCGGAGGTGGATCATTCGACCCACGCCGAGGAGAAGATGGGCGATCCATGGAAGGGTGACACCAGAACCGCCAGGTATTCGAATTCAGTCACCGGGAGTCTCCGGAGTCACGTGTGGGGGGTACCCGACCACGGGCTCAACCCCGCGGCGCACCTCTGATTCGACCGACCCGCCCAACCCGGCCGATCGTTGCTGCCACGCCCACTTGATGCCGCGAATCTCGCGAGCGCAAGGCCTGCGCCGCGTTCCCCCCCTACATCCTCCGGTACGCCGGCCCCGCCCCACCCTCGCGCGGCGTCCACCGCCCAGCCAGATTTGCTCAATCCGGCGGATGCGCCCCCATCCACGTAATGCCCCGACTCCCGCGGGAACGTCACGCGGGGATCTCCGGGTCAGATCTGGTGGCCCTCCTCCTTCCACTGATCGTCTGATCTCACCCACTGCAGAAAGATGGCAGCCACGCCTGCGAACATGACCCAGGCCACCCCGATCTTCATGATGACCCCCCCGAGCTGCTGGTCGTCCATGGGGTCGCCCGCGGGCGGAGGCGCCAGCTCGTAGATCCGGAAGACCGGGTCCTCGCTGAAGATCATCATGGCGAAGGGCGGCCGGATGAGGAACGCGTTCAACGCCAGATACCCGATCCGGGCCAGCGGGGTGAAGCCGGGGCGCTCCGGAACCGGGGCCAGCACCGGCCACCAGAAGACGAGGCCGGCCACCATCCAGGAGGCGCCCAGGACGAAGGAGCCCATCTGGGTCGGCATGAGGGTGTCCACCACCGACGGCCAGTGGGTGAGGGTCATGACCCCGTTGAAGAGGCAGAAGGCGACCAGGGGATGGGTCACCGCCCGGAGGACCGCCATGACTCCGGGACGCCCCTCGAGACGCCGCAAGGCGGCGGCGGGGAGGCCCAGGAAGAGGAGCGCCGGCGCGGCCACCCCCACGGCGACGTACTGGGCCATGTGGAGGCTGGCGAAATAGCTGGCTCCCAGGGGGCCCACCGGCCAGTCCATCGAGATCCAGAGAAGGAAGAGTCCCGCGCCGAAAGAGACGGGCCGCCACCACGGCCCGCCCCCCTCGCCGCCCTCCCGGACCAGTGAGACCCGGAGGCGCCAGTATCCCCAGGCCAGAAGGCCCACCATCGCCCAGACCCCGAGGAGGGGCTGCCAGCTCCAGCTCCAGGGCTCCTGCCGGGTGAAGCACCACCACTGCCACTGCATGGGGGAGGCCCTCCTCTACACGCCGTCGGCGAGGCAGGGCGGAGCGTGATGCCGACTCCCGTCAGTAGGCTGCCACATCGGTTCCTCCTCCTCCCTGATAGACGTACCGGAATGTGAGGCATCCCGCGACCGCACCCTCGCAATAATATCCGACGAAGTGGAGCTTCGCGTAGCGGCCGTCTGCGGTCCGCACGGCGTAGACACTGGGCCGCGGCGTGAGGAGGTGGCTCGTCCAGGAGTAGTCGTACCAGCGCTCGATGGCTTCATTGACGGAATCCTGCGCCGCCAGCGACTCCATATAGCCGTCGCGGGGGACGGTCCGCACGGAGTCGAAGGAGACGGCGCCGAGGTCGATCACCCCCCCCCGCCCCGCAAAGCCCCGCCCTCCATTCACCGTCACCTGGAAGCGCCGGAACGCCACGTCCCACTCCAGCGGCCCCGGCCGCTCCACCACCGTGCCCCGGGAGAAGTCGAAGAACCGCCACCGGTCCGGACTGGAGGCGTCCACCGTGAAGGTCCGGGGCCCCACCAGGCCCTCGCCGGCCTCACGAACCGAGAGGTCGGTGGGCACGAAGGTGGGCACCTCGGGCGACCGGAGGGACGCGGCCACGAAGGCCACCGCCGCGGCCGCCAGGAGGGCCACGACCCCCAGCGTCGGCCCATCCCGCCGAACCGAGCGAAGCAGGCGAATCAGCGCGCTGAAGGCTCCTCCCGGTCGTAGCCCAGGAAGTGCCTGAGCCGCACCAGGTAGACGACCAGCGCAACGGTGAGGAGGGCGAAGACCGCCCCCACCACCAGGGCGCCCGTTCCCGCACCCCGGAGGGCCGCCGTGATTTCCCGGACGGCGTAGCCCCCGCAGAAGAGGATCGCCGTGGCGATGAGGAAGCGGTGGAAGGCCAGAAGAGACATGAGTGGAACTCCTCTTAGAACTCCATGATGACGACCACCACGAGGATGACCGCCAGAGGCAGCGGTGAAGCCGCCAGGACCCAGAGACGCCTGGGCTCGAACCGGAGATGCATGTAGTAGAGCGCGACCAGGGCCGCCTTCCAGAGCGCCATGAGGATGAGCCCGAATGCCAGCCAGAGCTTGGGCAGCTCCAGGAAGGCGTAGAAGACTTCGCCCACGGTCAGGGCGAAGAGGATCCCCCAGACCAGCATGTACGGCGGGTGCTTGTGCGCGTCTTCGGACATCGCGTCTTCCGACATGGCGGCCTCCTAG
>JAVVEY010000064.1:0-16638 GCA_032250675.1 Longimicrobiales bacterium | reverse complement strand
CGAGTGTCCGGATATCGAAGATGACCGCGTCGTCCTCGAGGCGAGACACGACCGCCGGGCGACCGAGGCGCAGCCTCCGTGCGAAGCGATCCGCGCCCTCCGGAGGAACGACGCGCACGGCGCGAGAGGGCACCGATGTTTCGGGGAAGGTCCCCCCGCCGACGCGTCCGTCCACCGCCACCACGCGGGCGTCGAGGCGGGACGGGAGCGCGGCGGCGATGCGCTCCGCGCGCGCCTCGAGATCGGGGAGTTTCGCAGCGAGTGCGGCGAGCGCGGGGATCTCCCGGAGCGCACGATCGCCCTCGGCGAGGAGGCGCAGCGTCACCCGCAACCCCGCGAGCGTCACCTTGTCGACGCGGAGGGCGCGGCACATCGGGGCCGTGCGCAGCCGGGCGACGGCGTCGGACGTCCCGGCGATGATCCCCGCCTGCGGCCCTCCGAGGAGCTTGTCGCCCGAGAAGATCACGAGATCGACCCCCACCGCGATCGATTCCGAGGGGAGCGGTTCGGGGGGAAGGCCGAGGCGTTCGGGCGGGACGAGGAGCCCCGAGCCGAGGTCGTGCACCACGCGAAGGTTGTGCTCGCGGGCCAGCTCCACGAGATCGGCGAGATCCGCATCGTCGACGAAGCCCGAGAGACGGAAGTTCGAACGGTGCACCTTGAGGAGCACGGCGGGGCGGACTGACCGGACCGCTTCGGCGTAGTCGGCGAGGCGGGTCCGGTTGGTGGCCCCGACCTCCCGGAGTGTCACGCCCGCGGACTCGAGGACTTCGGGAATCCGGAATCCTCCTCCGATCTCGACGAGCTCCCCGCGCGACACCACCGCCTCTCGCCCCTGCGCCAGCGCGTGCATCGCGAGCATGAGGCCGCCGGCGCAGTTGTTCACGACGAGGGCATCCTCCGCCCCGGTGAGCTCGCACACCTCGCGCACGCAGTGGTCGTAGCGCGACCCCCGGGCTCCCGATTCGAGGTCGAACTCGAGATTCGAATAGCCCTGGGCCGCCGCCCACATCGCGTCGGCTGCCGCGCGGGCGATCGGCGCGCGACCGAGGTTCGTGTGCAGCACGACCCCCGTCGCGTTGAGGACGGGGCGCAGCCCGCGGAGCTCCTCGCGGTCGAGGTGCGCGCGGGCGACGCGAACGAGGTCGGGGATCTCCGGGACGGATCCTCCGGCGAGGAGTTCCGTACGGGCCTCCTCGATCGCTTCACGGAGGGCGTCGGTGGCACGCCGTGCCCCGAAGGCCTCGACGATCTCGGCGCCCTCGGGCGAGGCGAGGATGCGATCGACACCGGGGAGGCGGCTGCGGGGGTCGGCGCGGCTCATCGGATGGGGTGGGACGGGGCCCACGGAGCCGGGACCGACCCACCGCCCGGATCGGGAGGGGGTGCGGGCGCCTCGCGAAGGGCCCTCGCCTCTCCCCCGCCCCCGGGGAGCCCGGTGAGGTTGATTACACCTTCGACGCGGAGACGCAGCGGAACTCCCGCCGGCAGCGGTGTCCCGAGGCGGATCACGAAGGAGCGCTGCGGCACGGGACGTCCGTCGGGGAGGAGCTCGCGAGCGGCGTTGACGGTCTGCCGCCGGAGCGGTGTCGATCGGACCGCGGCGATCGTGTCGGCAGGAGCGAGGACGGTGTCCGCGGCGAGGGTGTCGGGGGGGAGAGCGAGCGAGTCGGCGACCGGATCGAGCGAGTCGGGGAGCGCGGCTCGAGATCGGGGATCCGGAGCCGCATCGAAGACCGAATCGGCCCACTCGGCGAAATCGGCTTCGTGAAACCGTCGCACGACCGCCGGGGGCTCGAGGCCCGCAGCCTCCTCCAGCACGGCACCGAGCGAGTCGGTCGGGAGGAGGAGCTCGAGAGCGAGTGCGTCGACCGGAGCGATCGGATCGAGGTAATCGTCGAACTCGATCCGCACGGTCATCGAGTCGAGTACGGTCACCCCCACGACCTCCGCGGGCGTGGTGTCGTTCGGGAGGAGCGGGAGGTGCGCGAGGGTGAGGGTATCGGTGGGACCGAGCGTCACCTCCCGTTCGATCCGGGCCTCGGAGAAGTCCGGCTCGCCATTTCCATTTCGTTCCTCCCAGACGACGACGGAGAGCGGGCCTTCCGGGAGGTAGCGCAGCACGAAGATGCCGCGCGCGTCGGAGAGCGCCACGTAGGCAGCGGTATCGAGCACCGCCGCGTCGGCATCGGTGCGCCGGCGCGCCACGACATCCGCCTCCTCGACCGGCTCGCCGGTCGTCGCGTCCCAGACCGCGCCGACCACGGCGTTCGGACGCACCTCTCCCCCCGTGCTGAAGACCCATTCGAAGGGGACCGCCATCCGGTTGCCGAACATGTCCTGGAGGACCGGCTCGATCGCCACCCGGTAGACGAGCCCGGGGCGGAAGCCTCCCTCGACCTTGATGTCGATCCCGTGGCGTTCGTGCGACACCTCGACCGCGCCCGTGCGTGGCGAGACCGAGACCGCGCTGGAGAGGGTGCCGCGGACCGGCCGTTCGGAGATCCGCTCGCTGAAGCGCACGCGCAGGGTGTGGTTCCCCGGTTCGAGGGTGGCGAGCGGTTCGGGTTCGACCGTGGCGACGACAGGCGGGCGCAGATCCTCCGGTCCCCCCGGGGGAGGACCCGGGCGCGCGCACCCCGGAGCGACGAGGAGTCCCGCCGCCCCCGCGATGCCGACGGCACGGCACACCCGACCCGGCATCACACTCCGTCCGTGAATCCCGCCAGCCGCTCTCGGAGGCGCTCGAGCTGCGTGTCGGCGCTGGCCAGCTTCTCGCGCTCCTTCTCCACGACCTCGGAGGGCGCGCGCGTCACGAAGTTCTCGTTCTCGAGCTTGCGTGCCGTCCCGGCGCGAAATCCGGCGATCCGCTCGATCTCGCTTCGGAGCCGCTCACGCTCGTGCGCGAGATCGACGAGGCCCTCGAGGGGGAGGAAGAGCTGAACCCCGGAGGGGAGGACCCCCGATGCCCCCGGCGTCCCCTCCGGTGGCGCGCTCCACTCGATTCCCCGCACGCGGGCCATGCGCTCGAGGGGGGATCGCATCTCCTCCACCGCGCGACGGAAGGCGTCATCGGATGCGGTGAGATGCAGGTCGACCGACGCCCCTTCCCCGACCCCATACTCCTTGCGGAGCTGACGGATCGCGGTAACGAGCTCCTGGAAGGCGGAGACCCGGCGTGCGGCCTCGGCGTCGCGCCACACCGCGACCCCGCTCGGCCACGGGGCGATGCAGAGATCCTCGGGACGGGTTTCTCCCTCGAACCAGGGGAGCCGATCCCAGAGCGCGGTCGTCACGAAGGGAACGACGGGGTGCATGATCCGCAGCGCCCCATCGAGGAGACGGATCAGCGTCGATCGCGCCGCTTCGCGGCTCGCCGTATCGCCCTCGCCCTGCAGACGCGGCTTGATCATCTCGATATACCAGTCCGCGAGGTCGCCCCGGAAGAAGTGGTACATCTCCTCGGCCGCCTCGTGGAGCCGAAAGCGCTCCATCGCGTCGGTCACGCCTTCGACGGCCACGGCGAAGCGGTCGAGGATCCATCGGTCGGCGAGTTCGAGGTCGTCGGCCACGCCGTCGAGGGGCGCGATCGCGCCCTCCCCCACCGACATCAGCGTGAATCGTCCGACATTCCAGATCTTGTTCGAGAAGTTGCGCCCGGCGGCAAACGACCCTTCGACATCCTCATGATCGAGGTGGATATCGGTGCCGATCGCGCACGCGCTGATCAGGGTGTAGCGCATCGCGTCGGCGCCATACTCGTGCACCACGTCGAGGGGATCGATCCCGTTGCCGAGCGACTTCGACATCTTGCGGCCCTGCGCGTCGCGCACCGTCCCGTGCAGGAAGACCTCGGTGAAGGGGAGTTCCCCCCGGAACTCGAGCCCCATCATCACCATCCGCGCGACCCAGAAGAAGATGATCTCCGGGGCGGTGACCATCGTGTGCCCCGGGTAGAAGGCGGCGAGATCGTCGGTCTCGTCGGGCCATCCGAAGGGGCTGAAAGGCCAGAGCTGGGAGCTGAACCAGGTGTCGAGGACGTCGGGATCCTGGCGAAGCTCGGTGCCGCCGCACCCCGAGCACGCCTCGGGGTCTTCCCGGAGCACATGCATCTCGCCGCAGCTGTCGCAGTACCAGACGGGGATGCGATGTCCCCACCAGAGCTGCCGGGAGATGCACCAGTCACGGATATTCTCGAGCCAGTGTTCGTAGGTCTTCTGCCACCGCGCCGGAGTGAATCGCAGTTCGCCGCGTCGCGACGCCTCGAGCGCCGGCTCGGCGAGCGGCTTCATCCGGACGAACCACTGCTCGGAGAGGCGGGGCTCGACGACGGTGTCGCAGCGGTAGCACCGTGGCACGCGGTGGATGTGGTCGTCCCGTCCCGCCAGGAGCCCCTCGGCCTCGAGCGCCTCGAGCACCCTCTCGCGCGCCTCGAAGCGGTCGAGCCCCCGGAACGACTCCGGCACCGCGTCGTTCATCCGGGCCTCGGCGTCCATCACATTCACGATCTCGAGCCCGGCGCGCTCCGCCATCTCGAAGTCGTTCGGATCGTGCGCGGGGGTCACCTTCACCATTCCCGTGCCGAACTCCGCATCGACCCAGGCGTCCGCAAAGACCGGGATCGTCCGGCCGGTGAGGGGCAGCTCGACGCCCGCGCCGACGAGCGACCGGTACCGTTCGTCGTCGGGATTCACCGCCACCCCGGTGTCGCCGAGCATCGTCTCGGGTCGGGTGGTCGAGACGGTCAGGTACCACCCCCCCGTCTCGAATTCTCCGACCGCCTCCGCTCCGGCCCCGCGAGCCTCGGACGCCGCCGCCCAGGCACTCTCGGCGAGCGGGTATCGCAGGTGCCAGAGCGCGCCCTCCGACTCGCTCCCTTCCGCCTCTTCGTTGGAGAGCGCCGTACCGCAGCGGGGACACCAGTTGATGATGTACTCGCCGCGATAGATCAGCCCCTTCTCGTAGAGCCGCACGAAGACCTCGCGGACGGCGCGATTCAGACCCTCGTCGAGGGTGAATGCGGTGCGCTCCCAGTCGCACGAGCACCCGATCGCCTTGAGCTGTTCGAGGATCGTGCCCCCGGTCGTCTCGACGAACTCCCACACCCGCCGTTCGAAGGCGTCGCGGCCCAGATCAAAGCGCGTGAGTCCCTCCTCGCGGAGCTGACGTTCGACCACATTCTGGGTGGCGATCCCGGCATGGTCCGTCCCGGGGAGCCATTCCGCGGCCCGTCCACGCATGCGCTGGAAGCGGATCAGCACATCCTGGATCGTGTTGTTCAAGCCGTGTCCCATGTGGAGGACGGCCGTCACATTGGGGGGTGGGATCACGATCACGTAGGGATCCCTTCCCTCCTCGAGCACCGCCGACGCCGGGGTGTGGAAGTACCCCCGGTCCAGCCATCGCTGGTAGAGCCCGGGTTCGACCGTGCGCGGATCGAAGCGGGGGGCGAGATCCTGGGTCACGACGAGAACGACGGTGGGAGAAATGAATCAGGCGGCGCCGGGTGTGCCGACATCCGCCTCGGAACGACCAACCTGCCTCTACGCCGCATCCTCGTCAATCGCTCCGCCACGCGAACGCCTCAGAGGTACCTCCACGCCGCCCGGGCCGCCCTCCGCGCCGGATCCGTGAGGGGTTCGGGCCTCCACTCCGCCGGCGAGGTGATCGCCTCGAAGAAGGGAGCCGGCAGCGAGAGGAAGGCCGCAGCGACATCCGGACAGAAGTGGCGTCCCGCCTGGTGCGAGATCTCGTCCATCGCCTCGAGGTGCGATCGCCCGGCCCGATACGCGCGCCGTGTCGTCATCGCGTCGTACGCATCCGCGATCGCGAGGATCCTCGGCACGAGAGGGATCCGGTCGCCCTTGAGCCCCGCCGGATACCCCGTGCCGTCCCACCGTTCGTGGTGATGCCGCGCGCCCGCCCGAAGGTGCCGGAGGGAGGGGATCGACGAGAGGATCTCGGCACCCATCGTGGTGTGCGTGCGCACGATCCGCTCCTCTTCTTCGGTCAGGCGATCGGGGCAGACGAGGACGCGGACGGGGATGGCGAGCTTGCCGAGGTCGTGAAGATATCCGGCGGCCCAGAGGGTGCTCTTCATCTCGGGAGTGAGCCCGAGCTGGTCGGCCACCGCGAC
Source organism: Longimicrobiales bacterium (assembly GCA_032250675.1). Lineage (GTDB taxonomy): Bacteria > Gemmatimonadota > Gemmatimonadetes > Longimicrobiales > Gaopeijiaceae > Gaopeijia. The sequence goes on along the minus strand of JAVVEY010000064.1, from coordinate 10,502 downwards.
CGCGAAGATCGCGACGCGACGCGAGTGCCCGGCGGTGTAGGGATCCTTGGCATCGATGATCGACGCGAGGATCTCGAGGAGCTGGTCGGAGGAGAGCGGCGAGACATCCGGCGGCACCAGCTGCTCCGTCGCCCGCTGGACGTGCCGCTCGAAGGCGTGAGGCTCGAAGGGGGCGATCCCGCCCCGACCGAGGAGGTCGACCCAGGCGTCGACGACCTCCGGATCGAATTCGACCCCGCGGAACTCGAGAACGATCGCCTCGATCCGGGCGGGATCGAGGGCGGCCCGCGCCGGCCGATCGGAGGAGAGGGCGACCACGGTGTCCGCGAGCCTGAGAATCCGGGCGCCACGAGGAATCGCGGCACCCATGAGCCCGTCCGGGTATCCCGAACCGTCGAACCACTCGTGATGGTGGCGCACGAGATCGCCGAGCCCATCGAGGTGGGGAATCCCCTCGAGGGCGAGGGCGCTTCGGACCGGGTGCAGGCGGACCCGCTCGCGTGTCTCCGCCGCGAGGTTGAGGGATTCCTCCTCCCACGCCTCCTCGGCAAGGCCGATCATCCCGATATCCGCGAGCACCCCCGCAAGCGTGATGCGAGCCACACCCTCGCCCGACACACCGATCCCCCTCGCGATCTGGCGTGCGAGCATCGCGACACGTGGACCGTGGGACTTGAGATATCCGCTCGAAGCACCCATGACGCCCGTGAGAGCATCGAGGAGTCCCGCGAAGAACGAACGTCCCGTGGCGGTGAGATGTGAAGACATCGAACACCCGAATGGGAAGGACCGATCCGTCGAATCTAAACGGCTGTTTACCGCCACGACAGGAAGGGGCGCCGGCGAGGTCGGGCGCGGTCAGTGAAAGCGGGTCGTGTCGGCCTGTGCCTCATTCCGTTCACGGCGTGCACGGTCCGCGCGAGCCCGCATGGCACGGAAGCGCTCCTCCCACGTCTCCAGGATGAGCCCGGTGATCGCCTGCCGCTCGATTTCCGCATCGCGGGTCGCGCGCTCCCGCTCGGCCGTGAGATTCCACGGCGTGCTTCCGAACCCGAAGGGGAGCGGCAGCGTGATCCCCCCGAGGTGGAGCTTGCCGGGCGTCACCCCCCAGCGCTTCCCCTCGGCGTCGGTGAAGGTCCAGTCGGTGTAGGCCTCGGCGCGGGCCTGTGCCGCCGCGATCGAATCGCGAATCGCCTCCATCGAGACCATCAGGTCGAGCTCCATGATCTGCTCGGCCGTCAGACGCTGAATATCCAGATTGACCGGATAGAGCTTCGGGTCCGGCGCCTGGGCCCGGAGACGATCCGCCGCGGGCGTCCCTTCAGGGACGGGCTCGACCTCGGCGTCGGTCTCGGCGACGGGTTCGTCGAACTCCCCCGCCTGCGCTGCCGGCTCCCCCGCCTCCGCGGGAGGCGTCTCGGGGGCCGGCAGGGCCTCGGCGAGTGCCTCTTCCTCCTCCTCGTCCTCCTCGTCCTCCTCGATCACAACCTCGATGAGCTGAATCCCCTCGAGGGTGGACTCTCCCCCATCGGGGGTGGAGATCGTCACCGTCGGGATGACCTCGATCCCCGAATAGAGGAGGAGAACGAGGAGGTGCAGCAGCGTCGAAACCACAATACCGACAACCCAGGGCGCACGCTCTCGAAACGGACGGCGTACCCGGGGTGGCGTTCTCGGATCGATGGGCTCGAACATGGGATGCGGGAATGAGGCGCTGTGTCATCTACAATAAACACAGCGCGCTTCAGCGGTTCCTGAAATCGCTCATCTTCGTGCCGGACCGCGCAGGCCGGACGGAGATCATCCGACCTGTCGCGCCAGGCGCCTCGCCGCCTCTTCGATACGGGATGTGGGCAGCGTCAGCGCGACACGGAAGTACCCCTCGCCCCCCGCGCCGAGTCCTGCGCCGGGAATCACGATGACCCCTTCCCCTTCGAGCGCGCGTTCGGCGAACTCGATCGACGATCCCCCACCCGGGACCGGGACCCAGAGATACATCGTGGCCGAGGGGGCCTCGATCTCGAACCCCGCGTCGGTGAGGGCGCGCACCGCGGCGTCACGGCGCTCGCGGAACACCGCGAGATTCTCCGGCAGCCACGAGCCGTGAGAGGCCAGCGCCGCCACGCCCGCCGCCTGGACGCCCTTGAACACCCCGGTGTCGAGGAAGGTCTTGACGCGTGAGAGGCGCGCGACGAGTTCGGCACGTCCCGCCACCCATCCGAGACGCCAGCCCGTCATGTTGTACGTCTTCGAGAAGGAGTGAAACTCGAGCGCCACCTCGTCGGCACCGTCGAATTCGAGGATCGATCGGGGACGGTATCCGTCGAAGGCGATCTCCGAGTAGGCGTGATCGTACGCGAGCACGATCCCGTGCTCACGACAGAAGTCCACGCTCTCCTGCAGCCACCCGTCGGGGGCGATCGCGGCGGTGGGGTTGTTCGGATAGTTGAGGTAGACGAGTCGCGTGCGCCGTACGACATCGGACGGGAGATCATCCCAGACGATCAGGAAGTCGTTCTCGGGACGGAGTGGCACGGGCCAGACCGTCCCTCCCGCGAAGGTGACGCCTCCGAAGTAGGCCTGGTAGCCCGGATCGGGCACGATCGCCAGATCGCCCGGATCGATGACCGCCAGCGGGAGGTGCGCGAGTCCCTCCTTCGATCCGATGAGTGGGAGGAGGTCGGACCAGGGGTCGAGGGTGACGCCGAAGCGCGACGCCATCCACGCCGCCAGCGCTTCCCGAAGCGCGGGAAGACCGAGCTGGAACGGATAGCGGGACGTATCGGGGTCGGCGAGCGACGCGGTGAGCGCAGCGACGGCGGCAGGCGGAGGCGCGAGGTCGGCGTCCCCTGCCCCCAGATCGATGACGTCGACGCCGCGTGCCTCGAGCGCCCTCCTCCGCTCGGCGATCCCCGCCATCGGGTAGCGCGGGAGTGCCTCCAGGCGCGTCGGCCGGGGCGGCGTGGTCAGGAGTTCTTCGCCGTGTGCAGCGTGGTCCCGATCAGCGCACCGAGGCCGGCGATCGCGAGGAAGGCGGCGATGATCGTCCACCAGACCACCATGTCGGAGAAGCCCTCCGCGCCCCCCGCCCGACCGCGCTGAAATGCACCGAAGGCCAGACCGAGCCAGAGAACGCCGACGAGGTACCCGAAGAGTCGATTCATGAAGCGGAACGCATGTGGAGTGGAGTGAGGAGCGGGCCACGACACCGAACGATACGGGATCGACCCCTCCAAATCTACAACCCCTCCACCGGAGCGTCATAGAAGCGCCGGAGCGCAGTCTGCACATCCTCCCACGGCGCCTTGACGAAGGGTGCGTCGGGGAGCGAGTCGCGCAGCACGCGACCGTAGCTCCGACGCACGATCCGGTCATCGAGGAGGAGGATGGCGCCGCGGTCGGTGCGCGAGCGGATCAGGCGTCCGAACCCCTGCTTCAGGCGGAGCGCGGCGAGGGGGAGTGCGTACTCGTGGAAGGCGTTTCCCCCCCGTCGCTCGAGCGCTTCGACGCGCGCAGCGGTCACCGGTTCGGTGGGTACGCGGAAGGGGATCTTCTGGATGACGAGCCCGCGCAGCGGGTCGCCGGGCACATCCACCCCTTCCCAGAACGACGCCGTTCCGAGGAGCACGCCGCGACCACTCGCCACGAAGTCGGCGAGGAGCGCGGCGCGGGGACGCTCGCCGTGGACGAAGAGGGGCCAGGTGAGATCGACGCCCGCCTCGCGCAGATGCTCGGCGACCCGACGCAACGCGCGGTGCGAGGTGAAGAGCCCGAAGACGCCGCCGTCGGTGACTTCGGTGAGCGTCCGAATCACCTCGGCGGTCGAGCGCTGGAGGGCCTCGTCGCCCGACGCGGCATCGGGAAGGCCGGTGGGAACGAAGAGAACCGCCTGACGCGCGAAGTCAAAGGGAGACGGCACGATACGCTCGACGACCTCGACCGGATGCTCCATCTCGTCGAGCCCGGCGGTGTCGAGTCCGAGGCGCGCGCGGACGAAGCCGAATCCTCGCCGGGTCGAGAGGGTGGCGGAGGTCAACGCGAGGGTGCGGACCTTCGAGAAGAGTGATTCGCGCAGCGTCGGGCCGAGCTCGATCGGAGCCGCGGCGAGTACGAGCGACCGGCGCCGGCCCTTCCCGCGTCGCTCGAGCCAGCGGACGAGCTCGGGCGCACGATCGCCGGGACGCAGCACGAGACGGAGCGTGGCGTCTGCGGCGGTGAGGCGCCGCTCCGCCCCGCGCAGATCGAGGAGACGCCCCTCGAGCGCATCATGGAGCGGTTCGTCATGCTCGATCATGCGCCGCAGATCGTGCAGCTCGCGGGAGAGGCGCTGGAGAACCCCGAGGAGTCCATCGAGCCGTTCGCGCACCTCCTCGTGCTCATCCGGCTCGGCGATCACCCCCTCGCCGGCTCCGATCCGCACCGCATCGGAATCGCCCGGCCCCTCGGGGACGAGCACGACGATCGCCTCGAAGAAGAGGCGAGCCCGAGCGCGCGCCTCCTCGACACCGGGACGGAGACGCTCCTCGATGCGCGCCCGGAGCTTCATGGCGAGTTCGCCGTCGTCGCCGCGGAGCTGCCCCGCGAGCGCATTCAGGATCCCCTTCCCCCGACGATCGAGGCGCGCGAGCGCGCGGCGAAGACCGAGATCGGTCAGCGACGCTCCGAGGTTCTCGGTCGCCGCGTCCTCGACGTTGTGCGCTTCGTCGAGCACGAGATGCTTCCACGGGGGGAGAACCGCCGACTGCGTCCAGTTCCCGGTCGCCCGGCGCACCGCGAGATCGGTGAAGAGGATGTGATGGTTGACGATGAGGAGCTGCGCCGACGCCGCGCGTCGCCGGGAGCGCTGGAAGAAGCACTGCTGGAAGTGCGGGCATCGCGCACGGAGGCAGGCATCGGGATCGCTCCGGACCTCATCCCACACCTCTTCGGAGGGTGGGTGCGGGAGATCGGCGAGCGACCCGTCGTCCGTCGTCTCGATCCACTCGCGGATCGCCTCGAGCTCCTGCGTCCGATCGTCCTCGAAGAGGTCCCCTCCCTTTCCGGCAGCGAGGTACGCTCGTCGGATCGAGACGTAATTCCCCCGACCCTTCACGAGCGCCCATGTCAGCCCCCCGCCGAGGAGGTCGTCGACGAGCGGGAGATCGCTCGAGACGAGCTGCTCCTGCAGATTGATCGTCGCCGTCGAGATCACCGTGCGCTCACCGTTGCGCAGCGCCCACTCGGCGGCCGGGAGGAGATAGGCGAGGCTCTTGCCGGTGCCGGTGCCCGCCTCGACGAGCGCGATCCCGCCTTCGTTGTAGCGTTCCCCCACGAGGCGCAGCATCTCGCGCTGTCCCGCGCGATCCTCCCAGGCGGGGTGCCGCGCCGCGAGCGCTCCGCCGGGACCGATCACCCCGGTCAGCCGGTCGAGATCGAGGGGGGTGGACTCTCGCGGTGCGGGCGGCTCCACCACCACGTAGAGTCGGTTCGCCTCGTTGTCGGTGAGCGCGGTGCCGAGCCCCTCTTCCCACACACGCGCGGCGACCGAGAGATCGGCGTCGGAGGGTTCGAGCACGCCGGAGGGGTGGTTGTGGATCATGATTCCTCCCTCGGGCGCGTCCCGGGCCACGGCGAGAACCGCGGCTCGATTGCCGCGCGCGACCGCCCGCGCATTCACCACGGAGCGGTCGGAGTCCACCTCCGCGAGGAAGCACACCTCCCGCCCCCCGGCCCGCGCGATCTCCGCACGAATTCGCTCCGCCGACTCGGGTGCGAGCACGAGCCGGCACCCCGGATCCGGGGGGGGCGGAGCGGGCGTCTCCTCATCCAGGCCATCCACCCCGACGAGGGTGGAGGCAAGGTCGGGAGGCGGGGAGTCGGGGGGTGCGGGGCCCGTGGGCGTCAACGGCGTCAGGTCTTGAGCTTCTTCTTCTTGGCCGCCGGGAAGAGAACGTTGTTGAGGATCAGACGGTAGCCCGGCGAGTTCGGGTGAAGAGCGAGATCGGTCGGAGGATCGCCGATCTGATGCTCCGGATCCTCCGGATCGTGCCCTCCGAAATAGGTGAAGGTCCCCTCCCCCCACGCGCCGTGGATGTACTTCGCCCACGAACCTTCCCGTCCGAGCACCACCGTCCCCGGCTTGAGAAGATCCTCGCGGAATGCGGTGGTGAGCCCGTAGAAGTCCTCGATGACGTCTTCGTGATTCTGCGTGAGCATCGCCGGGACGGGATCGAACTCCGCGGAAAATTCGAAGAGGGTGAAGACCCCGAGCTCTCGCCGCCACGGGGTGTTCACCTGATGCACATCGATGTCGCTGAAGGCGTTGACCGTCGGGCCGATCTGAACCTCGGCGCCCTCGAAGGCCATCGAGCCGGCCCAGTCGATTCGCTGGTTCGCCTGCGGATCGGGGGGGGTGCCGTCGGCGAAGCTCGCGGCGATATCCACCGGCCCGGCCGCGAGGGCGAGTTCGAGCGTCTCCGTCGCCGAACACATCGCGAAGAGGAAGCCTCCTTCCCCGACGTAGGATCGGATGCGTCTCGCGACCGCCTTCTTCATCTCGGGCACCGTCGTGAAGCCGAGCGACTCGGCCATCTCGGTGTTGCGCGCCACCTCCTCGCGGAGCCAGTCGGCTCCGGAATAGGTCAGGTAGAACTTCGAGAACTGTCCCGTGAAGTCCTCGTGGTGAAGGTGCACCCAGTCGTACGTCGCGAGTTCATCGCCGAGGACCTCGCGATCCCAGATCGTCTCGTAGGGGATCTCGGCGTACTCGAGCGCCATCGTGACGGCGTCGTCCCACGGCGTGGCGTTGGGGGGAGTGTAGACCGCGATCGTGGGTGCCTTCTCGAGAGGGACCGCTTCCATATTTCCCTCCTCGAGACGGGCGCGAAGCTGTGCCAGGGCGGACGCACTCAGCGGCTCCACCCGGACCCCGCGGAGCGCGGCATTCGCTCGCACCCTCTCGCGGTCGGGGAGGAGAAAGGATCCCCCCCGGTAGTTGAGCAGCCACTCGGCGTCCTCCTCCGCCCGGAGCACGTCGAAGGTCAGTCCGTACGCCTTCAGATGATTTGTCTGCGCACGGTCCATCGGGACGAGGAGGTGCTGCGCGAGAATCGCCTCGGGGAGCGCAGCGACGCCCCCGATGACGAGTCCGATCATCACCACCCGGACCCCCGCCGCGCGCATCCGGGCACTCCCACCCGGACGGAAGATCGCTCTCATCGTTCCCCCCCCAGGCGGGCGAGAAGACGCCGCGCGGCGGGCACGATCGACCGCGCCGGACCTTCGACGATCAGCGCCTCGAGAAGCCGCACAGCCTCCGCGCGTCTCTCGGGGTCGGCGCCCCGGATCTCGGCGAGGCGGAGCATCGCCTCGGGACGCTCGGGGGCGTCCGGGAAACCCTCGATCACCGCATCGAGATAGCCGGCGGCCGCGTCGAGATCCCCCGCTTCGGCGGCGTGGCGAGCGGCCGCGGAGAGGAGTACCGGTCGATCCTCGGGAGGGACCGTCTCGAGCGCCGCCGCCACGGTGTCGAGCGCCGCCTCGAAGAGCCCCCAGCGGGCACGAGCCTCTGCCGCCGAGAGAGCGCGCGCGCCCGGAGGGGTCGTGCGCTGCATCCCGGCGAGGAGCTGGATCACCGGTGTGGCGCGCTCGGGCGCGAGACCGGGCAGCGCAGCCTCGAGATCGACCACGCCGGACTCGATCTCTCCATCGTGCATGCGGATGTATCCCCGTTCGAGGGTGGACCGCGGACCGGGCGCCGGATCTCCGAGGAGGGCGAGCGCCGTGGCGGACTCGCCTGCCGCGGCGACGCCGACGGCCACGCGTGCCCCGAGTTCGTCGAGTTCCGGAGCCGTCGGGAACTCCCTCCGGAACCCCTCGAAGCGCTGCACGAGTGTCGCGGGCGACGCTCGGTCGGCTTCGACGCGAATGAGGTCGGCGATGACCCGGCGGCGCTCATCCGAGCCCGGCGGGAGGGAACGCGCGAGCCGCGTCTGTGCCTCGACGGCCCGCGTCGTGTCACCGGTGGCGAGGGCGGCCGAAGCGATGCGCACGTCGAGTCCGGGCGCGTCGGAGCTCCCCGCGTCGGTGCGCAGCGTGACGAGTCCCCAGAGGACGACCTCGGCTGCCCCGGCGGCGTCGGCCTCCTGTACCAGATCGGAGAGAAACGCCGCCCGACGTCGCCCCTCCAGGCTGCGCACCGCTTCGACCGCGAGTCGTGCCGCGTCGTCATGCAGGCCGAGTTCGAGCGCGGTGTGTACCGCCATCCGCTGCAGCTCGGTCGAGGAGGGCTCGGCCATGAGCGCCGTGAAGAGCCTCGGCGCCCAGAGCTCCGGGTCACCCCCGAGGCCGACGATGCGACGCCGCATGCGCTCGAGATCGGCACCGGGCCGGCGCACCGCGGTCGACCACGCCTCGATCGCCCCGAGCCGATCGCCCGAAGCCGCCCGCAATATCCCCCGCTCGTTCGCGAGCGCCTCGGGGGCGTCAAGACGTTCGCCGGCCTCGTCGAGGATCGCTTCCGCCGCCTCGGTGCCGAACGCCTCCTCCCAGATCCGTGCGATCTCCCTCCAGGGGTCTTCGCTTCCCGGCTCCGCCGCGATCCACGCTTCGGCTTCGGCGCGCAGCGCGGAGGTGGAGTCGATCTCGGTCAGGACCCGCATCTTGAGCGCGCGGATCCCCGAAGCGGACGGATCGTGGGCGAGGTAGGCGTCGGCCCAGGGGAGCACGAGGCCCGAGCGGTCCCGAGCGCGCAGGACGCGCTCGAGCGCGAAGAGACCCCCGATGGAGGTCGGCTTCGCTTCGAGAAGCGTCATGAGAACACGCTCGGCTCCATCGAGATCGCCACGCCACTCGAGTCCCGCCGCTTCCCGGATCGCGGTCGCCTCCTGACGGGCCGTGACCACGGCCTGCGCCGAAAGCGGGAGCGCGCAGGCAAGCGCCAGCGCGACGGACACCCCCGCCTGGCGGAGGGCTGCGCGCGGTACCGATCGCCTCCTCATCGCCCCCCACCCTCCCGCACGCGACCGCCGTCATCCCGATTGAGTCGTTCGAAGTAGCCGCGCACCAGCGCCCACATCGCCGGCGGAAGTCGGTTCAGCGCCGCGGCATCGGGGAGACCGAAGCGGGAGAGTCGGAGCGCGTCGGGGGTGAGTCCGGGAATCTCGGACCCTTCGACTTCGCCCGGCGTCGCGGATTCACGCTCGGTCGATTCCTCCTCCTTCTCCAGGCTTCGCCCCGCGTCGAGGAGACGGTGAAAGAGACGCTCCTGCCGTTCGCGTGTCCCCGGTTCGAGCCGTCCCTCCTCGAGCTCCCTCGCGAGCGCCTCCGCCTCTTCACCGAGGGCACGGAGGTCGGCGAGCGGTCCTTCGTCTCCCTCCTGGTTCGACATCTGCCCAAGATCCGCCGCGATCTCCTGCTGTTGCCGGGCCATCTGCTGCATCTGCTGCCGGCGCATCTGCTCCGGCATCGGCATCGGCATCATCTCGGCCGCCTGATTGTTGAGGTCGGCCTGCCGCTGCGCCATCTCCTCGAGCTGTTCCATCGGGTCCATTGATTCGGAAGCCTCTCCGCTCTGCTCGAGGGCACGCTGCGCGGCGAGCGCCGCCAGCGCGACGTCGTTGAGCGCATCGACCGCGCGTCCCGCCTCGGCCGTGCCCGCCCGGGGCCGTCCTCGATCCGCGATCGCCGACATCGCGCCGTCGAGGCGTTCGAGCGCCGCGCCCAGCCGCGAAGCGAGGGTCGGGTCGTTGTCTCCGGCAAGCCGCTGCGCGACCGCCATGCGTTCGGTCAGGTTTTCCACCCCCTGGCGCACCGCCGCGATCTCGACACTCGCCGCCTGGCGATCGAACGGTGAAGTCGATGCGTCCACCTCCTTGCGTATCCGTTCCCCTTCACGAGCGAGCGCGAGCGCGTCTTCGGAGGCCTGGACGAGAGCCCGCCGCCACGCCTCCGCCGCTTCCCGCATCCGCTCCCGCTGCGCGTCGCGCAACGCCCGTGCCTGCGCGTCGAGCGCCTCCGCCGCCGACGCGGCCTGGCGGCCGGCGGCCTCCTGCCGATCCTGCCGCGCGAGCTCCTGCGCGGACTGCATCCCCTCGCGCGCGACCTCACCCGCCGAGCGAGCCTCCTCGAGTCGCTCCGCTCCCTCGGCGTCCCCCGCCTCCTGCAGCCGCCGCGCCAGTTCAGCGAGGCGCTCCGTGACCGAGTCGGCGTCGGCGATGAGTTCGTCCTGGCGTGCCGCGAGGTCCTCGGGATCTCCCCCCTCCCCCAGCGCCTCGGCGAGGGCGTCCTCCTGCTTCGCGATCCTCTCGCTCTCGGCCCCGACGTTCCGGAGATCCTGCTCGAGGGCCGCGCGCTCGAGCCGCTCGAGCGCCTCCTCGATGCGCTCCCGGAATCCCTCCTGATCCGCCCCCAGCTCATCGAGGGTGCGCCGCCGCTCCGCCGCTCCCGCTTCGCGGAGGCGCTCCATCATCGCCTCGAGTCGCTTCGTCGCGGCTTCACCCCCCACCTCCGCGAGGAGTCTCTGC
>JAVVEY010000195.1:0-2824 GCA_032250675.1 Longimicrobiales bacterium | reverse complement strand
GGGGCAAGAGATCCTGACCGGACACCGGCGCGACCAGCCAGCCATTTACACAGAACTCCGCACACTCCCTCTGCGCTTGCCTCTCGATCCTTCCCTTCCGGGGAGGGGGCCTCGCGCCTGCGGCGCTCGCGGCCCACGGATCCCCCGGCGAGAGGGGACGGGAGTGTCCAATTCTCAACCGTCGATTCTGTCCAAGATCAAACCGGTGGTGACAAATCGGAACTTGACCGTAACGGAAGCAATTCCGTGCTCTGGTCAGTAACCGAGTCGCTCCCAACCAAGCCCCATCCGTTTCACGATCTTCCCGGAGGTGTCTCTCTCGAACGCTTGAATAAGTCCCCAGTACTCCCACGGGAGCGTGTCCAGAGACACGGGTTCGACCAAGTCCAGCGAATCCTCGATAGACGCGATAGCGAATCGACAACCCCGCTCTTGCTCCATCCGATCGAACAGAGCTTCCCAAGCACCGCCCGATTCCTCAAGGGATAGGAGCCAAGCGGCCCCCTTGATCGGCTGAAAATGCGGCCGATGGAGCTGCAGCCACGCTACGTTCGGGTGTGTAGACAGCCACTGGACGATCGTGCCCCCTTCGTCCGCAAGAACAGATGTTCCCTCAGAGACTGATAGCTTGACTGGTGTCGCTTCTCCTCCGGCGTTGAACACCATCCCCGTAGTATCGTCCGGATCAAGCCATTCAACCACGGTTTCCGCAGCCGAACGGTTCGCGAAGCCAGCCTCGATGACGATGTTGGGACGTGGATTCATCAAGTTGATTAGCGACCTCTAAGCTGAAGGAACTGGAGTTGCCCCCTCACGGTGGCCCGTTCACCAGTTGCGAATTCAAGCGGCATTCTGGTGCTTCCCCTCCGAGGTGAGAGGGGGCGTGGGGCCGAGGGAAGAGTGCCGTCGGTGGCGAGAGGGATCGATGGCCGCGTGGGAGCGATCCGCTCGACGCGCCGTAGCGCACATCACCGGAGTGTCACCTCAACCGGAGCGGTACTTCGAAGACGGCAGGCTGGTCGTCGGCGCCGCCCTCGATGGGCAGAGGGTTCACCGTCACCCGAACCCGCTGGAGTCGGTCCGTATCCGGGACGAGGAAGCGGAGGCCGTAGCGCGATGGATCCACGACGGCTTCGCACCCGCGGGTGGCGATCCCGGACCCCTCCCAGGCGACGGTGGCCGAGAAGGTGCCGCGGTCGTCCTGGGCGGATCCGTGGACGGAGGGGACGACGCATCGGCGGCTGAATGGGGCCTCGATGGCGACGACGACGGTGTCTCCGCCGACGCGCATCGCTTCTACGCGCATCCGGCCCGGAGCAGCCGGGCCCCAGGTGTTGTCGTAGCCGATGTACTCGGCAATCCGGCCGGGGGGCGCGCGAAGACCCTCGATCCAGATCCGTGCGGCGAGGTCGCCGACGGCGTGGCTGGCGAGGCGGTGATCGGGACAGCGGTCCGTGCCGTGACCATCGTCGCGAAGGGCGCTGCTCCGCAGGTGCGTGAGCTCGCGGGCGATGGCGTTGACGAGCGCGGCGCGGGAGGACGGGTCGTCCTCGTTCCATGCCTCGATACGGGCGGGGTCGAGGGCGATACGGTTGTCGCCCGTCGCCGTGAAGCCGGCGCCGTAGTCGGCGTACCACCTCCGTACGCCGGGCTCGGCCTTCCGGGGGTGGACGGAGAAGGACGGAAGGGCGTCAAAGCCGCCGGCCAGTCGGCTGCCCTCGATCACGTCCTCGCCACCGTCGGGGCCGCGGTCGCAGTTGGCGAGCCAGTCGCTCGCCATGAGTTCGGACCGGAAACGCGGCGAGACGACGATTGCGCAGACGTCGCGCACGGCCTCCCGGACCGCGCTGGCCTGGCGAGCGTCCAGGTTCTGGAGCCCGACGTCCACGCAGTAGGGGTAGTCGGGCGCGACCTCCACGAGCTCGCCCGGACCGGGAGAGCGGTATCCGTGCCAGGTGGCGGCCAGGCACCCGGTCGCGACGAGGGCGACGAGAGTGAGGGTCAGAGCGACGACCGTCTCGGGAGCGCGGGACCCGGTCGCCCGGATGAGCCGGTGGGTGCGATGTCGCATGGCTGGTTCTGGGTCGGATGAGGCGGCGCGGGTCCGGAGAGCAGCATCGTCGGGGGAATCTCGATCCCGGGCGGACCGCCGCGCAACCATGGCAGGACGCGGGCGTGTGTCGGATGCCCGGTGCTCCATGGCAGGCTTCCGTCCCCGCCACGCGACGCACCAGACGGGTGGCCTCGTGGTTCTCGATCTCCCGCGTCACCGCCCCCGACGCCCGAGGATCCCCACCACCGCCCCCGCCACGAGGAGGAGGACCGCCGCGCCGAGCATCGTGTTGGCGGCGGCGAGGGGGATCTCCCTCCAGCGTCCCACCACGGGGGTGAGGGTGAGGAGGAGCATCCCGGCGAAGGCGAGGAGGAGGGCGATCGCCGAGGGGTCGGGGCGCCGCCCTTCGGGGGGCGGCTCCCGGGAGCTCAGAGGACCCCCCGGAAGGCGCACCCGCGCCACTCGGTGCCGGCGCGCGTCAGGTGGGCCGTCAGGGGCGTCCATCCGCCTGTCATCGCGTTCGTGCACGGCTCGGGGGTGATCTCGAGGACGAAGCCGGCTTCGCCGACACGCCCCTCCACCGTCCACCCGGCGGGAGCCGTACCCTCCAGGCGCTCCACCCCCCCCCACTCGGTGCGCTCGGGGGTGCTCATGACCGCCGTATCGGCCGAAACCTCCAGCGTCCAGTCCGGCTCGGTGCCCGAGGCGATGAAGCGCGCGTCGTCGATCAGCGGCGTCCACCCGCACCCCCACTCCTCGTAGCTCGCGCGA
>JAVVEY010000063.1:0-16755 GCA_032250675.1 Longimicrobiales bacterium | reverse complement strand
GTTGGTGCGACGAGGCGGACGCCCCAAGATAGTGAACGCCGCCGACGCGGGCGTGGTGCCGGCGTCACCTCTCGATGAATCTCCCCACCCCCTCATCCGGATCCCGCTCATGACTCGGTGCCGAGTTGCCGTCGTGCAGGCCGCCCCCTCCTTCTTCGACCCCGATGGCGGGATCGATACCGTCGCCACCCGCACCGCCGAAGCGGCGGGTGCGGGAGCCGAACTCGTCCTCTTCCCCGAGGCCTTCATCGGCGGCTACCCCTGGGGGGTCGCCTTCGGGACCGCGGTGGGGGGGCGGTCCCCCGCGGGGCGCCGCACCTTCGAGCGCTATCTCAACGGTGCGATCGAGGTGCCGGGTCCGCACACCGCGCGCCTCGGGGAGATCGCCGCCGAGCACGGCGTCGTGCTCGCCGTCGGCGTGATCGAGCGCGACACCACCTTCTCGCGCGGCACCCTCTTCTGCACCCTCCTCTATTTCGGCGCGGACGGCGCCCTCCTCGGCAAGCACCGCAAGCTCAAACCCACCGCTGCCGAGCGCCTCATCTGGGGCGAGGGCGACGGGAGCACCATGCCGGTGGTCGAGACGCCGCTCGGACGCGTCGGGGGCCTCATCTGCTGGGAGAATTACATGCCGCTGGCGCGGATGGCGATGTACGCCAGGGGCACGCAGATCTATCTCGCCCCCACCGCGGATGCCCGTGAACGCTGGCAGGGGACCCTCCAGCACATCGCGCTCGAGGGACGCTGCTTCGTGCTCGGGTGCAACCAGTACGTGACGCGCGAGATGTACCCGGACGACTTCGAGCTCGCCGCCGAGCTCGAGGCGTGGCCCGAGGAACTCTGCCGCGGAGGGAGTGCGATCTACGATCCGGCCGGCGAGTGTCTGGCGGGTCCGCTCCATGGTGAAGAGGGGATTCTCCACGCGGAGATCGACCTGACCGCGATCGACCGGGGCGTCTTCGACTTCGATGTGGTCGGGCACTACGCCCGTCCCGACGTCTTCCGGCTGGTCGTCGATGAGTCGCCGCACCCTCCCGTCGAGTTCGAGGGAGGGACGACGGAATAGGGCGTCGCGGCGGACCGGGCTGCCCGACGGATCAGGCTGTGGCGGTGGGCCGGGCCGGCCGACGGACCCGGCCGACGCGACAGGCCGGGCCGGCCGACGAGAGGGCGATGCGCCCCCCCCGGGGTTCGCTCGGAGGCGGGAGATTGTATCTTGCATTCTCCCGCCCGAATCGACCCGCAACCGACCCGACCATGGCCACGACCACCACGCGCACCGACACCTACCTGCAGCAGGCGAGTGACTTCAGCGCGCACAACTACAAGCCTCTACCGGTCGTGCTCGAGCGAGGCGAGGGCGCGTGGGTATGGGATGTCGAGGGACGCAAATTCCTCGACATGCTCGCCGCCTACTCGGCGGTGAACCAGGGGCACCGGCACGAGAAAATCCTCGACGCCGCCCGGGCCCAGATGGAGCGCATCACCCTCACCTCGCGGGCCTTCCACAACGATCAGATGGGCCCCTTCCTGCAGAAGCTCTGCGAGGTCACGGGGTTCGAGAAGGCGCTCCCGATGAACACCGGCGCCGAAGCGGTCGAGACCGCGATCAAGATGGTCCGCAAGTGGGGCTACACGGTGAAGGGCGTAGCCGAGGACCAGGCGGAAATCATCGTCTGTTCCGGAAATTTCCATGGACGGACCACGACGATCGTCGGGTTCAGTGACGAGGATCAGTACAAGGAGGGATTCGGTCCCTTCACCCCGGGCTTCAAGCTCGTGCCGTACGGTGACGCCGCGGCCTTCGAGGCGGCGATCACCCCCAACACGGTGGGCTTCCTCGTCGAACCGATCCAGGGGGAGGGGGGCGTCATCGTGCCGCCCGACGGCTATCTCGCGCGCACGCGGCGCCTCTGCACCGAGCAGCGGATCGCCTTCATGGCCGACGAGATCCAGACGGGGCTCGGCCGTACCGGCCGTCTCTTCTGCTGCGACTGGGAGGAGGTGAAGCCGGATGTGCTCATCGTGGGCAAGGCGCTTGGTGGGGGGGTCTACCCCGTCTCCGCCGCGATCGCCGATTCGGAGTTCATGGATGTCTTCCACCCGGGGGACCACGGCTCGACCTTCGGAGGCAACCCGCTCGGCGCGGCGGTCGGGCTCGCCTCGCTCGATGTGATCCTCGACGAGAAGCTGGTCGAACGTTCGGATGAACTCGGGGAGTGGTTTCGCGCCGAACTGCGGGGGATCGACTCACCGCACGTGAAGGAGGTGCGGGGGAAGGGACTCATGATCGGGGTGGAGATCAAGGTCGAATCAGGCCCGGCGCGCCCCTTCTGCGAAGCACTTCAGGCACGCGGGATCCTGGCGAAGGAGACGCACCATCAGGTGATCCGGTTCGCGCCGCCGCTCGTGATCGAGAAGACGGACCTCGAGTGGGCGCTCGGGCATGTGCGTGAGGTGCTCGCGGGCTGACCCTCGCGGGATGGCGCTCGCGGGACGACCTCCGCGGGGTGATCCCCCGCGGCTCACCACTCGATCGACCCCTCCTGCGAGGTGTCGATATCGGCGCCCTCTCCATCACCGAGCAGCACCGTCTCGACCTGCTGATAGAGGAACTCCCTCGCCTTGCGGTCTCTCGGGTCGAGTCCGTAGTGGTTGATGAGGAGGGTCTGATGCTCGAGCCACTCCTTCCAGCAGTCCTGGCAGATCTCGGCCAGGACGCGTTCGCCCACTTCGTTGCGGAAGGGGGGTTTTTCCATCTTGAGCGGGCCGCTGCAGCGGCGGCACTCGAAGGGGTCGGTCACGTGACTCTCCCGGGGTTTCATACGAATCTTCAGGGGTGAATTCCGGAAGATAACGGTGCGGTGACACGGCGTGTCACCGCGTGCGCACCCGATGGACGCGCTCGCCTCCTCCGGCTAGATTCTCATCTCTGTAGTTCGGTACGCGTTCGGTTTGCAGGAGGAAGTACGGTGAAGAAGAAGGAGCTCGAACACATAGAGAAGCGCCTCCTCCAGGAGCGCGCCAAGGCGCTTCGTGCCCTCGGACTCTTCGACGAGATGGCGAAGGCGGACCGTGAATCGGGGGATTCGAATCTCGCCGCCTACACCGATCATATGGCCGACCAGGGAACGGAGGCGATGGAGCGCGAGAAGGCGGCGCTCTTCGCAACGAAGGAAGGGCGCTACCTCTACCGTCTGGAGGAGGCTCTGCGGCGGCTCTACGACGACCCGAAGAACTTCGGATCGTGCCACACCTGTGGAGCGAAGCTCGGCTTCGACCGTCTCGACGCACTCCCGCACGCGCGGTACTGCATCGACTGCAAGAAGAAGGAGGAATCCGCAGCCTGAGTTGCCCTCAGGCGGCTGACTCCTCGCCGTCCTCGGCTGCGGCCGCCTCGTAGAGCGGGCTCGTGTCCATCCAGAGCTTCTCGATCTCGTCACGGAGCCGCTTCACCGTCTTCTGAAGCTCCTCGTCGTGCGTGTGATACCGCGCCGCGGAGAGGGCCCGATACGCCCGCCAGAGCGCGGAGGAGGTCGGCGTCTGTTCGTGGCTGCGCCGCTTTTCGCCACGGAGCCGCGCAACCACCCAGTCGGACATTCCCTCGTCGAGGAGCATCGCCCCTCCCTCGGTCTTGCTCTCCTGATCAACGAACTTCTGGAGCTTCTTCCGGAAGCTCCGGGGTACACCCGCAACGACATATACGGAAAGGTCGTCGCGTTGCAGCATTTCAGACGCCATGAGGTCTCCTCGGGCGGGGCCCGTAGTTCAATTCACGACGGTCAGGAGATCTCTCCCGACCACCTCGATCTGCCACTGCTTGATTCCGTCGATCCGATCGAGATCGGCGAGTTCTTCGGGCTTCTCGAAGGCGATCTCGGTCAGGACCGCATTCGGAAGCAGTGCACCCCGATCCAATCCGAGCGATTCGGCGTGCCGATTCCGCACTTCCTTGAGACGATTCGTGAGATCCTCGATCTCGGGCGTCGGACGCCCACGTCCGCGTGAGGCCGGCTTCGGGAAGCCTCTGAGCTCGGACTCCTCGATTGCGTCGGCGCGCGCGAGCGCGGCGAGGAGTCGTTCCCCCTCGCCACGCGCGAGTCTCGGGTTCATCCCCTTGCGTTCGGCCAGATCCTCGATGGATCGGGGCGGTTGGACCGCCAGATCGAGGAGGACCTGATCGGTCGTGACGCGGAAGGGCGCCCGATCGTCGCGTCGTGCGATCTCGTCTCTCCACTCCCAGCCCGTACGAAGGCGTTCGAGTTCCCGAGGGGAGAGATCACGGGCGCCGCGAACCCGCGTCGCGGGGTCCACCTCGCCCTCTTCCGGCGGCGCGATCGCCTCGAGAGTCCGAAACTCCTCACTCGCCCAGGCTCCCCGTCCGCTCTGCTCGAGTTTGACGACGAGCGTGCGCGTGAGCGCGTGCAGCGATGCCGTGTCATTCGCCGCATACTCGAGCATCTCCGGATCGAGGGGACGGCGAGCCCAGTCCGCGCGCTGGTACTTCTTGGCGAGTTTGATCCCCGCGTACTTCTCGAGGAGTGCGGCGAGTCCGATGCCGGGCTCCCCGAGGAGGGTGGCGACGATCTGGGTGTCCACGAGCCCGCGCAGCGAAATCCCGAGATCGCGGCGGAGGAGTCGCAGGTCGAAATCCGCGCCGTGCATCAGGATCGGCAGCATCGGATCCTCGAGGGCGGGGCGGAGCACCGGTCCGAGATCGAGGGCGAGGGGGTCGAGGATCCAGTTGCCGGCATCCGGGAATGTCACCTGGACGAGGCAGACGCGGTCGGAGTAGCGATGGAAGCCGGCCGCCTCGAGGTCGAGGGCGATGGAGGGGGCGTCGTCGAGCGCGGCTTCAAACCGTGCCAGTCCCTCTGGAGAGTCGATGTACTCGAAGGTCATTCGGTCGGGTATGTATGCTTCGGGGGCACCGCCCGAGAGAACGGTGCGAAGGTCGCGCCGCCGGGCGGGGGTGAGGCCCGAAGGGTGATCTCCTGAGCGGAGAAGACCGTCGCGGGCGACCCCGGGAGGGCGGCCGGAAGGCAGCGATGAGCATCGGATATACCCGTCGGAGGCCCCATGAGTTCCCCCGGCGGTCGCTTCGCGGAGGACAGCTTGCCCCGTCTGGTCTCTCCGTCGACCTTCCAGAGGTGTCACGGCATTCGTCTCTCCCTCCACGGCCGTCCCCCTCCATGACTCGCACCAAGGTCGTCTGCACACTCGGTCCCGCCTCATCCGCGCCCGACACCATCCGTCAACTCGTCCGCGAGGGGATGACGATGGCGCGCATCAATATGTCGCATGGGTCGCGCGACGGGCATCGCACCGCGATCGAGCGGGTGCGCGCCGCCGGTCGGGAGGAGGGGAGGAGCGTCCCGATCCTCGTCGACCTCGCGGGGCCGAAGATTCGCGTGGGCGAACTCCCCGAGGCGGTGGAACTCGAGGTGGGTCAGCGGCTCGTCCTGAGCCCGGTCGGGCATGCCCGGGGGGAGGAGATCCCGATGACCTACGAGTACCTCGCCGAAGATGTGCAGCCCGGCGATCCGATCATGCTCGATGACGGACTCCTCGAATTGCGCGCCATCTCCGCCGAGGGACACCGCGTGACCACCGAGGTCGTCAAGGGTGGGCTCCTCAAGAGCCGCAAGGGGATCAATATCCCGGCGGCCGAGGTGCGGACCCCCTCGCTCACCGAGAAGGACCTCTCCGACCTCGACTTCGCTCTGGAGATGGAGGTCGAGTACATCTCGCTCTCCTTCGTGAGGCGCGCCGCCGATGTGGCCGACCTCAAGGAGCGTGTCGACGGGCGCGCGCTCGTGGTGGCCAAGATCGAGAAGGCGCAGGCGCTCGAGGCCATCGAGGAGGTGCTCCAGGTCACCGACGCCGTCATGGTGGCGCGGGGGGATCTCGGCGTCGAGCTCCCCTTCGAGCGCGTTCCGATGGCGCAGAAGCGGATCATCCAGCTCTCGAACTACTACGCGCGGCCGGTGATCACGGCGACGCAGATGCTCGAGTCGATGATCGAGTCTCCGCGTCCGACGCGTGCCGAGGCGTCCGATGTGGCCAATGCGATCCTTGACGGGACCGACGCCGTGATGCTCTCCGGCGAGACCGCGGTCGGCGCCTGGCCGGTGCAGGCGCTCCAGGCGATGGTGCGGATCGCGACCGAGCTCGAGGGGAGTGGAGCGCTCGATCAGGGCCCCCGCTACGATGCCGCGGTGACCGGGGTGGGACGGAGGGGGGCTACGGCGCGCGAGCACGCGGTGGCCTCGGCGACGGTGGCCGCTTCGCGACAACTCGACGCGCCGGCGATGATCGTCATCACCCGCAGCGGATTTTCGGCTCGGCTCCTCTCGAGCTACCGTCCGAATATCCCGATCTTCGCCGTCACCACCGATCCCCGAACCGTCTGCCAGCTCTCGGCGGTGTGGGGTGTGCGCCCCTGGCTGGCCGAGCACGAAGAGCTCAACTACGAGGCGCTCACCGAATTCGGGCGTCGTCGGGTGATCGAGAGCGGGATCGGGGAGCCGGGTGAATCCGTCGTCGTCACGGCTGGCTACCCCTTCCACACCTCGGGCTCCACCAACACGATGCGTGTCGAGAAGCTGTGAGGCTGACGCTCCTCGGAACCGGCACTTCCTTCGGTGTTCCGGTGGTCGGATGCGACTGCCGGGTGTGCACCTCCGAGGATCCGCGCGATCGACGTGACCGGAGTGCTGCCCTCCTCGACCTCCCCGAGGGCCGACTCCTCATCGATGCCCCTCCCGAACTCCGCCTCCACCTCCTCCGCGAGGGGATCGCGTCGATCGATGCGGTGTGGATCACGCACACGCACGCCGACCATCTGCACGGTCTCGATGACCTGAGAATCGTCACTCAGCGGGAGGCTCGTTCACTCGATGCGTGGGTGGCCGATATCCACCGCGAGGATGTCGAGGCGCGCTTTTCCTACATCTTCGACGACCGTGTCCAGCCTCCCCCGGGGACGAGCAAGCCGAAGATCGTCCTCCACGAACTCTCGGCGGGACGCCCCGTCCGGATTCTGGGCCAGGAGATCATCCCCGTCGCTCTCCCGCACGGTCCCGTGACGAGCTTCGGCTTCCGGGCCGGAACGCTCGGCTATCTGACCGACGGAAAGTCGGTGCCGGATGCTGCGCTCGAGGTGCTGCGCGGGATCGACACCCTCGTCATCAACGCGCTCTGGTGGGGGAGCCCGCACCCCACACACTTCAATATCGAGGAAGCGATCGAGACCGCGCGCACGCTCGGTGCACGTCGTACCTTCCTCGTCCACCTCACGCACCGTGTGCTGCATGCCGAGCTCGAAGCGGACCTCCCCGAGGGGGTCGCGGCGGGGTACGACGGGCTCGCGATCGATTTCCCTCCCGACGACACCGGATCGGGGTGACGCGGTGCGGTGACCCGTCCTCGCGTCCTCCGATCCGTCGATCCCACCCCCGAGCCCTCACCCCACCGATGCCACTCGTCCTCGACTACGCGAACCTCACCACGGAGCGCCTCGAAGGCGTCGGGATTCCGCCCGACGTCCTTCACCACGAGATCGCCGACGACTTCCGACGTGCCCTCGCCACCCTCCGCGCCTGGCGTGAGGAGGGGAGGCTCGGCTTTCTCGACCTGCCCGACACGCCCGGCCTCGCGGATTCGGTGAGGCGGACCGTCGAGCCCTGGCTCGACGAGGTCGACGATCTCCTGATCGTCGGGATCGGTGGATCGGCGCTCGGCGCCGTCGTGCTGCGCGACGCCCTCGGGGGCGTCCGATGGAATGTCTCGGCGCGGGTGCGCGCGGGTCGTCCGCGCCTCCATCTGCTCGACAACCCCGATCCCGATTCCGTGGCGGGACTGCTCGCCGACCTCGACCCTGCGCGCACCGCGGTCAATGTGGTCAGCAAATCGGGTTCGACGGCGGAGACGATGGCGCTCCATCTGTGCGTGCGCGGGTGGCTCGAGGAGGCGCTCGATCCGGAGACCGTACGCCGGAGACTCCTCTTCACGACCGATCCGAAGGGGGGCGTGCTTCGAGCGATGGCGGAGCGGGAGGGGATCGCCACACTCCCGATCCCCGCGAATCTCGGGGGGCGATTCAGCGTGCTGAGCGCGGTCGGGCTGGTGCCGGCGGCGGCGATCGGGGCGGACCTCGACGCGCTCCTCGCCGGAGCGGCGCGGATGCGCACCCGCGCGCTCGCCGACGACCTCCGCGGAAACCCGGCGGGGCTCTTCGCGACCCTCCTCCACACCCTTCACGTCGATCACGGTCGCCCGATTCATGTGCTCATGCCGTACAGCGACCGCCTCCGTTCTCTCGCCCTCTGGTTCCAGCAGCTCTGGGCGGAGTCGCTCGGCAAGGAGGGGCGCGGACCGACCCCCCTCCCCGCCCTCGGTGCCGTCGATCAGCACGCGCAGGTGCAGCTCTTCATGGAAGGACCGGACGACAAGGTCATCCTCTTCGTGGCCGCCGACCCCGACGCCGACGTCGAGGTCCCCGTTCCCCCCGGCGCTCCCGCCGAGCTGGCGTGTTTCCGGGGGGTCACGCTCGGCCGACTCCTCGACGCCGAACGCCGGGCCACCACCGAGGCGCTGCGGCTCTCCGGACGCCCCTCGGCGACCCTCGAGGTGGGGCGGATCGACGCCGGCGCGCTCGGGGAGCTCTTCATGATGCTCGAGGTCGCCACCGTCCTCGCCGGAGCGCTCTACGACGTCGATCCCCTGGACCAGCCGGGGGTGGAGGCGGGTAAGAGGTTCACCTGGGGGCTGCTCGGCCGGGATTCCTTCGTACCTCCGGAGATCCCCCCCGCCGATCCCGCCCTCCGCACGGGCGAGCCCGGGTGAAATCATCTATCTTTCAGGTGCGAGAATCGCCCCCGGCCCGGGGGGAATGAATCCCGGGTGGAGGGTGCCGCGCGGGCGGGCACCGTCGCACACGATCTGCCGGACATCATCAACCGAGGAAGGGACGATGCGGGACCACGACGACACTCCGACGATCATCATCGAGCGGGACTCCGGTGGCGGACTGGGCGCCTTCGTACTGGGCGCACTCGTCGGCGCCGGCGTCGCGCTCCTCCTGGCCCCCCAGTCGGGAGAAGAGACGCAGGCGCAGCTCCGGGAGCGCGCAGGAAAGCTCAAGGACGACGCCGAAGACCGGCTTCGCGCCGCCTCGAACGAGCTCGAGGCGCGGCTTGACGCTGCGCGCCTCGGGGTGAATGAGCGCGTCGATCGCGTGAAGGGCGCGGTCGACGCCGGACGCGAAGCCGCGCGCGAGGCGCGCGACGAGCTGGAGCAGAAGCTCGCGACCTCCAAGAAGGCCTACCGGGCCGGTGTCGAAGCCGCGCGCTCGACGGTCGAGGCCGGGGCCGGGGACGAGGACGAGGACGCAGACGACGACTCGTGAGCGTCGCCGTGTGAGTGCAGGGCACGGGAGGGTCGCCGGCGCCCTCGACTTCGCGCGGGCGGTCCTCGAGAAGGCGGAGCGCGATCAGATCTTCTTCATGGCGAATTCGATCTCCTTCGCCGTACTCGTCGCCGTCCTCCCCCTCCTCCTCCTCCTCGCGGGGGTGGGCGGGATCGTGGCAGCCTCCTACCTCCGTCCCGATCCGACGACGGCGCTGATCGAACAGATCATCGCGTGGGTACCGACGCTCGGTGGGGACGTCAACCTCCGCGCGATCCTGCGAGAGAGCATCGCCCCGATCCTCGACGACCGGGCCGGGCTGACCCTCCTCGGGGGCGCCCTCCTCATCTGGTTCAGCTCGCGACTCGCGGGCACGGTGCGAACCGTGCTCGTCCAGGTCTTCGAGATCGAGGATTGCCACGGGATCGTGCGCGGGAAGGTGTGGGATGTACAGGTGATCGCGATCGGCGTCGTGCTTCTGCTGGGCAACATCGGGATCACCGCGGGCGTCTTCGCGGTACGAGACCTGGGGATCGGTGCGGCGGGGCTCGGTGGGGACGCCGAGATCTGGATTGCGTCGGGTGTGGCCCGGATCGTGACTTTCCTCTCGATCTGGGTGCTCCTCACCGCGATCTACCGCTACCTCGCCGGGGTCCGGGTGGAGTGGCGCATCGCGATCGTCGCCGCGACCTTGACGGCGGTCCTGCACGAGATCCTCAAGAGCGGGTTCGGGTGGTACGTCTCGTCGGTCGCGGACTTCCGCACACCCTACGGGAATCTCATCTCGCTCGCGGTGCTCTTCTTCTGGATTCACTACACTTCGATCAGCTTCATCCTCGGAGGCGAGGTCGCGTGGACATGGGTACAACGACGCCAACGCCTGGAAGGGTGTTGAAGACGTACGGCAGTCCCCGCGAAGGGGGCTTGCGAGTCTCAGGCAAGGCGGAGTTCCAAAGGCGATGCCGTGGCATCGGCGAGGGACTCCAACGCCGTCATGAGGCCGCACCCCCCCTTCGCCCTTCCAGGGGAGTTCGCGTGAACCCCTCGCCCTCCTCTCCCTGCTGAGGCTTCGAGATGTCCGAAGGTGGCCGCAAGGTCGTGGCGACCAACCGAAAGGCGCGACACGAGTTCGAGATCCTCGACACGTGGGAGGCGGGGATCGTCCTGCGCGGTCCGGAGGTCAAGTCGCTGCGCGACGGAAATGTCTCCTTCACCGACGCCTTCGCGCGCGTCGAGAGGGGAGAGGTGTGGCTCTATTCCCTCCACATCTCACCGTGGGCGCAGGCGAACCGGTACAACGAGGATCCCGTCCGGCCGCGCAAGCTCCTCCTCCACCGCGGCGAGATCGGGAAGCTCATCGGGAAGGTCGAGGAGCGGGGACTCACCCTGGTGCCCCTCGATATCCACTTCACCCGGGGGCTCGCCAAGGTCACCCTCGCGCTCGCGCGCGGACGCAAGCTTCACGACAAGCGCGAGAAGCTGAAGCGGCAGACGATCGATCGCGAAGCTCAGCGCGCGATGGACCGCTACCGATGACGACACCGGAAGGTCGCGCGCAGCGAGTGACTCCGCCGTGTCGGTTCGGTCGGCTCGGGCGCGTCGCCGTCGCCGTCGTGGTGGCTCTGGCCGCGCTGCACGGGCCCCGTCCGGCGAGGGCACAGCTCTCTACGGAGACCTTCGTCTGGATGGATGACGCCACCGGAGCTCGACACGAGGTCCGCATCGTTCGTCCCGAGGGCTCGGCGATGCTCCGCCTGGCCGACCTTCGTGTCGTGGGGATCGAGGGGACGCGGGATGGCGCGATCTGGCGCCTCGCCTGGGGGGACCACGTCATCGGGGTCGAGCCCCGCCGCCCCGCGGTGATGATCGACGGGCAGCCGGTGCACCTCACCGTCGCCCCCGTCGAGTCCGCGGGGAGTGTCCACCTCCCGGTTCAGCTCTTCATCGACGTCCTCCCCGACCGCGCGCCCGATCTGGTGCGCGCCGACGGGTCGGCGTGGCGCGCGCTGATCCTCGATCCCGATGCGTGGGGCAGCGTCGAAGGACCCTCGGAGGTGGGGATCCCCGCCCCCGACCCGGTCGCCACGCCGACTCCGCGCGACGTCACGCCGGTGGTGATCATCGACCCGGGTCACGGCGGAGGAGATCCGGGCTCGATCGGTCCCGCCGGCGTCCGCGAGAAGGACGTCGCTCTCGAGGTCGGGGCGCGTCTCGCCGAGCGTCTCCGCTCCGAAGGGTTCGAGGTGCATCTCACCCGCGAGGACGACCACCTCGTTCCCCTCTGGCGTCGGGGTCCGATCGCGACCTCGATCAAGGGCGACCGTCCCGGCGTCTTCCTCTCGATCCACACCAATGCGGTGGGGGATCGCGCGGTGCGGGGATTCGAGACGTACTTCCTCTCGGAGGCGCGCACCGAGGACGAGCGTCGGGTGGCCGAGCTCGAGAACTCCGCGGCACAGATCGGGATCGGCCAGGGACGGGACCTCTCGGCCGACCCCGAACTCGGGTTCATCCTGAACGAACTCCGCAACTTCGATCACCAGCACTGGTCGGCCGACCTGGCGGCGGTCGTGCAGGGGAAGCTGAGAGAGATTCACCCCGGACCCGACCGGGGCGTGAAGCAGGGCCCCCTCGCGGTCATCACGAATTCGATCATGCCCTCGGTGCTCATCGAACTCGGCTTCATCAGCCACCCCGCCGAAGAGCGGGTGCTCGACTCGGACGACTTCCAGGAGAAGGCGGCGGCGGCTCTGGCGGCGGCGGTCCGGGAGTTCTTCGAACGGTATCCGCCCGGGGGGAACGACCGGTGATGCCGCGTGCCTCATCCTCTCGAGTCGGGGGGAGCGCCGCGACCGGACGGAGCCTCCCGTCGGCCCGGACTCTGCGCGTCAGGCGATGACGACCGGGACGACGACGACGCTGGAGTTCGCATCGCCCGTGCTCCTGGCGGCCGGCACCTGCGGATTCGGCGAGGAGGTGGCGGATCTGATCGACCTCTCCCGCCTCGGGGGCTTCGTGACCAAGTCGATCACCGCCGCGCCCCGCCGCGGCAATCCCGCCCCGCGCGTCACCGAGTTCCCGGCCGGGATGCTCAACTCGATCGGGCTCGCCAACCCGGGGGTCGAGCGCGCCTTCGCCGAGGTGCTGCCGCGGATCATCGAACGCTTCGCGTCGTCCACGCGGATCATCGTGAGCGTGGCCGGGCACACCGAGGAGGAGTACGCCGATGTGGTCGAGCGACTCGAGCCGCTCGAGGGGATCGCGGCCTTCGAGATCAACCTCTCCTGCCCGAACGACGCGCAGCGGGGGGGCGCCCCCTTCGCGCTCGACCGCGCGGCGCTCGCCCGGGTGCTCGCCGCGGTACGCCTCCGTACGGCCCGCCCGCTCTTCGCCAAGCTCGCGCCGAACGACCCCGGGATCGGGGAGACGGCGCGCGCCGCGGCCGAGGCGGGCGCCGACGCGCTCACCCTCGTCAACACCCTCCCGGGGCGCATCTACACGACCCGGGGGGCCCCGGCGCTCGGGGCGGGGAGGGGCGGGGTGAGCGGGCCCGCGCTGCGTCCCGTGGGGGTGGAGGCGGTCGCCGCCGCGCGCGCCGCCGTCGATCTCCCGCTCGTCGGCGTCGGGGGTGTGTTCACCCCCGGGGATGCGTGTCAGTACTTCAATGCGGGAGCCTCTCTCGTGCAGGTGGGTACGGCATCATTCGCCGCTCCTCGCGCCGCCGAGCGCGTGGCCGCGGCCTTCGATCCCCTTCGTCTCGCCCTCGGCGGAAGCCTCACTGCATGAATCGACTCATCGTGGCGCTCGACCTCCCCTCCCAGCGCGAGGCGCTCGCGCTCGTCGACGAGATCGACGATGCCGTCGAGGTCTACAAGGTCGGGCTCGAGCTCTACACCCGCGAAGGTCCGGGCATGGTGCGCGCGCTGCACGGTCGCGGCAAGCGCGTCTTTCTCGACCTCAAGCTCCACGATATCCCCACCACGGTGGCGCGCGCGGTCGAGGCGGCTCGCGCGCTCGAGGTGGAGTTCCTTACCGTGCACACCTCGGGGGGACGCCCGATGATGGAGGCCGCGCGGGAGGCGGCGGGCGACGAGATGAAGCTTCTCGGTGTGACGCTCCTCACCTCGCTCGACGCAGCCGAGGTGAGTGAGGTGTGGGGGCGTCCCCTCGACACGCTCGACGGCGAGGTGATCCGGCTCGCCGAGATCGCGCGCGCGACGGGTCTTTCGGGGGTCGTGGCGTCGGGTCACGAGGCGCGCGCGCTCCGGAAGGCGCTCGGTACGGAGGCGCTGATCGTCACGCCGGGGATCCGCCTCGACAGCGGAGGGAACGACGACCAGGCGCGCGTGAGCACCCCGCGCTCGGCGATCGCGGCGGGTGCGTCGCACCTCGTGGTGGGCCGACCGGTCACGCGCGCCGAGTCTCCCCGATCCGCAGCCCGGGCCTTCCAGGCGGCGATCCACGGGACGACGGAGGCCCGATCGTGAGCGCGCGCACCCGACGCCGGGGCTTCATCGCCATCGGTCTCCTCGCGCTCCTCCCGGGATCGGCGGTGGGGCAGGGCGGGGATGCGCGGACCCTCCCGACACCGGTCGCGCTCAACATCGCCGCGGAGCGCTTCGTCGGCGCCGTCGCGTCGGGCGAGAAGAGCGAGTTGCGCGGCCTCCTCGCCCCGAGTCTGCGGTTCACCCTGAATGGGCAGACCCGCAGCGGGGTGAGAGCCGAGCAGGCGGTGGTGGCGATGGAGTTCCTCCTCGACCACGTGACCGATGTGGAGCTCGAGATCCAGCGCGTCGAACCGATGGGCGTGGACGACGCCTCGGGGTTCGCCGAGTTCCGGTGGCGAGCCCGCGACCGAGACACGGGGGCTCACACCGACTACACTTTTCTCCTGATCTTCGAGCGCGCCGATCCGCGCTGGGTCGTCGTCGAATTGCGGATTCTGCCCCGAGGGTGAGGTCGACCCACACCCTCTCGGACCGAGTCCCCGCGTCCCGCTCTCCCGCTTCATCCCCTGAACCCGATGCCGCTGAAGCTCTACAACTCGCTCTCGCGTACGCACGAGGTCTTCGCCCCACTTCACGGCGACGAGGTCCGGGTCTATGCCTGCGGTCCGACGATCTACGCCCGAGCCCACATCGGGAATTTCCGGACCTTCACCGTCTACGATCTCCTCCACCGATATCTCGCATGGAAGGGGTGGACCCCGCGCTTTGTCGTGAATCTGACCGATGTCGACGACAAGACGATCCGGGGCGCCCGGGACGCGGGGGTGAGCCTGCGGGAGTTCACCGAACCCTTCGGGGCTGCCTTCACCGACGACCTTCATCGCCTCGGGATTCGCGACTTCACCTCGATGCCGCGCGCCACCGACCACGTCGACGCGATGGTCGAGTGGATCGAGCGTCTCGAGGCGGAGGGACTCGCGTACGCGGCCGACGACGGCTCGGTCTACTTCCGGATCGACGCCTTCGAGCGCTACGGCCGTCTCTCGGGCAACCGGGCGGACGGCGAGACCGGCCGCAGCCGGATCGATGCCGACGAGTACGAGAAGGACGACGTGCGAGACTTCGTCCTCTGGAAGGCGGCGCGCGAAGAGGATCGCGCGGTGGGGGCGGTCTGGGATTCTCCCTGGGGTGAAGGACGTCCGGGGTGGCACCTCGAGTGCTCGGTCCTCTCGATTCACGAACTCGGTCCCACCCTCGATGTGCACCTCGGCGGCGAGGATCTCCTCTTCCCGCACCACGAGAATGAGATCGCGCAGTCCGAGGGGGCCACCGGCGAGCCCTTCGCGCGCTTCTGGCTCCACACCCGACATCTGCGCGTCGAGGGGCAGAAGATGTCGAAGTCGCTCGGCAACACCTGGACGATCGAGGAGCTGGTCGAGAAGGGCTACCGCCCCTCCTCGATCCGCCACCTCCTCCTCTCCGCGCACTACCGCACCGAGCTCAACTTCACCCTCGGCGGGCTCGACGCCTCGGCCCGGGCGGTGCAGCGGCTCGTGACCTTCGAGCGGCGACTGATCGGGATCGAGACCACGACCGAAGCCGTCGACGCGGACCTTCCCGCGCTCGCCGGCACCGCGCTCGCTGACTTCGAAGCCGCCCTCGATGACGATCTCAACTCCTCCGAGGCGCTCTCGGCGCTCTTCGTCTTCGTCAGCGGTGTGAACGCCGCGCTCGACGCGGTGGACGACGCGGGGATCACACCCGAGGCCCGGGACGCGGCGCTCCACGCGCTTCACCGCATCGACGATGTCTTCGCTCTCCTCCCTCTCGCGCGACACGAGACCGCGGCCGATGGTGACCTCGCGGCCTGGGTCGAGGAGAAGCTCGCCGAACGCGCCGCCGCCCGCGAAGCGAAGGAGTGGTCGCGCGCCGACGCGATCCGCGACGAGATCGTCGAGCGTGGGATCGTCCTCGAGGACACGCCCCGAGGCACCCGCTGGAGCGTCGGGGGGTGACGCGGGACCGTGAGTCGCGCATCGGGGTGTGAGGAGGGAGGCGCTGTTCTCCGCCTCGCGCTTCACTATCTTCCCACCTCGCATTTCACGCCGACGTAGCTCAGCTGGCCAGAGCAGCCGCCTTGTAAGCGGCAGGTCGTGGGTTCGAATCCCACCGTCGGCTCTCGGGCGACGACCCCGGAGCGTGGATCGGGCGCCGCCGACGGGGTGGATCTCGAGGGGCGCGGAGGGAGAGAGACGACCCCGACGAGAGGGGGTTGATGGCCTACGGGAGCACACTTACCTTTCGAGGCTCACTCCGAGAAGCCACCTCGCACCTTGAGGGGGCTTCGTCGTTTGTCCGGGATTCGGATGGGCGTGCTCGGTGTGGGAAGCGCGCCCCCCGGAGGGGTGCCGTTTGGGTGGGATACCGAAGTGGCCAAACGGGGCAGACTGTAAATCTGCTGGCTCATGCCTTCGAAGGTTCGAATCCTTCTCCCACCATTCGCAGAGTCGGCGAGAGCCGGCACTGCACGACATTGCGGGAGTAGCTCAGTTGGCTAGAGCATCAGCCTTCCAAGCTGAGGGTCGCGGGTTCGAGTCCCGTCTCCCGCTTGGGTCGGCGGCAAACGACCCGGTGACAGAAGCGCTCCGATAGCTCAGCGGTAGAGCGCGTCCTTGGTAAGGACGAGGTCCCGGGTTCAAGTCCCGGTCGGAGCTTTGGCCCCACCCGGAGGCGGAGATCCGGGACGCAGCAACGACAAGGAAGACATCCCCGCCGGTGGGGACACACCTACACCTCTCAGGAAGTCGACGATGGGCAAGGCGAAATTCGAGCGTACGAAGCCGCATGTGAATGTCGGAACGATCGGTCATGTGGACCACGGGAAGACGACGCTGACGG
>JAVVEY010000194.1:0-2867 GCA_032250675.1 Longimicrobiales bacterium | reverse complement strand
GCCCTCGATTCGGTCGAAACCCCCTTTGGACGCGCGGATCGCGTGCTCGGCGGTTCGGCGAACTTCTTCGCGGCCGCCGCGAGCCTCTTCGCGCCGGTGCGCGTCGTCGGGGTGATCGGCGACGACTACCCGGTCGAGAAGCTCGACTTCCTCCGCGAGCGGGGGGTCGATCTCGGCGGGGTGGAGCGCGCCGCAGGGGAGAGCTTCTTCTGGGCGGGACGCTACCACTACGATCTCAACTCGCGCGATACCCTCGAAACACGCCTCGGCGTCTTCGCCGACTTCCACCCGCGGATCCCCGAGCACTTCCGCGACGCGCCGATCGTATTTCTGGGCAATATCGACCCCGTCCTGCAGCTCGACGTCCTCGAGCAGGTCGACACGCCGCGCCTCGTCGCGGCCGACACGATGAACTTCTGGATCGAGAGCAAGCGGAGCGAGCTCCTCGAGCTCCTGAAGCATGTGGACATCCTCCTCGTGAACGATTCCGAGGCGCGCGAATTCGCCGACACCCCGAGCCTCCTCGACGCCGCGCGCTGGATCATGGATCACGGTCCGCGCCATGTCGTCGTCAAGAAGGGCGAGCACGGAGCCGTGCTCTACTCGCGGGATCTGATCTTCTTCGCGCCGGGCTACCCCCTCGAGCGCGTCTTCGACCCCACCGGGGCGGGCGACGCCTTCGCCGGTGGGTTTCTCGGGGCGATCGCGGCTGCGGGGGTGCAGGATTTCGACGATCCCGAGGTGCTGCGCCGGGCGGTGATCTACGGGTCGGCCACCGGATCCTTCGCCGTCGAGGACTTCAGCGTCGACCGCTTCCGCACCCTCGGCGTGGGCGAGGTCGAGGCGCGCGTGGCCGAATTCAAGCGGCTCACCGCCTTCGAGCACGTCCTCACCCCGGGCACGCGGGAGGGGGCATGAGCGAGAGCTACCGGGCTGCCGGGGTAGACCTCGACGCCGCGGACCGCGCCAAGTCCCGCCTCGCGGAGCTCGTCGCGTCGACGCGCGACGAGCACACACTCTCCGAACTCGGCGCCTTCGGAGGTCTCTACGCGGTGCCCGGTGACGTCGCATCTCCCGTCCTCGTCTCCAGCGCCGACGGGGTCGGGACGAAGCTCAAGGTCGCCTTCCTCGCCGGACGCCACGATACGGTGGGGCAGGACCTCGTGAACCACTGCGTGAACGATATCCTGGTGCAGGGCGCGCGGCCGATCTTCTTCCTCGACTATCTCGCCACGGGGACGATGGACGAGAGGGTGGTGACCGAGGTCGTCACCGGCGTCGCACTCGCCTGCCGTGAGAATCGATGCGCGCTCCTCGGAGGCGAGACCGCGCAGATGCCCGACTTCTACGCGGCCGACGAGTACGATCTGGCCGGGTTCATCGTGGGGGTCGTGCCCCGGAGCGGAGTCCTCGACGGCTCGTCGATCGAGGCGGGCGACGTCCTGATCGGGTTGCGCTCCTCGGGACTGCACACCAACGGCTACACCCTCGCGCGCCGCATCGTCTTCGAGACGATGGACCTCGGGGTGGATGACCCCTTCCCGGAGCTCGACCGGAGCGTGGGCGACGTCCTCCTCGATGTGCACCGGAGCTACCTCGATCCGCTCCTCCCGCTCGTCGAGGCGGGGCGGGTGCGGGGGCTCGTGCACAATACCGGCGGCGGACTCCCCGGCAATCTCCCGCGGATCCTCCCCGGAGGGGTGGATGCCGTGGTCGAGCGCTCCTCGTGGAGCCCCGGGCCCCTCTTCGAGGTACTGCAGCGCGAGGGCGGAGTCGAGCGGGACGAGATGTATCGTGTCTTCAACATGGGGGTCGGGATGATCGCTGTCGTTTCGAGTGACGAGGTTGACGGGGTGCTCGCCTCGCTTGCCGCTGCCGGGGTGGAGCCCTGGGTGCTCGGACGAATCGAGGCGAGCCGGGGACGCGAGCCGGGGGTGCGCTATGCGGACTGACACCCGATCGGTCGTCGTCGCGCTCGCGACGCTCCCTCTCCTCGTCGGGGTCGCCGGGGTGCGTCCCCTCTCCGCACAGAATGCCGCGTCTCTCTGTGGGTTCTCGCCCGATCCCGTCGCGGTCTCTCGCTGCCTCGCAGGTACACGATCGGTGAATGACCTGGCGGCGAGCCTGGCGGTGATCCACGGCGGGGCATCGGCGGTGCCGGGGAGCGCGTCCGTGCTCGGGCGGCGCTTCAGCTCCACCCCGCGCATCGCCTTCTCCGGGCGGCTCGGCTTCGGCAACTTCGATCTCGATACGCCCGACCGCTGGGGTAGCGGCGAGGACGAGACCGTCACACCCCCCGTCTTCGCCGTCTCGGGCGCGGTGGGACTCCACGACGGCTTCTCGATCGCGCCCACCGTGGGTGGGCTTCTCGCCGTCGACCTCTTCGCCGACGTCTCGACGATCCGGCTGAATGCGAATGACGAATTCGACGACGCCTCGACCGCCTTCGGCTTCGGCGCACGAATCGGGCTCCTGCGCGAGTCGTTCACCCTCCCCGGGGCCTCGGTCTCGGTGGCCCGACGGATCGGCGCCTCGACGGAGCTCCGTGGGGAGGGGGGAAGCCTCGATGCCGATGTGGACGCCACCTCGGTGCGCCTCGTCGTGGGCAAGGAGATCGCGGGGTTCGGCTTCCTCGGGGGAGCCGGGTGGGAGCGGCACACCACCGACTGGGAGGTGGTCGCCAACGGAAGCGGGCCGACGAGCTCGATCACCGTCTCGGAGAACAATGACAGCGACACCGAGACGCTCTTCTTCGGAAGTGTGACCCGCACCTTCCTCGTCACGCAGGTGGGGGTGGAGTTCGGGTGGTCGGATGAGGCGAGCTTCGCGAGCCTCTCGCTCCGTCTCACCCTCTGACCCTCCCGATG
>JAVVEY010000062.1:0-17097 GCA_032250675.1 Longimicrobiales bacterium | reverse complement strand
CCCCTCCATCCGTCCAAGTCACACTGCACCAACGAGATGCATGAAATATAATCGGGGATTTCGCGACCTCGCTCGACGCCGCGAGAGCGCGATGGCGGCCCTCGGAGGTCACCCGACGTGGCCCGCCTCCGCCACGCGCGCCAGAGGCCGCAGGAGACCGGACCGCGGCGCGGCTCGGAGGCGGTATCGGCCTTCCCCACATCCCCCCACCCAAAATCCGTCCATGGCTGGATGGGACAGATTTCCAGGACGAGGGGCGGGGACGCCTGGAACGAGCGACGGCCGGGATGGAAAGAGGCAGGGGCCGGAAGGAGAACGGGGAGGGACCGGACCGAAAATAGCCGAAGTGGGCATGGACCCGACCGCACGTCGGCCGCAGCGAGAATCACCCGAGACGAGATTCGTCCACCCCGGAAACAGCCCGCCCCGGGACCGCCCCGGACCCGGAACCCGCACCCTCGACCCCGGCACCCCGGCGAGCGGCCCGTCTCCCCCGTTACCGCAGTAACGTCGCCCGACGATCGTCCCCCCGGGACCGCCCCGGCCGGAACGATTCCCTGAGGCGACACACCGGAAGCGCCCCCACACCGACGGCCCCGCATCAACGGCCCTGCGGTAACGCGCGGGAGCCTCCGCACCGTGCCGACCCCCACACCCACGACCCCCCACAACCGGGCCCGACGCGACCCGAAAAACTGGCCGATCGACCTCGGGGGATCTACGATTCACGGGCATCCCCCACAGCCGAACGGATCTTCCATGACGTTCTACCGGCCGACTCTCCCGTCTGTCATCGCCGCGGCGGCCCTCGTCGCCGGGGGTGGTTGCGGTGAGCCGTCCGAGCCTCCCCTGATCGCCTTCGCGGGCGCCATCCCATACCACGACGCCGCGCGGCTCGCCATCGCGGAGGCAGAGGAAGCCGGCGGGCTGCCCCCCTTCGACACCCTCTTCGTCGTGGAGAGTTCGAACCGTGCGGAGCCGGCGCTCGCGGTGGCCGAAGAGATCGTCTCCCACCCGGGACTCGTCGCGGTCGTCGGCCACGCGAACAGCGCCGCGAGTATCCTCACGGCACAGATCTACAATGCCCGCGAGATCATCCAGATCGCCCCGACGAGCACCGCGCCCGCCTACTCCGAGGTCGGTCCGTGGTCGTTCCGGATCGTCCCTTCCGACGCGATGCAGGGCCCCTTCCTCGTCGAGCGGCTCATGGACGCCTTCCCGGACGGTGCTCGCACCGCGCTCTTCTATGTGAACGACGACTACGGACGAGGCCTTCGCGTCGCCGCGCGCGCGGCACTCGATCCGGAGCGCTATCCGGTCGTGGTCGATCTCCCTCACCTCGAGGGCGCGGTGACCGCGCAGGATGTCCAGCGCGGGATCGAGGCGCTGGCGGCGTCCGCCCCCGAGGTGATCCTCTGGCTCGGACGCCCCGAGCCGCTCGCGCTCTTCCTCCCGTCGATCCGCGAGCGGTGGCCCGACACACCGATCTACGCCGGGGATGCGGTCGCCCGCGCGCTCACCCTGCAGTACCCTCGATCCCACTGGAAGGGCGTCTACTACTCGGACTTCGTCGACCCCACCCGACCCGAGGTTGCGGCCTACCTCGACCGGCTCCGGTCACGGACCGGCCTCGAGGGCTCGGGAGGGGAGGTGCTCGTTCGGGATGCCGTGCGGATCCTCCTCGACGCGATCCGCGAGGGCGCGCGCACGAGTGAGGAGATCCGGGAGTATCTGCTCTCGCTCGGACGCGAGCGCCCCCGCTTCACGGGCCTCTCGGGATCCGTCGCCTTCGATTCGCTCGGTGACCTGCGTGGCGGGGGCTTCGTTCTCCGCAGTCTGGACGAGGTGGAATGATCAGCGGCGGAGGGTCCCTGCGTCGGCGCATACGCTCCACCCTCGGTGCGCTCTCGCTGGTCGGGGTCGTCGGAATCGGGCTCCTCCTCTGGCTGAGTGTGTCGGCGCACACGCGCTCCCTCGAAGCCACCCACAACTTCGTCGAAGACGAGCGCGCCTCCGACCGGATCACCCGCGCCGTCCTTCAGCAGCTCGCGGTGGCAGTCGCCTTCCCCACGGCCGCCCATGACGAGGAACGCGAGGCCTTCCTGGCAAGTGGGACCGTCGTGCACAACGAACTCCGGCGATACCTCTTCGGGACGCTCACTCCGGAGGAGCGGATCCGACTGGCGGAGGTGCGCGAAGCGCATCAGCGCTTCGAGGTGCAGGCGATCCAGGCGGCGGATCTCTTCGCGCGTGACGTCGAGGAGCAAGCGGATGGAGCGCTCCTCGTGATGGCCCGGCTCGCCGGCGAGTTCCTGGAGGGGATGGAGGGCTTCTTCGCGATCCGGATCGCGGCGCTCGATGAACTCCAGCGGAATCAGGAAGCACTCCAGGCGACGCTCCTCCGAAGCGCACTTCTGCTGGCGGCGGGGCTCGTCCTCCTCTCGATGCTGGCAGCGTGGGAACTCAACCGCCGCGTGGCGCGCCCCCTCACCGCACTCGCGGAAGTAACGGAGCGGATCGCGACGGGCTCGCTCGACGCACGGGTCCCCACCCGGGGCGACCACGAGTTCCGGGTCATGGCCGAGCGCTTCAACCGGATGGCCGAGGGGCTTCAGCAGCGTGAGGCCCAGCTCACCCGGGCGCTGGCCGACGTCGAGGAGGCGCAGGGTGAATTGATCGCGGTCGAGACGCTCGGCGCGGTCGGGCGGATGTCGGCAGGTTTCGCGCACGAGATCAACAACCCGCTGACCTCGGTCCTCGGCTACGCCGAGCTCCTCGACGAGCGCCTCGCCTCAGATCCACCGCCCGATCCGGAAGAGGCCCGGGCGCTCCTCGCTCCGATCCTGAAGGAGGCATCGCGCGCACGATCACTCGTGGAGAGTCTCGTCCAGGTCGCCCGCCACCCGGAGGGGCCAATCAGCGCGGTCTCGCTTCGAGAGACGATCGACGCCGTCGTGGGACTGCGTGAGTATGCCTTCCAGCAGGCGGGCCTCGAACTCGTGGTTGAGGGGGTGCCGGGGGTTTCGGTCAGGGTCGATTCACAGCTCCTCCATGCCGTCTTCCTCCATCTGATCAACAACGCCCTCGACGCGATGCGCCCGCAGGGACGCGGCTCGCTCACGATCTCGGGCACCTTCGATCGCGCGGAAGGGTGGGTCGAGCTCGAATTCATCGACACCGGGCCCGGCCTCAGTCAACCCGACCGCATCTTCGAACCCTTCCACACCACGAAGCCGGTGGGCGAGGGCACGGGGCTCGGGCTCTCGCTCGTGCACCAGTTCGTAACCGCTGCCGGAGGGGAGATCCACGCATCGGACGCCGAGGCGGGAGGCGCGCGTTTTCTGATCCGCCTTCCGCCCGCCGACACGGAGGCGGTTCGGGATGTAGCGGAAGTCAGGATGGATCCCTCCGACGCGACGGAATCCGCCACGGCGCCATCGGTGACGGCAGAACCCGGTCCGGCGACGGTAGAGGACGGACCCGCCGGCGCCACCGTACAACCCGATCCCCCGCCCGGCGACACCTCGGACCCCTTCACCGTGCTCGTCGTCGAGGACGAGCCACACCTCCTCAAGCTCCAGGCCCGGCTCCTGGCCCGCATCGGCCTGCGCGTGGTGGAAGCTTCGAGTGTGGCCGAAGCCCGGCGAGCCCTCGCGAAGGAGGCCGTCGATCTGATTGTCTCGGATGTGCGGATGCCGGGGGAGAGCGGGATCGACCTCTACCTCGAGGTCCGCAACGCCCATCCGGAGCTGGTGGAGCGCTTCCTCTTCGTCACCGGAGACGCGACGGTCCCCGAACTCGACGCAATCGTGCAGGCGCAGGGGGAAATCGTGATCCGCAAGCCTTTCCGGATGGAGGAGTACCTCACCCGAATCCGGAAGAAGATCGCGTCGTGAGGTCCGGGGAGTCGCGCGCCGGCTGAGGGCCCCGGCTGAGGGCGCCGGCTCCGCACTCCGTCAGCGGACGCCGGCGCTCTCCGGGGCCCGCGTCTGCTCCATCATCTGATCGTCCAGCTCTCCCTCCACATGGATCAGAGCCTTGGCGTCGTAGAGGAAGGCCTTGATCAGGTTGTGGTTCAGGTAGGCGTAGGTGCCGCCCTGCGTGAAGGTGTAGACGGCGGCCGCGGTGCCGCCGGGCACCACATCCCACGACTCCAGCCCCTCCATCGGACGATTGTTGAACTTCCCGTACGGCCAGACCCAGTCGCCGTGTCCCCCGATCAGGTGCGGCGCGGACGAGTTGTTGGCCTGCGAGTGCAGGAGGAGCACCGTCTCGCCGACCTCGGCCTCCAACCGGATGTCCTCGGTGAGGGCGCCGTACTTCCCGTTGAAGGCGATGTGGGTGGGGGTGAGCCCCCTCATCACCTCGAGCATCGGACCCATCTGCTCGATGAAGCCGTCGAAGCGCTTCGACGTCCCGTCGTCATTCATCGGCACGTAGTAGTCCTGTTCGCCGAAGTAGAAGGCGCGATCGTAGCGGACCGGGTGCCCGTAGCCGTCGCGGAGCCCCTCGCGCGGCAGGACGAGGAGCGCCCCATTCCCTCCCGTCGTGACGTGGTAGGGAACCATCTCGCCCCCCGGGGCGCAGTGGTAGACGAAGAAGCCCGCCTTCGTGGCGCGCCACGTCACTTCGACCTCCTGTCCGGGCGCGACCGTCGTCAGGTCTCCGCCGCCCATCGCCCCCGCGGCCGCGTGGAAATCAATGTTGTGGGCCATCTGATTGCCCGACCCCCCACGGCGGAAATCGATCGCCTTGTCCGTTCCGTTGACGAGCGTCAACTCCACCCAGTCCCACTGGAAGACCACCGGCACCGGGCCGGGCACATGATTGTCGAAGGCCATCTGCCAGACGAAGACACCGGGCGCGATCTCGACCTCCCGCTCGACAATCTCCATGCGGATCTGTACGACGCGCGGCGGCGTGGTGGCCACCTGGTCATGCTCCGGGAGGAAGGGCGGCGCGACGAGCGCCTGCGTGACGCGCTCCGCGTCGGCGCGATCGAAGTTCACGATCGACGGATCGGGAGCGAGCTTCCACCCCACCGGATCCGAGTCCGTGAAGCCCACGACGATGAGGATCGTGAGAAGAAGGGCGGCGGCGGCGGTGAACAGGCGGGTCATCTCCATCTCCTCGCAAGGCAGTCCGGAGACCGAATCGTATTTCGGATATCCGTATCTGAATATCGGAGAAGAGGGTGCGCCGGAGTGTCCGGGGAGTCGAGCGAAGGCGTGTAGGCGTTCTCCCCACACGGGGCGACGAGGAATCGGATCGCCCCCCCCGCTCCGCTTCAGCGCACCAGGTGCAACCCCGGAATATCCTCGAAGTCCGCCACATTCAGGGTCCAGAGCGGGCACCGCCAGACGAGCGCCGAGGCCGCGATCGCCAGATCGATCTCACGACCCCGGGGGTGGGGCAGCTCGCGGTAGAGGTGTGCGGCGATCCGAGCTTCGTCCGCGCTGAAGTCGAGCGCCTGGTCCGTCGGAAAGAGCGCCTCCTGGGCAGCCAGCTCCTCGGGCACGCGCGGACCCCTGAGCCATTCAAAGAGGACCAGCGCGGGGAGCACGAGCCGCTCACCTCCTGCAATTGCGGTACGGAATTCGCCTCGCATCCGTCCGCCCGCGCCGATGCCCTCGATCAGAACCGAGGTGTCGAGAACGATCACCCGCCGTCATCCTCTCCAGCCGGCCGCGCCGAAACGCCGGCCCCCCGCCCGCCTGCGCGC
The DNA here is from genome assembly GCA_032250675.1 of Longimicrobiales bacterium. GTDB lineage: Bacteria > Gemmatimonadota > Gemmatimonadetes > Longimicrobiales > Gaopeijiaceae > Gaopeijia. Next base: position 11,375 of record JAVVEY010000062.1, on the reverse strand, counting down.
CGCGCCGTGCGAAGCTCGTCGAGTTCGGCCTCCACCCCGGACCGGGGTCGATCCGGAATCCCCGACGTGACCTCGTCGAAGGCCTCGAGCATCCGATCGCGCTCGGCGGAGGAGAGCCGCGCGGCCTGCTCGCCGTAGACCCGGATCGCCTCACGGACGACCTGACTCTTCGGAATCCCCAGCCGCGCGGCGGTGCGACCAAGGTATGCGACGGTGGACGCGTCCAGGGTGAAGGTCACCTTCTTCATCGGCTCGGGGCGTGGTGGATGAGTCGCATGGTGTCGATGTCACGGCGTGTGAATTCAAATCGCCGACATGAGTACCATATATATGGTATACCGTATAATGGCGTCAAGAATCGCGCCGACGCCCGTGGCTGCGCCGACTCCACCCGTTGTCGGAGGGCGTCGATCTGGGCGATCCACTCGGGAACGAGTGACCCCGATCAGAGTCCCAGATCCGAGAGACCGGGATGATCCGCCGGGCGCGGGCCGGCGGGCCAGTGATACTTGCGGTCGGCCTCGGCGATCGGGAGGTCGTTGATGCTGGCGTGCCGCACCCGCATCAGTCCGTGCTCGTCGAATTCCCAATTCTCGTTGCCGTAGGCGCGATACCACTGCCCCGAGTCGTCGCGCCACTCATAGGCGAAGCGCACCGCGATGCGATCGCCGCCATACGCCCACAGCTCCTTGATGAGCCGGTAATCGAGCTCGTGCGCCCACTTGCGTTCGAGGAAGGCGCGGACCTCGTCGCGTCCGTGCAGAAACTCGGAGCGATTGCGCCAGCGGGTGTCCACCGTATAGGCGAGACTCACCTTCTCCGGGTCACGGCCATTCCACGCATCCTCGGCGGCGCGGACCTTCTGCTTCGCGGTCGCCTCATCGAAGGGAGGCAGCGGGGGGCGGGCTTCACTCATCTCGAACTCCCGTGGTTGAGGGTACGCGGTCAGGACACCTCCTGAACGCCTCGCCAACCGCCTCTTCGCCGGTCAGAAAGAGAAGATGTCCAGAGTCCCTTCCGCTGTCGACATCAAGAAAGAGTTCTTTCAATCCGGACTCGACCCGCTTGCCGAAAGCAACCTCACGCCAGAGATTGCGCCCGTGCAGCTTGGGAATCCGGGCCTTCCGGCTTCCCTGGCACCCCTCGCAGGAGTCGTCGATGCGCACACCGGACTCAGCCGATAACGCCAAGGAAGACAACGATTCCCTGATCCGACGGCAAGCCGCCGTCATCCGGCTCAGCCACGAGATCTCGATGGCTCACGACGAGGCCGAGGTGTGCCAGATCGTGGCGGACGGGCTGCGAGACGAGGCGTTGGGGTACGACTTCCTCGGCATCTTCCTGATCGACGCAGACACGGGCGACCGCGTATTGCAGGTGGGCTTCGGCTGGCCCGACGCGCGCCCGGGCTGGAGACTTCCACCGGGGACCGGCCTGAACGAGCGGGTCCTGAAGGATGGGCGACTGCACTACAGCCCCCGGGTCGCGGACGAGCCCGCATACGTAGCCACCCTGGGGAACGGTTCCGAAGTCGATGTCCCGCTGAAAGCCGGGGACGAGGTGCTCGGTGTTCTCACGGTCGAGAGCTCGCGCCAGGACGCCTTCAATGAAGACGATTTCCAGATCCTGCAGGCTGCCTGCAACCAGACGGGGATCGCCATCGCACGTGCACGACTCCTCGAAGAAGAACGAGCTCGAGCGGACGAGAGGGAGGCGCTCCTCGATACCATCGCAGACCTCTCTGCCCAGCTGGACCCCCGGGATCTCCTCGACGCGGTGCTGGCTCGCGCCGTGAAACTGCTCAACGCGACGGGCGGCGAGCTCTCGACCTTCGATGACTCGACACGCACCATGACCGTGGTCAGCAATTTCGGCATGAGTACGGATTCCCGGGGATCTCGGCTGGCGTATGGCGAAGGAGCCATGGGTCACGTCGCGAAGACCCGCGAGATGATGATCATCGACGACTATCAGGAGTGGGTGGGACGCTCAGACCAGTACGCCGAGATCGACGCGCGCGCCGTCGTCATCGCACCACTCCTCATGGGAAACCGTCCGGTCGGCGCCATGAACGTCTGGCACGAAGATCCCGCGCGGCACTTCACGGCGGAGGACCTGACCCTCCTGGATCTCTTCGGACAGCAGGCGGCAATCGCCATCCACAACGCGAGGCTCTTCCAGGAATCCCGCCGTCAAAAGAAGTACTTCGAATCGATCATGCAGAACTCGCCCGTCGCGATCGTGGCACTGGACATGGAGGAGAATATCGTCAGCACCAACCCCGCGTTCACGCGGTTGTACGGCTACGAAGGCGACGAGGTGATCGGGAAGAACCTGGACAGCCTGATCACCTCGGAGGAGATGCAGTCAGAAGCTCGGGAATACACACGCAAGGCCCGCCACGGAGTGACACACGCCCTGGCCCAGCGATGCCGCAAGGACGGCACGCTGGTCGACGTGGAAATCCTCGCAGTCAACGTCGAAGTCGAGGGAGAGCAGGTCGGGATGATGGCGCTGTATCACGACATCACCGAACTCATGGAAACCCGGCGCGCGGCAGAGGAAGCGAACCACTCGAAGTCGCAGTTCCTGGCCAATATGAGCCACGAACTCCGGACGCCGCTCAACGCCGTCCTCGGCTACTCGGAGATGCTGGCCGAAGAGGCAGAGGAAGACGGAAACGACTCCTACCTCCCCGACATCGAGAAAATCCACGCCGCCGGAAAACACCTCCTCAATCTGATCAACGATGTCCTCGACCTCTCCAAGATCGAGGCTGGAAGGATGGAACTCTTCCTGGAGGAAATCGAGGTCGGCGTGCTGATCGAGGAGGTCACGACCACGGTCAAGCCGTTGATCGACAAGAATGACAACCGGCTGGAAGTCATCCTCGATGACGCGGTCGGGTCGATCCATGTGGACGTCACCCGGGTCCGGCAGTCGCTCCTGAACCTCCTCAGCAATGCCGGCAAGTTCACGCACGAGGGCACGATCCGTCTGCACGTCGGGGTCGATCCCGATTCCGATGACTCCGTCCTCTTCTTCAAGGTGCGGGATGATGGCATCGGGATGACTCCGGAACAGGTCGATCGACTCTTCGAGGCGTTCACCCAGGCCGAAGCGAGTACGACGCGGCGTTTCGGCGGTACCGGTCTGGGACTGACGATCACCCGCAAGTTCTGCCGGATGATGGGCGGCGACGTGACTGTGGAGAGCGAGGAGGGTCTTGGGTCGACCTTCACGATTCGGCTACCCCGACGAGTCGGCGAGACCAGGACCGGGAGTGGGGAGGTGGGAGGCGGCGACGGTCCACTGGTTCTCGTCATCGATGATGACGAAGATGCGCGCGATCTCGTGCGGCGTTACCTCGAGCGCGAGGGCTACCGTGTCGCCACGGCCTCCGATGGCGACACGGGATCTCGCATGGCCCGTGAGCTCCATCCCGCAGCCATCACCCTCGACGTTCTCATGCCGGGGATGGACGGGTGGGCGGTCTTGTCGGAGCTGAAAGCGCACCGAACCACGGCGGAAATCCCGGTCATCATGCTGAGCATTCTGGACGAGAAGCCGATGGGGATGGCACTCGGTGCCGCCGGTTACCTGACCAAACCGGTCAGGAAGGAACGCCTCCTCGAGGTCATTCATCACTTCGCCGATGCCGACACCCGCGTGCTCATCGTGGAAGACGATCCCGACACCCGGAGCATCATCCGGCGCACCCTCGAGGGGGTCGGGTGCACCGTGACCGAGGCCGAGAACGGACGGATCGGGCTGGAGCGCGTGCATCAGGACCGGCCCTCGCTCATCCTCCTCGATCTGATCATGCCCGAAGTCGACGGCTTCGGGTTCCTCGAAGAGCTGCAGAGACGCCCCGAGGTCCGCGAAATCCCGGTCGTCGTGATTACCGCCAAGGATCTGACCGACGAGGATCGGGCCCGACTGAACGGTGGCGTCGAGCGCATCCTGGCCAAGGGTACGGACCTTCGTCAGGAGATTCTTCTGGGGCTCCGGAAGGCGATCGAGACGGGCGAGCTTACGGAAGACGTCACGGCATGAGGTCTTCGATCTCCCATCCACTCGAACCCGGGACCGACGCCTCTCCCGAGGCCCATCGACAGGCAGCCCTTCTGCGGCTCAGCACCAGCATCGCAGCGGCCCGCGACGAGCACGAGGTCTGCGTGAGCGTCGTGGAGGGTCTGAGGGATCCCGCCATCGGGTACGACTTCGTGGGGGTGTTCCTGATCGACCCCGACACCGGCGACCGGGTCCTGCAGGCCAGCGTCGGATGGGAGGGCACGCACGAAGGATTGCGTATCCCGCCGGGCAAGGGATTGAGCGAGCGGCCGATCCTGGATGGTGTGCCGCACTACTCGCCCGCCCCGACGCAGGAAGAGCGATACGTATCCGGGGCCGTCGACGGTTCCGAGGTCGATCTTCCGATCTTCGTGAACGACGAGGTCGTGGGCGTTCTGGTGGTGGAGAGCGACCAGGCCAACGCCTTCCGTGAAGGAGACTTCCTAATCCTGACCGCTGCTGCGCAGCAGGCGGGGATCGCGATCGGACGCGCCCGACTCTTCAGTGCCGAGAGGAGACGCATGGAGGAGCAGCGTGCACTCCTCGAGACACTGCAGGACCTCCAGGGCGAGCTCGAGCTCGCCACCCTTCTGAAGCGAGTGGTGGAGCGCGCAGTGAAGCTCCTGGACGTGACCGGTGGTGAGCTGGCGATCTACGACGAAGAACTCGAGGAACTGGAGATCGTCGCGAGCCACAACATCGGATCGGACTCCACCGGGACCCGGATGAAGCCCGGTGAAGGCGCCATGGGACAGGTCGCCAAGACCCACGCGCCCCTCACGATTCCGGACTATCTGGAGTGGTCGGGCGCTTCGGAGAAATACTCCGACACGACAGCCCGGGGTGTCGCCGTCGTTCCCCTCCTGATCGGACATCGGCTGGTTGGAACGCTGGCCGCCGTCCACACCGAACCCCAGCGAACCTTCGGTCCGGAAGATACTCGACTCCTGAATCTCTTCGCCCCTCAGGCTGCGATCGCGATCGAGAACGCACGGCTCTTCAGCCTCGAAAAGCAGCGCTATCAGGAGCAGAAAGCGCTCATGGACACGATGCAGGATCTCTCGCAGCAGCTCGAGCTCTCGGACCTTCTCCAGTCGGTCGTCGAGCGCGCGGTGACCCTCCTGGGTGTGACCGGCGGCGAGCTCGCCATCTACGACGATGAGCGGCGCGAACTGGAGATCGTGGCGAGCCACAAGATCGGTTCAGATTCAACGGGGACGCGCATGAAGCTGGGCGAAGGTGCCATGGGCGAGGTCGCCGAAACGATGGAGGCGCTCATCATCGAGGACTACCTCGCCTGGTCGGGTGCCTCGGAGAAGTACGCCGATACCACGGCACGGGGAGTCATGGTCGTCCCGCTCGTCGTCGGTTCCCGACTGGTGGGCACGCTCGCTTCCGTGCACACCGACGCAGACCGTACCTTCGGCGAGAGAGACCTGCGACTCCTGGACATGTTCGCTCCCCAGGCCGCTGTCGCGATCGAGAACGCGCGCCTCTACACCGAGGCTCAGCGACAGCGTCGATTCTTCGAAACACTCGTCCAGAACAGTCCCGTCGCGATCGTGGTGCTGGATCTCCAGGGTGACATCGTCAGCCTCAATCCGGCCTTCGAACGTCTCTTCGGATGGACCCCCGACGAAGGGGTCGGGCGCCAGCTGGATGACCTGATCAATACCGCCGAAACGATGGAAGAGGCGGTCGAATACACCGAGTCCGCGCTCTCGGGCCAGACTTTGCACGCTCGAGGGCGTCGGCGCCGGAAGGACGGCAGCTTCATCCATGTGGAATTGGCCGCCTGCAGCGTGGATATCGGCGACAATCGGGCTGGAGTGCTCGCGCTCTACCACGACGTCAGCGAGTTGCTCGACGCACGTCGGGAAGCCGAAGAGGCCAACCAGGCCAAGAGCCGCTTCCTCGCGAACATGAGCCACGAGCTCCGGACCCCCCTCAACGCCATCATCGGATACTCCGAGATGCTCACCGAAGAGGCTGAAGAGCTCGGCCAGGAAGAGTTCGTCCCGGATCTGGGGAAGATCCATACGGCGGGCAGGCACCTCCTGGCGCTGATCAACGACATCCTCGACCTCTCGAAGGTCGAGGCCGGCAAGATGGAGATCAGTCCGGAGGAGTTCGACCTGGAACAGGTCGTGGCGGAGGTCGCCGCGACCGTCCAGCCTCTTCTGCAGAAGAATGCGAACGAACTCGTGCTCGCGGGGGTTCGGGCCGTCGGTCCGATGTATGCCGATCTGATCAAGACCCGCCAGATCCTGCTGAACCTCCTCTCCAATGCCAGCAAGTTCACCTCCGCAGGCACAATCAAGGTGACCACGCGGGTGGAGGAGTCGGAGGTCGGAAACTGGGTCGAGATCGCGGTGGAGGACTCCGGAATCGGGATGACCGACGAGCAGCTCGGCCGGATCTTCGAGGCCTTCAGTCAGGCCGACGCCTCGACCACGCGCCGCTTCGGCGGTACGGGGCTCGGACTCGTGATCAGCCAGAGCTTCGCGCGTCTCATGGGAGGAGAGATCTTCGTGGACTCGGAGGTGAATGTGGGTTCGATCTTCACGGTCCGGCTTCCACGCAGGATGTCCGAGCCGTGACGCACGCGCACGCTTCGGAGGCACGCCGGCGCTCCGCGCTCCTGCGACTGAGCACGGGGATTGCGGCCGCCCGGGACGAACGCGAGGTGTGCCAGTCCGTCGTGGACGGTCTGCATGATCGCGATCTGGGTTACGATTTCGTGGGCGTCTTTCTCCTCGATCTGAAGACGGGCGACCGCGTCATGCAGGCGAGTGTCGGGTGGGATGGCACCCACGACGGCTACCGGATCCGCGCCGGAGAGGGACTCAGCGAACGGCCTCTGAAGGACAAGGAGGTTCACTACACCCCCCGGGTCAAAGCGGAAGCGGGTCATGTCCTGGCTGCCGCGAATGGTTCAGAGCTCGACCTTCCCCTGATCGTCGACGACGAGGTCATCGGTGTGATCGTCGTGGAGGGGGCCGAAGAGGACGCCTTCCACCGCGAGGACCTGGAGATCCTCACCGCCGCGGCCCGGCAGGCCAGTCTCGCCATCGGGCGGGTCCGGCTGATCGAACAGGAGCGCCGACGGGCCGAAGAACAGACGGCCCTGATGGATACCATGCGTGACCTCTCGGGGGAATTGAAGCTCGAGAAGCTGCTCGAGGCGCTGCTCCAACGGGCCGTCAGGCTTCTGGGAGTCACCGGGGGCGAGCTCGCGATCTTCGACGAGGAGCGCGAGGAGCTCGTCATTGTGGCGGGACACGAGATGGGAGCGAACGCGGTCGGAACACGCATGGCAATCGGTGAGGGAGCCATGGGGCACGTCGCCCGGACGAAGGAGCCTCTGGTCATCCCGGACTACCAGGAGTGGGCAGGCAGGTCCGAGCAGTACACACAGGATACCGTCCAGTCGGTCGTGGCTGCTCCGCTCATGATCGGTTCCCGACTCGTCGGAGTCATCGCCGCCGTTCATGCGGACCCGGGCCACGCCTTCGACGGCGAAGACCTGAGGCTCCTCGACCTCTTCGCTCCGCAAGCTGCGGTGGCGATCGAGAACGCTCACCTCTTTACAGCCGAACACCGTCGGGCCCTGGAGCAGCAGGCTCTCCTGGACACCCTCGCCGACATGGCGGGCGAACTCGAACTCTCCGTCGTGCTGCAGGATCTGCTGGTACGAGCAGCCGACCTCCTGGACGTGACAGGCGGCGAGCTCGCCATCCACAACCAGGAAACAGGCGAACTGCGGATCGCAGCGAGCCACCAGATGGGCTCGGACGCCGTCGGCACGACGATGGCCAGGGGCGAGGGCGCCATGGGACGCGTTGCCGAGACGATGGAGTCGCTCGTCATCCCCAACTACCTGGAGTGGGTGGGGCGAGCCGAGACGTATACCGACGGGAGCGTTCAGACGGTCATGGCGGCGCCACTCATGATCGGGAGCCGTCTGGTGGGAGTTCTGGCCCTGGTTCATTCGGAACCGGACAGGGCATTCGGCGCCGAGGATCTGGGACTGCTGAAGCTCTTCGCAACTCAGGCCGCCATCGCGGTCGAAAACGCACGCCTCTTCACCGAAGGACGTCATCGGCAGCAGTACTTCGAAGACCTGGTGAAGAACAATCCCGTGGCAATCGTCACGATGGATCTCGACTTCGATGTCACCGCCTGCAATCCCGCCTTTGAGGCACTCTTCGGGTGGAAGGAAGAGGAGGTCCTGGGAAAGAACCTCGATCGTCTCGTGAATACCCCTGAGTCACTCGATGAAGCGTCGGCCTATACCGAGGAGACGTTGCGAGGCACGGTCATCCGGGGCATCGGGAAGCGGGCCCGCCGTGACAACACGCTCGTCGATGTGGAGTTCGCCGGTGTGCCGGTCACCGTCGATGGTGAACAGGTGGGCATCATGGGCCTCTACCACGACATCACCGAGCTCCTGAGGGCCCAGGAGGAGGCTCAGGCAGCCAATCAGGCCAAGAGCAGCTTCCTCGCAAACATGAGCCATGAACTTCGGACACCGCTCAACGCGATCCTCGGATACTCGGAGATGCTCATCGAGGAAGCCGAAGACCACGGAGACGAGCACTACATCCGCGACCTCGAAAAGATCGTATCGTCGGGCCGTCACCTCCTCGCACTCATCAATGATGTCCTGGACCTCTCGAAGGTCGAGGCGGGAAAGACCGAAGTCTACCTGGAACGCTTCGCCGTACAGGAAGTGGTCGATGCGGTTTCCACCACGATTCGGCCCCTCGTCGACGCGCAGGGAAACACCCTCGTGATCGAGTGTCCAGAATCGCCGGGAGTGATGCACTCGGACCTCACCAAGGTTCGGCAGATGCTGCTCAATCTCCTCTCCAACGCCGGCAAGTTCACCGATCACGGTACCATTACACTGACGGTGAGCCCCACGCACGAGGAGGACGGGGAGTGGATCACCTTCCACGTGCGCGACACCGGAATCGGAATGACCCCCGACCAGCTGGAAAAGATCTTCGAGGCGTTTGCGCAAGCCGAAGCCTCCACGACACGGCGCTTTGGAGGCACGGGACTGGGGCTCGCCATCACCCGGAGATTCAGTCAGATGCTCGGAGGAGACGTGACGGCGGCGAGCGTTCCGGGCGAGGGCTCGACCTTCTCGCTTCGCCTCCCCGTCGAGTCGTCATGATGTCTCCGACACCATGACGACTCGACCGCCCGGACCCAACCGATCGAGCGCTCGACGCTCGGACAGACCCTCATGATTCGGAGGTACAACGGTGAACAGGATCTTGCTCGTTGAAGACGATGAAATGAACCGCGACATGCTCTCGCGTCGCCTCATCAAGCGAGGGTACGATGTGACGATCGCGGTTGACGGCCAAGAGGGTATCGAGCAGGCCCGTACCGGGAGCTTCGACATCATCCTCATGGATATGAGCCTGCCGGTCGTTGACGGCTGGACCGCAACCCGCACGCTCAAGGACGATCAGAAAACGTCGGGAATTCCCGTCATCGCACTGACGGCCCACGCGATGCAGGGAGACCAGGAGAAGGCGTTGGCCGCTGGCTGTGACGACTTCGACACCAAGCCCGTCGACCTGAAACGGCTTCTGAACAAGATCGAGTCGCTGACCGGGAGTTGAGAGTGGCGAGTGGCGAGTGGCGAGCGACCGCGCGGCAGGGAAATCCGTGTGCCGATCCGCGCCAGTTCAGCCTGTCCCCTCAAGAACCCACGTCTTCATCGAGCCCCGCCCAGGTACCTCCTGGATCTCTCCCTTCCCGAATCGATAGTCTCCGTCCAGGGCGCGATGCGTGTTGGGCGAAACCAGGATCGTGCTCGCGCGAGCCTGCGAGCCCAATGAACGCGCCACATCCATGGGCTCACCCCAGACCCGGTATTCCTTGCGACCGTTCCCGAAGACACCGGCGGTCACCTCTCCAGAGTCCAGTGCCATCCGGAGCGGAGCATCGAACTCCCGTTCGTCCTCCAACGCGTGCCAGATCGAGAGCGCCGCGTCCGCGGCGGCATGGGCGTGGACTTCGGCAGGGTTTGGAACACCTCCCACGAGCCCGACTCCCTCGCCCGAGGTGATGATCGTCTCGATCCCCTCCTTCGCGGCCACCTCCTCGATGGTCCCCAGCAGAAGCTGAATGCGGGCGGCGATCAGGCCGGGATCCCGCGATCTGTGCCGTGCAGCGCAATCCACGTCGCACCAGAGCACGGTCGCCTCGCCAAAGTGATCCAGGATGTCCCGCTCCCCTCTCCGGACCCGTTGAGCCACCGTATCGGGGAAGGAAGCACGGACCATCTCCCGTGCCGCCTCCTCCATCTCCGCGGCACCGGACTTCAGAAAGGTGCGCATCCGCCGCAACTCCAGCGAAGCACCGATCCGAGCCTGCAGCAGCGTGGGATGGAAGGGTTTGTGCAGAAAATCGTCCGCCCCGAGCTCAATACAGCGCAGTGAACTCTCCACGTCATCCAGGCTGCTCAGCATGATCACGGGGATATCGGTCAGCTCCGCGTCCTTCTTGATCCGACGGAGCGTCTCCATTCCGTCGATCCCGGGCATGATCACGTCGAGCAGGACGAGATCGAAGCTCCGCTCCGCCAAGCGATCGAGCGCCGTCACGCCATCGCCGGCGGTCTCCACGATGAAGCCCGTGCGGGCCAGCTGCCTCGAGAGGAGATCACGATTGTCCGGATTGTCATCCACGACCAGCAGCGTGCCCATCCCGTCTTCGGAGTGCGCGATCGCGGGGGGCGCCTTGGAGAGAATGTGCTCGGCCATCTGTGTGGCCTCCGTGAGCTTCTCCGCGGAACCCGGTATGGGATCGTGGGCGGTGGCGACCTCGACCAGGTCCTGGCTCAGCTCCAGAAGACGGAAGGCAGCCCGTCGAATGCGATTCAGATCATCGACATAGGTGCTGCAATCCATCTCCTCGGCGTGTTCGATCAGGAGTTCTGCATAGCCGATCACCGCACTGATCGGGTTGCGGAGTCTGATCCGGATCTCACTCGAGTACGCTTCGAGATCGATATTGACGGCCTCATCGATCTTCACCGGATCAAGCGTGGTATCGATGAGCTGCAGCAACTGGGCCCCGCCCTTCCGGATCCGCTCCAGATCGGGAACCATCGCTTCCCGGTCCTTCTCCTCGACATCCTCCATCAGCATCTCCGCATAGCCGAGAATGCCGTTGATCGGCGTCTTGAGTTCATGACGCACATGGCCGATGGCAGCGCGCTTGATCCGATCGGGGTCCGGTCGTGAAGTCGTCTCGTCAAATGCCTCGGCGTCGAGGGG
>JAVVEY010000061.1:0-17140 GCA_032250675.1 Longimicrobiales bacterium | reverse complement strand
CTATCCGGCTGTTTTCTCGCCGTTCAAGTGGAATATCGCCTCAAATTCCACTTCGAAGCAGCCGTGACGACCGACGAAGTGGAAAAATGGTGGTATTTTCCACTTCCGTACACCGCTTCCGTGCCTCCTTGGCCCGAGGACGGCGGCACATTCCCCTCGTCTCCCTCCCTTCCACCCATCCCCTTCGTACACGCGATCGACGGCTGGCCTTCAAGCGGCCGGCTCCGCCCGCCACGCCTTGAGCGAGCTCCCGCGAACCGCCCGTGGCGCAGCCCCGTGGCGAAGCATCGTGGCGCAGCATCGGGCCTCAGGCCGGTCAGATGGATACCCCCGAAGCCGCGTATGTTGAAACATGAGCGATGATGTATGGAGCTACCTCGCCGAAATCGGCCGGCGAGGCGGTCGGAAGAGTCGACGCACGCTCGACGCCGAAACGGCGCGGGAGATGGTGCGGATCCGTGAAACGCGGCGAGCCTATCAGCGTTTCCACCCGACGTGCTTCTGGTCGTACGACCCGAAGTTGGAACTCTCGGGAAACGACGTGCCCCGGGTCGCGGAGCGCCTGATGCGTTACGGGAACCGGAGGCCTGGGAGGTCGGAAGACGCATATGCCCCTGACCGAACTGCAGCGCCGGATCCTCGCCGTACTCGCCTCGACCCGGGAGGGCGAAGGATACCTGGTCGGCAACGCGGCACTGCACTTCGAGCCCGACACCGTTCGTTTCAGCCACGACTCGGATGTCTCTATTACTCCGCCGACGCGGATGCCTTCGCCGCACCGCGTCCGGACCTCCCTCTCGAGGCGCAGGGGCTCGTCACGCACTTCGGTCGACCCGGTGGCGTCCTGCCTGGACCACACGACTCCTCGTTGAGCGCCTCACCAAATCGCTGAACGATGTCGCCCCTTCGCGAAGCGACAGCGCGATCCGATCCCGCCACGGCTCCGCCTCACCCGCCCGGCGTCTCGCCCCCGACCTCCAACCCGAGCCGGCCCGCCATGAAGGCCAGCTCGCGGGCCGTGTCCTCGATGCGGAGGCTCATCGGCCGCCCCCGCCCCGCCGCGTGCCCTCCCCTCTCGTCGTACCAGAGGATCACGGGAAGATCCGAGCCCGTGGCGGCCTGGAGTCGCGCCGTCATCTTCCGGGCCTGAAGCGGCGGGACGCGCGTATCGAGGTCTCCGGTGGCGAGCATCACGGCGGGGTAGTCGACGCCGTCCTCGACGGCCTGGTAGGGCGAGTAGCGCCGGATCGCCTCGAAGTGCTCGGGGTTCCGCGCGTCACCGTACTCGAGGAGCGCCGGGATATTGTTGGTCTCCGAGAATTCGGGGAAGCGCACCATGTCGAGGTCCGGATAGGTGCAGAGCACGGCGCGGTAGAGATCGGGACGCTGGGTCATCGCGCCGGCCACGAGGAGTCCGCCGTTGCTCCCTCCGCTGATCCCCAGGTGCTCGGGAGAGGTGTAGCCGAGCTCGATCAAGCGCTCCGATGCGGCGATGAAGTCGTCGAAGACGTGCTGCTTGTTCGTCAGCATCCCGCCGCGGTGCCAGAGCTCGCCGTACTCGGAGCCCCCCCGGAGGGTGGCGGTCGCGTAGATCCCGCCCGCCTCGACCCACGCGGCGGCGGTCGTCGAGAAGCCGGGCTTGATGCTCACATTGAAGCCGCCGTAGCCGGTCAGGATCGTCGGGTTCGATCCATCCATCGGGGCATCGTCCCGGCGCACGACGTACACCGGCGCGCGCGCGCCCCCGGTCGACTCGAACCAGATCTTGTCGACGACGAGGCCGGCGGAATCGAAGTCGATCTCGGTGCGATCCGTCTCCTCCCACGCCCCGGAGGCCAGATCCACGGTGTAGGTGACGGAGGGCTGCAGGTGACTCGACACCTGCACCCTCGCTTCACCCGGACCGGCGGGTGAGATGCTCACCGTACTCGCGCGCGGCACCTCCACCTCGCCGAGCGACACACCCTCCATCGTGAAGCCCTCGATCCGGTTCTCCACATTCTCCAGCCAGGTGACGTAGATCCGGCCGTCGATGAAGGCGAAGTCCTCGAGGAGGTGGGGCCCTTCCGCGATCACCGTCTCCCACCCGGCCGGGTCCGGATTCGCCGGATCGAATGCCATGAGTCGGTAGTTCGGCGCATTCCAGTCGGTGCGGACCCAGACCCGGCCCTCGTGGAAGCGAGTGTTGAGGTGGGCCTCCTCTCCGACGAGGAGGGGAAGGATCGCACCCTCGCCGCGCTGCAGGTAGAGATCGTTGCGGGCCCACCCGTGCTGCGCGGTGAAGATCCGGTATCCGTCCCCGAATCGGTCGCTCATGTTGAAATAGGTGGTCGGACCGAACCCCTCGCCCCAGATCAGGCGATCCTCCTCGACCGGTGTTCCGAGCGCGTGCACCCGGATGCGCGGCCCGTCGACCCGCGAACGATGGGTGTACTCGACCCCGGTGCCATCTTCGGTGAACCCGATCCCGGAGTAGAGCGCACGGGGGAGTCGATCGGGGAGATCCTGCCCCGTCGAGAGGTCGCGGAAGCGGATCTCGATCTCGTCGGCTCCGCCCTCGCGAACCGAGTAGGCCATCACCGACCCGTCGGGGGAGAAGTCGACGATCGAGAGGGGGGTTCGATAGGTGGGGTCGAAGTCCCCCGGATCGAGCACGACCTCGTACTCGCCGTCGATCGCGGGCTCGTCGGCCTCCGGTCGATCCCCACCGGCGCCGGCGTCCGGTGCGGGACGGCGGTAGATGACCTCCATCTCCTCGCCGGGACGGCGCATCGTGAAGTACTCGTGATCGCCGGCCCGACGCACCCGTCCCACCACCGGCCGATCGATCAGCTCTCCGATGCGGTCCCGGAACCACGCCCGGGCCGCCGTCTCTCCCACGATCGTCTCGGCGTAGGCGTTCTGCGCGGCGATCCACGCCCGCGTCTCGGGAGACTCCTGCTCCTCCAGCCACCGATACGGATCCACGAAGACCACGCCGTGAAGCGTGTCGGTGACCGGCGCGTCATCGGTGGACGGCGGCGCGGGGTACCGCTCGCCCCCACACGCGGTGGCGATGAGGAGGACGATCGGAAGGGTGCTGCGACGGAGGACGTGACGCATGGTCGGCCGGGAGTGAGGGGGAACGTTCTCGTCGCCTCAGGCGAGTACGCCGACTCGCGCCATCGACCGGGCGTAGAGCCAGAGGCCGAGCGCGACGAGGAAGATCACCCCGGAGAAGACGACGCCCGCCGCCCCCATGAGCTCCGCTCCATTCACGAGGAGGAAGTTGTGGGCCGAGGTGATCACCATCGAGACGAAGGAGACGAGGAAGACGGGGGCTGCGAGGCGCTTCCTCAGGAGGAGGAGGACCGATCCCAGCACCGCTCCCCACACCGCGAGCGCCCAGAAGCTCACCACCCAGTAGGGGAAGGTGGTGAAGAACTCCAGCTGCTCGGGAGAGAACTGCGCGAGGTACGCCTCATTCCCGGTCTGCGTCATGAGGTAGTCGAAGGCGCCGAAGCCATTCCAGAGGAGGGCGAGTCCTCCCACGATCCAGAGGTGCCGGGGGGTCCCGGACGAGGGGGATGCAGCGGTCGGGGCAGCCGTGTCGTTCATCGAGTCCTCCCGGACGAAGGGTGATCTCTCGTCACCTCCGGAGGGCGTGGGCCCGGGAGGCAAGCCGACAGCTCGGGAATCGGTCGACGGGGGAAGGTACGACGAGCGTGGGGGGCGTGCACGGTGTGCGTCGATGCGGCCAGTGATGTGTCGCAGAAATCCTGTGAGTACCGAGGGTGCCGATGCGCCGCTCTGCCAAGGCGCGACGACGAGGAATCGCAGCGCTATTTCGAGGAGGAGCAACGCGGGCGGAGTGGATGCAGCGGCGCACGAATGCCACAGGATTTCTGCGACACATCACTAGATCTCGAGGTGGAGTCGATCAGCGATCCGGCCCACCGATCGGATCGCCGACCCGGATCGTCCCCCGATCACGGAAGGCGATATTCATCCCGAACTCCACCTCGCCCCGCGCGTTGCGGCGGAAGGTGGCGAGGGTCGCGAGTGGCTCCGCCCCGGAGATCCTCCCGCTCGTCTGATCGACGCGGGTGGCGGTGCAGCGCGGACAGCGCTTGAGCGCGCGGGTGGGCACCTCCCCGATCCTCCGCGATCCCCACTCGTCCTCTTCCCACGGCCCGAATCCCCCCACGATGATGTTCGGGCGGAAGCGGTCCATCCCGATCGGTGCGTCGAGTCGGTGATTCAGATCGGCGAGCGACGCCTGGTTCGTCACCAGAGCGGGAGCGGCGTCGGCAAAGCCGGACCGCGGGTGCCCCTCATCGGTCAGGAGGAGACCTCGCTCCGGATCGATCGCGTGCACGACGCGGCAGGCGGTCCCGAGAAGGTCGCTCGCCCACGCCGCCGCCGCGTCACCGCAGTCGAGGGCGTCCCGATCGCTGAACCAGACCCGAAGCGTCGTGCGGCGGGCATCGGGAGGCGGCGGGTGCAGGCGGATCGTGGCGCCCGACGACGCGCTCACCGCGATGCCATCATCAATCCGGAGCGTCCGCACGAGCGCCATGCGGGGGTGGGTGCGCTGGCTCACGAAGTTCCCGTCGGCATCCACGATCATCCACCGCCGATCCCCCTGGAGCCCGAGGGTGTCGACGCGCGCCTCGTCCACCGCGATCCCCGCAGCCGCCTTCAGCGGGTAGATCCGGAGCGCCGTGACCCGTCCCCCGCGGGTCACCCCGGGCGCGCTCCCCCGCGTCACCCCGCGCTCACTCCGGTGAGGGGCCGAAGCGCTCGAGCGTTGCGACGAAGGCCACCAGGAGTCCCGTCTTGACCACGACGCCGGGGATGAATGGATAGACGCCGAGCGCGAGCGCGCTCCCGACCTCCTGCGAGGTGAGGAGGAGGAGCTGCGCGAGCCCGCCCCCGAAGATGACGGCCTGCGCGGCGAGCGCGCCGAGGAGAGCGAGGGCGCTGCGCCGGCGGATCGCCGGAGACGACGATCCCGGGGTCCCCTCGCCCGGGACGGCGGCGGCACCGCCGCGCACCTCCATGCTTCGTCCCTCGCGCTCCGTCGCCCGCGCGCGGCTGGCGATCGTGCCCATCACCCACGCCGCCATCGGGTACGCCAGGAGATAGCCTCCCGACGGACCGAGGAGCCAGGCGAATCCGCCGTGACCATTCGAGAAGACCGGCGCGCCGAGCGCGCCCACCGCCAGGTACCCGCCGAGCGCCGTCGCACCCCCCACCGGACCGAGGAGCACCCCGACGACGAGGACCGCGAGATCCTGCATCGTGACCGGCACCGGGGTCCCCGGGATCGGGACGGCGAGCTGGGCCGCGATCGCCACGAAGCCGACCGCGAGGACCAGGTGGAAGGCACGCCGCGCCGGTTCGACCCGGGTGTGCGACAGGATGGCCGCTGCGGAGGAGAGCTTCGGGGCGGTCGGGATCGGCATCTCGGATCGGGGATGGAGGGGGACGGAGGCTCGGTCGGGTGGGGCGGCGCGGGCGTCTCGAAGCACTCGGAGAGCCCGGGAGATCATCGTCGCCGTACCGCCGACTCGCAAACGATACGCAGAGTGCGATGCAAATCCAACCGAATCTGTCCCATCCGGACATGGTTCTGCGCGAATCAATGCCCTTTTCTCAATCGTGCGATGCCGCGGTCGCGCACACGTCGCGAAGAAGAATCGCTCTGATCGATCCTTCTCACACCATTCCTCCTCGAAAGGAGACAACGATGAAGCTCAAGTACGCAGCCCCACTCCTCCTCGCTCTCGGTCTGCTCATTCCGGTGCCGGGGATCTCGGTCCAGGAAGCCGCCGCCGCACCGGTTCCCCGTGGCGGATGCACCGAGGACTATCTCCTCTGCATCAACGAAGCCGACGGTTCGCACGGCCTTGACGGAACCATCGGGGTGCTCGCCTCGATCGAGTGCGCCGCGGAATACACCGGCTGCATTCGCAGGCTGCTGATCGGCCTCTGATCCACCGGGAACGCTCCCGGAGCGCGGATCGGGGTGGTGCGGGATCGTCCCGTTTCCACCCCGATCCGTTGCCCTTGAACCCGCCACCATGGAGGCACCGATGGCATCCCCCAAAATCGTGACGGCAGGCCTTGTGGGCCTTGCCCTTCTCACCGCGTGCGCGCCGAGCGACACCAACGACACCTCGGCGGCGCGCGTCGCGCTGATCGAGGACTTCACACCCGGCGACACCCCCGCAGCGTGCGAAGCGGTCACCCCCGGATTCGAGATCCCGAGCGATATCGAGGATCTTCGCACCCTCGGCGATTCCGCCCTCCTCGTCCACTTCGGCGCCGCCCGCGTCGTCGTCGAGGCCGACGCGACGCTCGCTCCGAGCCACCTCTACGAGTACGCGCGCGAGGGGGTGGGCGCGGTCAAGGAGCCCCGGGGGGTCATCGGTTTTCCGGATTCCGTCATCGTGGCCGATGCCGCGGGGGCGAGCCTCGTGACGTTGCGACGGGACGGAACGTCCGCCACCCGTCGCCTGGACTTCTCTCCCGACCGGATCGTGGAGACCCCGGTCGGTCTGGTGGTCACCGAGATGTCGACTCCCTTCAGCTCCACCCTGGCCCGGCGGGTCACCGGCGAGGAGGTCGCGGCGCTGCCGATCCCCAAGGAGATCCTCGATGGCGCGACGATGGCCACGATCGGAAATACCACGACGCCGATCGTCGTCGACGGCGGCCAGAGGGTCCTCCTCTTCCATCAGTTCATCGCGCCCCTCGTCCACACCGGATCGCTGAACGAGGGCGCCTTCGAGTGGGAGACTCGACCCCTTCCGATCCCCGCGGCCCACGAAGCGAAGGCGTGGTGGTACCCCGAAGCTCCGTATCACGAAGCGGATATCGAATCGATCATCGCGCCGACGATCGCGGCGGCGGGACGCCCGGATGGGAGCGAGATCTTCGTCCTCGGGCGAAGCGGCCGGCGCCGCGCACACCACGCCGAGAAGGCCATCTTCGCCTTCGACCGAAACCTCTCCTTCACCCATGGGTGGACGCTCGACTTCAATGCGTCCCACATGGCGTATCTGCCTCGCGAGTCGGTGTTGATCCTGGCCACACCGATGGGAGAGTGGTACCGATGCAGCGTCGACTGATCCCCACACGGAGTGGCAGCCCCGCGATCCGCGCCGCGAGGCTGCGTCTCGTGGCGGGGGGTCGAACCCTCGTATCCGATCTCTCCTTCGAGTGCGTGCCGGGGCGCGTGACCGCGCTGGTCGGACCGAACGGATCGGGGAAGTCGTCGCTCCTGCGCCTCCTCCTCGGGCTCGACACCGGCGGGCTCGACACGACGGGAGAGGGGAGCGTCGAGTTCCGTGGCCCCTCCGCACCCCGTTTCGGCCACTACGACCCGGAGATGCGGCTGCCCACCTCCGCGACGGTGGCCGCGTGGGACCGCGCCTTTGCGAGGACGCGACCCCGGGTCTGCACGCTCCGTTCGGGCGGCATCGTTCCCTCGACGCCTCTCGCGGGACTCTCGACCGGCGAGGAGAAGCGCATGCTCCTCGAGGAGATACTGAATCGAGAGAACGACTTCATCTTCCTCGATGAACCCTTCGCGAATCTCTCGGACGACGGGTGGAGCGCGCTCGGCCGGGGGCTTCGAGGAATCTGCGAGCGAAGGGTCGTGGTTCTCTCCACCAACCGGCGGGACGTGCTCGGGGCGGTCGGCCTGTCGGTCTCGACGATCGAGCTCGGCGGGTGGAGGAAGGTGTCATGATGACGACCGATCTCGTCCGCTTCATC
Source organism: Longimicrobiales bacterium (assembly GCA_032250675.1). Classification (GTDB taxonomy): domain Bacteria; phylum Gemmatimonadota; class Gemmatimonadetes; order Longimicrobiales; family Gaopeijiaceae; genus Gaopeijia. The sequence goes on along the minus strand of JAVVEY010000061.1, from coordinate 9,376 downwards.
CTCTTCGAGACTCGTCGTCGCGTCCTCGCGTGGACGTCGATCCTGGCGATCGGCGCGACGCTCGTTCTCCTCACCGTCGCCGCGGTCTATACGGCGGGCCCCCGCGAGCTCCTCGCGCACGCCTTCCTGATGGGTGTCATCTTCGGGATGCACACGGCATACGCCTCGGACGCGGCACGCGGGTTCGAGCGATTCGCGGTCCGCAACCTCATCTCCGCCAGAGCCTTCGTGATCGGAAAGCTCGTGAGCCTCCTCCTCTGGCTCACCCTCTTCGTGCTCTTCGTCTTCGTGGTGGCTCTCGCATTCGACGGCGGTGAGCCACAGATCGTGAGCGACATCGTTCGCCTTCACCTCGTCGGGCTCATCCTCCTCCCGCCGAGCTTCGCGCTCGAGGTGATCTTCCGGACGCGCCTTCCCGTCGCGCTCACCGCGTGCGGAGTCCTCCTCGCCTTCCTGGTGCTCTCGGCGGTCGGGGCGGACGCGGGAGCTGTCTTCGCCGCGATCGGGATGGGAGGCGAGTACGGGATGCGAGAGCGCGGGGTCAGGAGCCTTGCGGTAGCGGCTCTCGGGTTCGCACTCTTCACGCCCCTCACGATCGCGATCGTGCGGCGCCGTGCGGCGATCACCGTACCGCCACCCGGCACGGGCGGGTCCTCCTCCGGAGCGCCGAAGGAGGGGGCTTCGTGATCGATCCGGCGAGGGGAGCGCGAGCCACACGCGATGTGGAACGCGATCGAGGATACGTCGATTCAATTGAGGAGAGTGCAGGCAGCTCGCACGAATCGCCCTCTCCACCGGAGCTTCCCCCGTATGAGCAGAGACGACGGCTTCACCCTCTCCCGCCGGTCGTGGATCACCACGGCGTCGGGTGTCATCGCCGCGGGACTGGTCAGGACCCGATCCGACGCAATCCGCCTGGACGCCCAGGAAGCGGCCCCTCCCGACCCGACGAAGGTTCCGGGGCGTTTCGTCTCTCCGGTCGGGTCACGTGCCCCGGGTGAGCGCCCGCGTCGACTCCTCCTCGGCGAGAGGCTCTCCTCGTCGTCGCGCACGCCGCTCGCCGATTTCATGGGCACGATCACCCCCTCGGATCTCCACTTCGAGCGCCACCACGCGGGGGTGCCGGCGATCCGCAGGGAGGACCACGAGCTCCTGGTGCACGGGATGGTCGAGCGCCCGATGGTCTTCCGCATCGCCGATCTCTTGCGGTATCCCCGAGTGTCACGGATTCACTTTCTGGAGTGCTCGGGGAATGGACGAGGTGCCTACGATCCCGAGCGAATGCCGACCGAGATCACCGTGCAGGCGCTCGACGGGCTGCTGAGCACGAGCGAATGGACCGGTGTTCCGGTGTCCACGATCCTCCGCGAAGTCGGGGTCCGACCCGGTGCCCGGTGGGTGCTGGCCGAAGGGAGCGATTCGGCCGTGATGGCGAGGAGCATTCCGCTGGACAAGATGATGGACGACGCCCTCCTCGCCTTCGGCCAGAATGGGGAGATGATCCGCCCCGAGCAGGGCTATCCGCTCCGGCTCTTCCTCCCGGGCTTCGAGGGGAACACCTCGGTGAAGTGGTTGCGGCGCATCGAGGTCACCGATCAACCGACACACACGCGCGAGGAGACCTCGAAGTACACCGATCCGCTGGGCGACGGCACCGTCCGCCAGTTCAGCCTGACGATGGACGCCAAGTCGGTCATCACCTTCCCGTCCTACCCCGATCTCCTCCCGGAGAAGGGGTGGTGGGAGATCCGGGGTCTCGCCTGGTCGGGACGGGGTCGCATCACCGGGGTCGAGGTGAGCACCGACGGAGGACGGAGCTGGACGCCTGCGCAACTCCAGGGGCCGATCCTTCCCAAGGCGACGGTACGCTTCCGACACCTCTTCGAATGGAAGGGGCGCGACACCCTCCTCCTGAGCCGGGCCATCGACGAAACGGGCTACGTTCAGCCGACCGTGCAGGAGCTCTGGCGCGCTCGCGGGCGTCACACATCGTACCATCAGAACCAGCAGAGGGCGTGGAAGATCGCGCGGACGGGCGAGGTCACCTTCGGACTCGGGGAGCTCGTATGAGGCGCGAGCGTCGAATGAAGGGCGAGGGCTCGGCACGATCAGGGGGAGGCTGCCCCCGTCCCGCAGGTGTGTCCTCGCGGACCTCGCGGTGGCCCGGTGTCGGCGTGGTCGCGCTCACCCTCATCACGGTCGGGTGCACCGGCGGCGAGAGCGGGTCGGCGTCGTCGAGTTCCGACCGCGCGGCGAGCACCGAGGCACTCCCGGCCCACGCCCCCGACCGATTCGGCTTCGGGAGAGACGCCTCGCCGGCCCGGATCGCCGAGTGGGACATCGACGTCCGCCCGGACGGCACGGGCCTCCCGGCGGGGCGCGGGAGTGTCGCCGAGGGGGAGCTCGTGTATGCGCGGTACTGTGCCGCATGCCACGGTCCGACCGGGACCGAAGGACCGGAAGACCGCCTCGTCGACAGCGAGCAGTGGGATCTCCATCCCACGTCGCGCACGGTGGGCAACTACTGGCCGTACGCGACGACGCTCTACAGCTACATCCGCAAGGCGATGCCGCAGACCACTCCGGGCGTCCTGACGAACGACGAGGTCTACGCCGTCGTCGCCTGGATCCTCCATCGGAACGAGATCATCCCCGAAGACGCCGTCCTCGACGCGCAGACGCTCCCTGCCGTACAGATGCCCGCACGCGACCGCTTCGTGGTCGATGACCGCACCGGGGGACCGGGTCCCGTCCGCTGAGGAGTTCTCGGACCCCTCAGAGGATGAAGGTGAACCCGACCCTGTCGCCCTCGTCACCCTCCAGCCGGAGCGCGAGGTCGATCGAGAAGATTCCCATCAGCCGGGTGAGGGCGAAGCCGACCTCGAGATGTTCGTCCACGCCATCCGTCCACGGCGTGGCGGGACGAAGGCTCGCGTCGTGATCGCGCACACCGCCGGCACCCCAGAACTTGAACTGCACCCCGCTCTGGCGGATTGACTGCCACGGGAAGAGGCGCGAGAAGCCCGAGCCGAGGTCGTATTCCACGCGCACCGTGGAGACCCGATTCCCGATCCCCTCGTCGAAGTCGAGGCTCAGGAAGGGGCGGTGCCGGAGGTAGTCCTCGACGTAGACGCCGTTGTGGCCGAACTGGATCTGGGCTGGCAGAGGGTTGTCCGAGCCGCCCACGGTGATCCGGGCGAGGAGGAAGTGCGAGGAGAAGATCGGGAGCCGGATCCCGGCCGTGCTCCGATACTTCACGAAGTCGAAGGTCTCCTTGTCGTCCGATCCGAAGTCCGGATCGGACCAGTAGACGAGGTGGTCGGTGTACCACCCGAACTCGCGGACGAGGTAGTCCTTGAAGAGCCCGACGGTGCGGTACTGCCGATTGTCGTAGTGCAACTGGAACTGGAATCCGGAGAGCTCTCCCGGCGTGAAGCCCTGGAGCGCATCGCTCCCGTCGCCCAGCACGGGGGTCGGAGAGACGTTGGGGTTCAGATTCGTTTCGAACTCCCCCCCGATGAAGGAATCGTCCCTCACCACGGGGAGGAACTCGTGATCCTCGCGGATGAACCCGCCCCGAACGAAGAGGCCTTCGTGGGCCTGCCATCTCAGCCCCGCCTCGAAGCCTTCGCGCTCGAAGTAGTTGCGCGGATCGTACCCGGCGAGCCCGCCGGCCAGGGTGAAGCGGAACTCGTCGACATTCGTCGGTCCCACCGCATGCGGGTAGTCCGCGAACTGGATCGCGAGCTTGTTGTAGATCCCCCCCTCGACGGCGAACTGTGTTCCCGGGATGAATTGACGGCCCTCGACGTAGTAGCGCACATCCTCGGATTCCGTCCCGACCCCGACGGATGCCTTGTACTGGTGACGCTTCTGGCTCGAGGGGGTGCGGAGGCCCACCCCGAAGTAGTGCCCCTCGACCCGATTGAAGCGGTAGAAGTCCGAGATATTCGTCAGGTACCCGTTCTCCAGCCAGGCGGGAGCGGCGGCCCACGCGCGGAACCCCGCCATGACCATGTTGACCAGGAACCGGTCCTCCTCGTACTCCTGCGCCTCCCTGATCCTGCTGAGCTCGTCGGGGTCGAGGTATGCGAGCCCCCTCTCTTCCCACCAGGCCTCGCTCCGGCTCCCCGCCTCCCGGTCGACGTTCACCCCTGAGAGCGGCATATCCACCCGGGCCACGGCCTCGCTGTTGATCTGGTAGTCGGTGTGATTCCACCGCTCCCACAGCGTGACGTGGGGAAAGCCGATCAGCCATACATCGGCCTGGATCTCGGTGCGGGTCGGGAGCCAGTAGTCCTCGACCTGGTCGAAGCTCTGCCGGTATCGGAAGTTCTCCACCGAGGCGATTCCGCTGTGGACATCGGACGCCTCATTCATCGCCAGATCGACACCGATGACGGTTCCCGTCGCGTCCTCCACGTAGACATATCCATCGAAGAGGGGCCGGCTCTGACTCTTCGGTCTCACGGTGATCCGGGTGGTGCCGGCGGGCCACTCCGGCCCCGCATCATCCTCGATGATCTCGTAGAAGTCCGGGGCACGCGAAGAGATCGGGCCGATCACCGAGACCACCTCGGTGAGGATGCTCATGTCGATCACCTCGGCGTTCAGGTCGAGGGCACTCCCCCCCGACCCGAAGATCTCGACCTCGGAGAAGTAGTTGTCCGACGATCGACGTCCCACGACGCGTTCGCTGTAGCTCCGTGGCGCCATCCACGTCTGGCGTACGATCCGCTCCGAGAATCCGATGACCTCGGTGGTGTCCTGAAGAGAGAACTCCTCCGCGCGGTCCGCATCGGAGATATCCTCGTAGACGAGAGTGAGTCGGTGGATCGTGGAGGAGTAGTTCCGGAGGCTCTTCCGGCGCTCTTCCCGCTCCGCGGCCATCTCGCGCACCCGCCGGCCCGTGGCGCCGAGTTCGACGAGGATCCCCTCGAGCGCAATCGCCTCACGTCGGAGGATGAACTCGATCCGGCGCGCCAGCCCCGGTCCGGCCTCGACCGACCGGGTCTGGCGTCCGTACCCGAAGGTCGTGGCAACGAGGGTGTGTGTTCCTTCGGGGAGGAGGATCTGGAAGGCGCCGTCCTGGTTCGTCAGAACCCGTTCGCCGCTGCCCTCCACCGAGATGAGCACATCGGCGAGCCCCTGTCCGGTATCGCCTGCGAGGACCTGCCCGAAGACGGGATGGCGGGCCTGGGCCGCGAGATCTGCGGGGAGCGCCGCTGCGGCACACACGAGGACGGCGTGCACGGCGTACCCGAGATGGGATATTCTATATCTCTTCACAATCAAGTTGGATCGCTGAATGCGTTCGGTCGGGACGGCGCGGCTCCGCCTCCTGGGGGACCTGGGAAGGGTGGAGATTCATTCCCCGGACGGATCGTGCATGGGTGGGACTCTCGCCGCGTCCATCCGACCCATCAACGCGAAGCACCGGTGCGACGGTTCCCTCTGGTAGGCCGCCCGGACCGGATCGTTCCCCGCGCGGGAGGGCGCCAGGCGGGTGATCCGACCCCCGTGGCGCGTGACGATCGGTGGATCTAGCTTCCGGCCATCATGCCTCTGACCCACTCGCGCCGTCCCGACCTCCTCGACCCGCCGACGCTCGCGCGCCTCGGCGGGCTCGAGCTGCTCGCGCGCCAGGTGGTCGAGGGGTTCCTGATGGGGCTGCATCGCTCCCCGCACCGCGGGTTCTCGGCCGAGTTCGCCGAGTTGCGCAACTACCAGCCCGGTGACGATCTGCGCTACATCGACTGGCGGATGTACGCGCGCTCGGACCGCTTCTTCGTCAAGCAGTTCGAGGAAGAAACGAATCTCCGCGCGCACCTCCTCCTCGACATCAGCGCCTCGATGGCGTGGAGCTCACGACCCGACGAACTCCCGCCCAAACTCTGGTACGCCAAGCTCGTGGCGGCCGCGCTCTCGCTCGTGCTCATCCGTCAGGGTGACACGGTGGGGCTCACCACCTTCCACGACGAGATCGTGACGCGCCTGCAGGCGCGGGGGGGACCCCGGCAGTGGGCGGAGATCGTGCACCGCCTCGACGCCGCGGAGCCGGGCGGGCGCACGCGCCCCCAGGCGGGACTTCGTGACATCGCGACCCGGCTTCGGCGCCGTGGCCTCGTCGTCCTCCTCTCCGACCTCCTCGTCGATCGGGAGGAGACGCTCACCGCGCTTCGATTCCTCAGGCACCGGGGCCACGAAGTCCTCGTCCTGCACGTCATCGACCCGGGGGAACGGGAGCTCCCCCCCGCGGCCGACGTGCGCTTCTTCGACCCGGAGAGCGACGAAGAGCTCCGGATCAATGCCGCCGATGTCCGGGAAGACTACCGAGCCGCCGTCACGGAAGCGATCGACGAATGGCGGCGGTCACTCGTGCCCGACGGGATCGATTACCACGTGCTCGACACCGACCGTCCCCTGGCTCTCGCGCTGCGTGCCTATCTGCGCAAGCGCGAGCGGCTCGGCTGACCCTTGGGCATTCTCGCACCCGCCGGGCTCCTCCTCGGCCTCGCGATCGCGGTGCCGGTGCTCCTCCACCTCCTGCACCGTCCGCAGCGTGATCGGGTAGCCTTCCCCGCGCTGCAGTACCTCTTCCGGATGGAGCGCGACCACGCGCGGCAGATCCGGATGCGACAATCCCTCCTCCTCGCTCTCCGGCTCGCTCTCCTCCTCCTCCTCACCCTCGCGGCCGCGCGCACCGTCCTTCGCGGAACGGGCGCGGCCCACCCGCCCACCGCGGTCGTCGTCATCCTCGACAACTCGATGTCGGCGGGGCGTGTCGTCGGCGACGGTCGGGTGCTCGACACCCTCAAGGCGCGGGCGAGAGAGACGCTCGAACTGGCCGGTCCGGGGGATCGCTTCTGGATCGTGAGGGGCGGCAATGCGTGGGAGACGGTGACCCCTCTCGCCGCCCGTGCGGCGCTGACGCGCGTCGCCGAGACCGAAGTCGTCGACACCCGTGCCGACCTGACCGCCGCGGTGGCTCGCGCGGAGGAGATCCTCGCCCGGAGCGGCGCAGCGCGCGGGGAGATCCACCTCCTCTCCGATCTCCAGGCGTCGGCCCTCCCCCCGCGCGCCCGGCCCGCAGCGGGAACGCCGGGTCTCGCAGACGCGGCGACGCGCGACACCCCCGCCCCGGTGGTCGTCTGGACGGGATCCCGGGCCGGAGAGCCGAACGGATTTGTGCGGGATGTGGTGCTCGGCGGCGGCCTCCCTCCGCGCGCGGGCCGGCGGACCGAGGTCGCGGTCATCATCGGGGGGGAGGGGGAGGAGCGCGGGGTTCGCCTCCTCGTGGCCGGCCGCCTCGAAGGCGCGGTGCGGTCGCAGCCGGGCGCGAGCGTGGTGCTCCCCGCCGGACCCTTCACCGAGGGCCCTCTCGAAGCCGAGGTGGAGATCGATCCCGATGCCCTCCGGGCCGATGACCGCTTTCTGATCCGTACCGATGTCGTCCCGCCGCCTTCGGTGGTCCGGCTCGGCGCCATCGGAGACTTCCTCGCCGCGGCCCTCGACCTCCTGGAGGAGGGGGGACGGATTCGGCCGGGCACCCCCACGGGCGCAGATGTCGTGGTGGCCGCCGACGGCGTCGTGCCGTCCGCGCTCGCCCCCGGACAGCACCTCGTCGTGGTCCCCCCTGCCGATCCCGCACGCCGCCCCGCACTCTCCCGCCAACTCGCCGCGCTCGGCGCGGCGATCGAGATCCCCGCCACGCGGGCGGGCGGATCACGCGTGGCCGCCGACGAGACCGGATCGGGGCTCGAGGGGACGACGGTCCATCGGGTCGGAGGGGTGGTCCTCCGCGGGCCCGGTCGCGCCTGGGTCACCCTCGAGGATGGAACGGTGTGGGCGGCGAGCGCGCCCGCGACCTCGGGAGGCGAGATCGTCGTCCTCGGCTCTCCCCTCGACCTCGAGCACAGCGAGATCCCGATCGCCGCCGGGATGGTGCCTCTCGTCGAGTGGATCTCGGCGCGGGGCGGTGGGACCGCGCCGGGGCGCATGCACGCCGGAGACACCCTCCGCGTGTCGAGTCGCGCCACCGCGATCGAGTCACCGTCGGGAACGCGTCACCCGGTGGATGGTACGCTCGAGTTCCGTGCAACCCGCGAGGCCGGAATCTGGTCGGTGCTCGCCGGGGACACACTCCTCGAACGCGTTGCGCTCAACACACCTCCACGCGAATCACTCCTGCAGCCGATTGATCCGTCACTCCTTCCGGTCCGGCTCGGCGCACCGGTGATCGAGGCGGCCACCGCGAACCGCTGGCGCGCCAGGATCTTCACCGCGCGTCGGGGGCGTGAGCTCTGGCGGCCCCTCCTCTTCCTCGCCTTCGTGGCGCTCCTCGTGGAGAGCTGGGTGGCGGCCTCGGGAAGCGCCACCCCTCCATCCGACCGTGCGACCGCCGACGATATCCGTGCCCGACACCCATAACACGATCCTCTCCGCCATCCGCTCCACTCCGGGGTGGGACGCACTCGCAGGCGCGCTTCCGGCATCGGGCTCGGAGTTCCGGCTGACGGGCACCACCGGATCGTCGGCCGCGAGCGTGATCGCCGCGCTCCACACCCTCGATCCCGAGCGCGTGGTGCTCGCCGTCGTGACCGACCCGGGGGACGCGCGGTCGCTGGAAGCCGACCTCACGGCACTCCTCGGCGAGGAGGTGGCCCACCTCTTTCCGCAGCGCGAGGGCCTCCCCTGGGATGCGACCGATCCCCACGTCGAGACGAGCGGACTGCGCGTCGAAGCTGTCGAGGCGCTCTATTCGGGTCGAGGGCGGCTCTTCGTGACGACGCTGCGCGGGCTGCAGGAGCGCTTCCCGGTGCCCGCGCAGCTCGACACCCTCCGCATCCGGGTCGTGCGCGGCGAGACGATCCCGCTCAGCGAGCTCGTGAAACGCCTCGAAGCGAGAGGCTTCGAACGCGTCCCCGTCGTCGAGGAGATCGGACACTTCGCGGTCCGGGGTGGACTCATCGACCTCTTCTCGGTCGGGAGCCCCGACCCGCTGCGCATCGAGTTCTGGGGCGACGAGATCGACTCGATCCGGAGCTTCGATATCGTTGACCAGCGCTCCACCGGCACCCTCGACGAGGCGGTGATCATCCCGGTCTCCTTCGGCGAGGAGCGCGACGACACCTCCGGGACCCATGAGGCGCGCGCCTTCGTCGAGCTCCTCCCCTCGGGTACCCTGATCGTCGACTGCGAAACCGACCCGTGGTCGCACACGGCCACCCGCACCTGGGAGGCCGCGCAGCGCACCCACGCCGACCTCGTCGACTCCGGGATGCGCACGCCGACTCCGGTCGAGGAGCTCTTCCTCCCCGCGGATGCCCTCCTCCGGCGCGTCGAGGTGCGACTGCAGCACCTCGCCCAGGCGGCA
>JAVVEY010000060.1:0-17297 GCA_032250675.1 Longimicrobiales bacterium | reverse complement strand
ATGCCCGCGACGGCCGCCGCGGCCGCGGCGGCCGGGAGAACGAGCCGAGCCCACCCGGAGAGCGCATCCGCGAGCGTCGGGGTGATCATCGCCCGTCGACGGGCGAGTTCGCTCGATGCCCGCTCCATCACGCCGCGGTGGAAGCGCACCCAGTAGAAGGCGTCCGCCCTGCCGGGATCGAGCATCTCGAGCTCCGCAACGCGCTCGCCGATCTCCGCATCGTTCCTTCGATTCACATCAGCCATCTGCCGTCCCCTTCCTGGTGGGGGTGGTGGTTGTTTCCGTCTCACGCAGCCCCGAGAGATGAGCCCGGAGCGCCTTGCGCGCGAAGTGCAGATGCGACCGGACGGTCCCCGAGGGGATCTCGAGCCGCTCCGCGATTTCACGATGTTTCCACCCTTCATAGTCGTGGAGCAGCACGATCTCGCGCTGTATCTCCGACAACTCCGCCAGAGCTTCCCGAAGCTCCTCGCGCAACTCGGTACGCGCGAGCTCCTCGTCGGGCAATGGCTCCCCACCCGCTGCACCCACCGGAATCTCGCTGGTGGTCCGCAGTCCTTCACGTCTCAGGAGATTTCTGGAGCGGTTGCGCACGATGGTCATCAGCCAACCCGCGAACCGTTCCGGCTCCCTGCACTCCTCGATCCGTTCCAACGCCACGAGGAGCGATTCCTGTGCCGCATCCTCCGCATCTTCATGCTTTCCCGTCACCGAGAGGGCGACTGCGTACGCCGAGCGCATGTACCGGCTGACCAGAAGCCCGAAGGCATCCTCATCCCCGCGCTGCGCCCGACGAACGAGGTCGCCGTCGTATCGAGGTGGATCTGTCATGAAGACACCCGGTAAACGGGAGGTGTTGAGCGGAGATGATCCGGCACCGGATCACACCCTCCGAAGTGTCGGAGTTCTACCACACGTTCCCCGTACGGATCCTCGGGTGTCCCTTCCTCCAGACCCATTCGCCTGAATCGTTGAAGGTCGCAGCCGCTCACCCTGACCCCACGCGCCCGATCTCGTCGAAGAAGCCCCGGGTGCGCCGACCGGGGGTGTGCAGGCCCGCGCACCGGAACGCCTCACGGAGTTCGTCGGCGGACCTCTCGTCGAGACTGCGTCCGACGACGAGCGCCTCCCGCGCCGGCGAGTCGTCCGCGCGGAAGACGAGCTGCAGGATCGGCGTCGGCTTCCCGCCACCGGCCCGGACGAAGGCGCGTCCCTCCACGCACACCTCCCAGACGACACCCTCCACCTCGAGGCCACGTGTTTCGGCCTCGATCTCGGGAGGCTCCCGTTCCTCCGGCATCCCCTCGCGAACGCTTCGGGGGCGAACCGGAGTCGGTCGCGGGCCCGACCCGGATCCGGATCGGGCCGGACGAGGCTTTCGGGGGCCGGAATCATTCATCGGCACGGACCTTCCGGAGAGGGCACGAAGGTGGGGAGGTGCGGGAATCTCGCTGACTCTCTATCCTATCGCCATGCCCCGTCACGACAACATCGCCGACGATATCGCGGGCATACCCCTCGGCGCCGGGGTCCCCTCACACGACCTCCGCGAGGAGGAGGCGACACCCGCATGAAGGAGAGCGGAAGGATGCGCGACAACCGAAGTCGGAGCAATCCCGGGCATCCCGGCGATGCCGAGCGCTGGGCGCCTCGTGAATACGCTCACCTCCTGCGGATCCACGACCGGACACGCACGCACCTCCGTGAGATCGTCGACGAGCTCGCCGCTCCCGGGACCCAGAAGGCGCTCAAGGAACTTCGCCGCCGCATCGGTGACGCCCCGCAGCACGGTCTGTCGGCGGTCGTGTCGGCGGTCGAGGAGGCGCTGCGCGTCATTCAGGTCGCCGAATCCGAGATCCAGGCCGAGCTCAACGAAGAACACGCGGGCGCCTTCACCATCGACGGGATCGACAACCTCCCGATACGTCTCGAACGGTTCCTCGCCGAACGCTCGGAACTCCCCGGGTTCAGCTACACCGTCGACCAGGATGAGGTACGCGGGTGGGTCGTGAAGTGGCGAGAGCTCACCGGTGACGGGCGAATCCGGGGCTACGGACAGTTCTACGAACGGCCCTACGCCTGGCTCGACGAGTAGAGGGACGCCGAATCAGGGGGACGAGCCGCGCTACCCCCCTTGGGGGAAGCTGACCTATTCGTTCGGAGCGAGAGCGCCTCGCAGAGTCTCGACCGTCTCTTCTCCATAGAACATCCCGATCCACTTCGCCTGGATCCGTGTGACGCGCCGGACCGCCCAGACGAGGTGCACATGATTCGGCTCGCGAGGCCGCGTGAGGAGCTCCATCCCCGCCTCGTGCGGGAGCCGGTTCCCCTTCCGGTTGTTGCAGCGCGAGCACGCCGTCACGACGTTCGTCCAGGTGTTCTCGCCGCCCCGCGAGGTCGGTACGATGTGGTCGCGCGTGAGGAACTCGCGCCCGCGAAGGTGCCGCCGATGCGTGCCGCAGTACATGCACGAGTAGTCGTCGCGTGCGAAGAGGAAGGTGTTGGTCACCTGCCGCCGATACTTCCGGGGGACTCTCACGTAGCGTACGAGCCGGATGACGGCCGGGGCGGGCACCGTGACATCCTGCGACCGGAACTCGCGCTCGGCATCCACCTCCAGGATCTCCGCCTTGCCGTCGAGCACGAGTCGGATGGCACGACGACGGGAGACCAGGGTCAGCGGTTCGTACGAAGCGTTCAGGGCGAGGCACGTCACGAGGCTTCCTCCGATTCAGGATTTGCGCCTGCCTCCGCCACTCTATGAGAGGAGTCGACGCGCCGCAATCCCCCTTCGATCGCTCGTCCCCAAGATGTCGTGGGTGGGTGCGCGGAGGGCCCGAGACGAGGGGTGAACGCACCCCGAAGGAGGGCGCTGCGAGGAGGGTGGCGCACCGGGACACCACCCCCTACCCTGAGAGTGCGTCGGTCCGTCTCACAGGGGCCCGCTCGAGTTTCCCCTCCCACACCCGGGTCGTCATGTTCGCTCTCCGCCGTCTCGCCGCCGCGATCGCGCTCGTCGTCCTCACCTCGATCGCCTCGACCCTTCCGGCCGCCGCGCAGGAGGGCACGCGCCTCCTGCGCGACCCCGCCGTCGGTCCGGATCGCATCGCCTTCGTGCACGCCAACGACATCTGGACGGTCGGGCGTGACGGCGGGCGGGCGGTGCGTCTCACGACCGACGAAGGCGCCGAAACGAATCCGGCGTTCTCACCCGACGGACGCTGGATCGCCTTCAGCGGGCAGTACGCCGGGAACACCGATGTGTACGTCGTGCCGGCCGAGGGGGGACAGCCGGCCCGCCTCACCTGGCACCCCGCAGCCGATGTGGTGCAGGGGTGGACGCCGGAGGGCGAGGTCCTCTTCCGTTCCGGACGTGAGGGTCAGCCCACCCGCACGACGAAGTTCTTCACCGTGTCGGTGGAGGGAGGCCTCCCCACCCCCCTCGCGCTTCCGCGGGCGTACGACGGAGTAATGTCGGAGGACGGCGCCGTCGCCGCGTACCAGGAGGTCGGATTCTGGGATCCGGGCTGGCGCAACTACCGCGGCGGTCAGGCGCAGCCGATCTCGGTGGTGGACCTCGCCGACTACTCCCGGCGCTTCACGCCGTGGGAGGGCGAGCGACAGATGGCGCCCGCGATGATGGAGGGGGTGGTCTACTACATCTCGGAGCGCGACTGGGCGGGCAACGTCTGGTCGTGGGACCCCGCGACCGGCGAGGAACGCCAGCTCACGACGCACGTCGACTTCGACGTCATGAGCCTCGACGCCGGGTGGGGCGCGGTCGTCTACGAGCAGGGCGGCTACCTGCATGAGCTCGACCCGCAGACGGGTGCCACCCGGCAGCTCGTGGTCGAGGTAGCGGGCGACCAGAAGTGGGCGCGCACGCGCTGGGAAGAGGTGCGTCCGGGGCAGCTGCGCGATCCCCGCCTCTCACCGACCGGGCAGCGCGCGCTCTTCGAGTACCGGGGAGATCTCTACACCGTCCCGCGCGAGGCGGGGAGCTGGCGCAACATCACCCGCTCGCCCGGCGTGGCGGACCGACACGCCGTGTGGTCCCCCGACGGGAGCCGCATCGCCTGGTTCAACGACGAGGAGGGCGAGTACGGCGTCGTGATCGCCGACCAGGACGGCGCGAACCCGCGCCGCATCGAGATCCCCGACCCGACCTTCTTCTTCCGGCCCACCTGGTCGCCCGACGGCTCGAAGCTCGCCTTCACCGACACCGACTACCGCGCGCTCGTCCTCGACCTCGAGACCGAGGAGCTCACCCACGTCGACACCGACCGCTTCGCGCACCCCGAGCGCTCGCTGAACCCGGTGTGGTCGCCGGACTCCCGCTGGATCACCTGGGCGCGCCGACTCGACAGTCACCTGCGCGCGATCTTCGTGCACGACACCCGGACGGGCGAAACGACCCAGCTCACCGACGGGATGGCCGACGCGATCGACCCCGTCTTCGACGCCTCGGGCGACTATCTCTACTTCCTCGCCTCGACCGACTACGGGCTCAATACCGGGTGGCTCGACATGACCTCCTACGACCGGCCGGTCACGCGTGCGCTCTATGTCACCCTCCTCGCCGAGGGCACCCCCTCGCCCTTCCTCCCGAAGAGCGACGAGGAGCCGGTCGGGGAGGACGACACCCCCGAGGACGAAGCGGAGGCCGCGGGCGACGGTGAGGGGCGCGAGGCCGACGAGGTCGTCATCGACTTCGACGGGATCGCCTCGCGTATCCTCGGCGCGCCGGGGCTCGGCGTGCGCGACTTCACCGGTCTCGTCGCCGGCCCCGAGGGCCGCGTCTTCGTCACCGAGGCCGTCCCTGCGGGAGGCACGGTGCTTCACCGCTACTCGATCGACGACGCCGAGGCGATCGAGTTCGCGGCCGAGATCAATGGGGCGTGGGCGTCGGAGGATCGCGGCTCGCTCCTCCTCCGCGATGGCGGCCAGTGGTCGATCGTGGACGCCGCAGGCGCGCCCCCGAAGGCCGGTGACGGGCGCCTCGCCTTCGCGGCGCTCCGCCACGAGGTCGATCCGCGCGCGGAGTGGCGGCAGATGCTGCGTGACGGGTGGCGCTTCATGCGGGACTTCCTCTACGTCGACAACCAGCACGGCGCGCCGTGGGACGATGTGTGGGGGTGGTACGAGTCGTGGCTCGACGACGTGAACCACCGCTCCGACTTCACGCACCTCCTCGACATGCTCTCCGCCGAGATCGCCGTCGGGCACTCCTACGTGGGTGGCGGTGACTTCCCCGACCTCGACGGACCCGGCGTCGGGCTCCTCGGCGTCGACCTGGAGGAGGCCGAGGGGGGGTACCGGATCGCGACGATCTACACCGGCGAGTCGTGGAATCCGGATCTGCGCGGCCCCCTCGCGCACCCCGGGATGGGGGTCGAGGAGGGCGACTTCCTCGTCGCCGTCGACGGGCGGCCCCTCGCGCCACCCACGAACCCCTTCGCGCTCCTCGAGGGGACCTCGGGCCGCACGATCCGCGTGAGTGTGAACGACACCCCCTCGCTCGAGGGCGCGAGAGAGATCGTGGTCGAGCCCGTGGGCGATGACAGGCAGTTGCGGCAGTGGGCGTGGGTCGCGGAGAACCAGCGACGCGTCGACGAGTTGAGCGGGGGCCGCCTCGCCTACGTCTGGGTGCCCAATACCGGCCAGGGCGGCTACACCGCGTTCAACCGGATGTACTTCGCGCAGCAGGACCGCCTGGGCGCCGTGATCGACGAGCGGAACAATGGGGGCGGCTCGGCGGCCGACTACATCGTCGATGTCCTCGACCGCGAACTCTTCGGCTACTTCAACTCGCGCGCCGGAGACCGCAAGCCCTTCACCCAGCCGATCGCCGGACTCTGGGGTCCCAAGGTGATGGTGATCAACGAGCGAGCGGGATCCGGGGGTGACCTCCTCCCCTACCTCTTCCGCTTCCGCGGGGTCGGCCCGCTGGTCGGCACCCGCACCTGGGGCGGGCTCGTCGGCACCTGGGACACCCCCCCGCTCCTCGACGGAGGCACCTTCGTCGCCCCGCGCGGGGGATTCTTCGACGTCGAGGGCGAGTGGGCGGTCGAGGCGGAGGGCGTCGCCCCGGACATCATGGTCCGCAACGACCCCGCCGACGTCATCGCGGGGCGCGACCCCCAGCTCGAGCGGGCCGTCGAGGAGGCGCTCCGCCTCCTGGAGACGCGCGTGGCGCCGCTCCAGACCGAGCCCGCCCCGCCGATCCGGTGGCGGCGACCGGGGGGTGGGGACTGACCGGGAGTCCGAAGGCGCCGGGGAGAGTGAGGCCCCGGGGAAGCCTCATCGCCTCGAGAGGACCTCGCGCACCTTCTGTGCGAGCTCCGTCGCGGTAAAGGGCTTTCCGAGGAGGATGACACCGGGGCGGACGACCCCCTCATCGGTGAGCACCGGCGCGGCGTAGCCGGACATGAAGAGGATCGGGAGGTCGGGTCGAAGCTCACGGGCCTCGTCCGCGAGCTCCCCACCGCTCACGCCCGGGAGGAAGGCGTCGGTGAAGAGGAGGTCGATCGCCTCCCTCTCCTCGCGAAGGAGACGGAGCCCCGAAGCTCCGTCCCCGGCTTCGAGCACCGTGTAGCCGAGCCGTCGCAGCACCCGCGCGGCCAGCCGCCGCACCGAGGCGTCGTCCTCGACGAGGAGGATCGTCTCGGTGCCGCCAGGCACATCATCGAATTCGACCTCGTCCGCGTGATCCGGTGCGGGGGGCTCGTCCACCCGGGGAAGGTGGATCGTGAAGGTGGTCCCGCGCCCCTCCTCACTCTCGACCTCGATCTCGCCGCCGCTCTGCTTGACGATCCCGTAGACGGTGGAGAGACCGAGGCCGGTTCCCTTCCCGGCCTCCTTCGTCGTGAAGAACGGCTCGAAGATATAGGCCAGTGCGGCGTCGTCGATCCCCATCCCGTCATCCTCGACGACGAGTTGTATGACACGCGATGCACCCGATTCCCCCGCCGGATCATCCCGCTCAACATTCGACGTACGAACCGAGAGTCGCCCGCCCGCGGGCATCGCGTCCTTCGCGTTCACGGCGAGATTCATGAGGATCTGCTCCATCTGGCCGACATCGGCGTGGGCGATCCCCAGATCGGGATCGAGTACGGTCCGGAGCTCGACCGTCTCGCCCACCAGTCGGTTCAGCATCGGGATCAGCTGCTCGATCACATCGTTGAGGTCGAGCGGTTTCGGGGCGAGCACCTGGCGACTGCTGAACGCCAGGAGCTGACTCGTCAGGCGGGAGGCGTGCTCGGCCGCCCGCCTGATCTGATCGAGGTCGTCGCGCTGCTCCGTCGTCAGCGTGGTATCGGCGAGGAGGAGCTCCGCGTTGCCCAGGATCGCCGTGAGCACATTGTTGAAATCGTGGGCGATCCCCCCGGCGAGCCGGCCCACGCTCTCCAACTTCTGGACCTGACGGTACTCACGTTCGAGGCGCTTCCGCTCCGTCACGTCTCGCGCCTTCACGACCAGCCCGTCGATCGGCGGCTTCCCCACCAGATTCGTCAATTCGCAATCCATATCCCGCCAGGAGCCGTCGGCGTGCTCCATCCGCAGCTCCACCTTGGGTCGCGCGTCCGCGCGGGTCGAGACCTGATCGAACGACTTCCGTGCGCGCTCGGCGTCCTCGGGGTGGATCAGCCCGAGGACGCGCCGCTCCACCACCTTCCCGGGATCCCGTCCGAGGACGCGACGGAGCGATGCGCTGACATATCGGACCCTCGCGCCGTGGTCGATGACGAAGATGACATCGGCGATGTGCTCGAAGAGGAGTCGATGGCGCTCCTCCGAAACCCGCAGCGCTTCCACGGCGGCCTCCCGCTCCTCCTCGGCCCTGCGGTGCTCCCGCCGGACGGCGGCGTCGCGGAGCTCCCTCCCCAGCGCGGGGATCAGGCGCGCGAAGTCCCCCTTCACGAAGTAGTCGTTCGCGCCCGCCTTCATCGCATTCACCGCGACCGCCTCGCCGATCGTGCCCGAGACGAACATGAAGGGGACGTCGAGCCCTCGTTCCCGGACCATCACGAGCGCATCGGTGCCGCGGAAACCCGGCATCGAATAGTCCGCGAAGACCACATCCCACTCGCGCTCGTCGAGCGCCTCTTCCAATGCCTCGGACGTCTCGACGCGACGATGCGTCACCTCGTAGCCACCCCTCTCGAGTTCACGCAGGAGGAGGACGGCGTCATCCTCGTCGTCCTCCACGAGGAGGGCCGCCAGGGGCTCACTCATGATGACGGTGGCGACTGGTTCAGGAGCAGCCAGTAGAGCCCGAGCTTCCGGACCGCCTCACAGAACTCGTCGAAGTCGACGGGTTTCTGAACGTAGCTGTTCGCTCCGAGTCCATACCCCGCGGCGATGTCGCGCTCCTCCTTCGACGAGGTCAGGATGACGACGGGGAGGAGGCGGGTCCGGCCGTCGCCGCGGATCTGACGAAGAACCTCGAGTCCGTCGACCTTCGGGAGCTTGAGGTCGAGGAGAACGACCTGGGGGAGGAGCTTCGGGTCGCGATCGGCATACGTGCCCCGCGCGAAGAGGTAGTCGAGCGCCTGGGCCCCATCCTCCACGACGACGATCTCGTTCTTCAGGTTCTCGGCGCGGATGGCGCGCAGGGTGAGTTCCTGATCGTCGGGGTCGTCCTCCACGAGGAGTATCGTCCGCTTGTCCATCGTCGTCTCCGGATGTGGGTCACGCTCCCGGGAGCGTGAAGTAGAAGGTCGCGCCCTCGCCGGTCGATCCCTCGCCCCAGACCGTACCCCCGTGGCGATGGATGATTCGCTGCACGAGCGCCAGGCCGACGCCGGATCCCTCGAACTCCCGGTCCGAATGCAGGCGCTGGAAGGGATCGAAGAGCTTGTCGACGTACGCCATGTCGAAGCCTGCGCCGTTGTCCCGGACGAAGAAGGCGTCGTGGGGCTCGGAGCGGGCGACCTCGATGCGTGCGTCGTCGCGGGTTCGCGTGAACTTCCATGCGTTCCCGATCAGGTTCCCGAGGACGAGGCGGAGGAGCTCTTCGTCCGCCGGAGCGACGAGGCCCGTCGCGATCCGGACCTCCACCTGGCGGTCCGGTTCGTCCTCGGCGAAGTCGGCCGCGAGGCGCTCCGCCAACGCCGAGAGGTCGACGGGGTTCACGCGCATCTCGACGCGTGCCGCCCGTGAGAGGTCGAGGAGATCGTCGATCAGACGGCCCATCCGCCCGGCCGCGGCGCAGACCCGCCGGAGATCACCCGCGCCCCGTTCGTCGAGCGTCCCTCCGTACTCGCGCAGGACCGAACTGCTGAACCCGTCGATGGCGCGGAGAGGCGCCCGGAGGTCGTGCGAGACCGAGTAGCAGAAGGCGTCGAGCTCGTGGTTGGTGGCCTCGAGCTCGGTGGTATATCGGCGAAGCTCCTCCTCCCGCTCCCGCACTTCGGCCGTGCGCTCCATCACCTGCTCCTCGAGCCGATGCCGGGCGCCCTCGACCTCGTCGGCCATCCGGTTGAAGGCCCGCGCGAGCTCGGCAAGCTCGTCCTCGCCGTCCGACGGGACCCGCGTCGACTCGTCTCCGGAGGCGAGCGCACCGGCCGCCAGAGTGACGGACCGGAGGCGGGAGGTGATGCGGCGGCTCAGCATCCAGCCAGTCGCGGAACCCAGGACGACGACGAGGAGTCCGAGGAGGACGATCCGCGAGAGGAGCGCGCGGGGACCACTGAGCACGTCGTCTCGCGGAAACTCCACCCAGGCGACCCACGGGGCGCCGTCAACGGACGCGCCGGCCCCGAACATCGCCCGGCCATCGGAGGATCTGTACGGCTCCCTCCCACCGTCTCCGACGATCACTGCGGGCGGGCCGTCGGTCTCATCGGCGAGATCCGTCCAGACGCCTCCGGGCACCCCGACCCGGAACGCCGCCCCCGTCCCGACCAGATTCTCGAGTCCCTCGACCGTCTCCCGATCGGTGCTCAGCGCGAGGCGATAGGTGAGGAAGCCGAGCGTCGTGGTGTCGTTCCGGATCGGTGCACTCACCGCGTAGGTCAGTCCGGAGGGCGTCGACCGGAACCCACTCACGGTCGCGGTGTCGCCTCCGACCCACTGCGGAAAGAGAGGCGCGGCGGTGTCGGGAGGGGGTGCGACGGCCGAATCGAGCACAGACCCCCTCAGCACACCGGCGCGATCCCATACCTCCACTCTCTGAAGGGACGAGAGCGTGCCCAGAGAGGGGCGCAGGAGGGAGGCGATCTGATCCGGATCGATCGCGGGTTCGGCCATCATCGCGGATCGGAGCGCGGGGTCGGAGGCGGCATCGAGAACCTCCTCATGGAGCTCACTCACGCTCTGCGCGAGGAGGGCACTCAGTTGCCGGGCGACATCGTCGGCGCGCGTCCGCGCCGAATCGATCGCGCTCGCACGCACCTGCACGTAGGCGGCCCAGGAGTAGACCGCGACGACCACCAGAAGAAGAGCGGCGATCCCGAGCGGCAGACGCCACTCGATGCGACGGAGGTACTTCTTCGAATCACCAGACATCGGGGTCGTCCTCCCTCGCGGAGGCGATCGGTGATCGGTTACCCGATCACACAGCGTTGGATTTGCAATTGACGGTGGGGCGTGCGCCCGGGCAAGGGTCCCGGACGCTCCCTCCGATGTACCGCGTCCTCCCAGGGGCGACCGAGCGTCTGCGCGGTTCTTCAAAGCGCGATTCAGAGTGCGTTCCCGGGGAAGAAGGCGTTCCCGCGGGAACGTCCCGCGGGACGTTCCCGGTCAGTGCCCCAGGTCGGGGGCCAACATCAGGAGATGAACCGGCGGGCGTGCGCGGCGCATCCTGCCGCTTCGTCCAGATGCGGATGCCGGGAGCGAGGTGAGGCAGAAGCGGATTCAATTCCGCCGCGTCCAGACGAGGATCGCGCAGTCCGGCCCCTCCCCGGTGCGGAAGGCGATCGGAACGAGGTCCGCCCGGTCGTAGATCTCGACGCCGATCACGTCATTCGGGTTGACGAGGTTGTCCACGTCGACGCCGGTCAGACGCGTTCCATCGAGGTAGATAGTCGGACTGCACCCACTCCCTCTCTTGATCCAGGGCACGTGCGTGCCATCCCGCCTTATCGAATCCCGGACAGGCCTCATGTACCGGAGCATCGCGGTGAGACGCATGCGCGCGGCGATGCGTTCGATCCGCTCGGGATCGTAGTAGTACCCCCGATTGCTCGCCCTTCGCTCGTAGAAGCCGTGATGGAGGAGGAGGGGGTCGAGCCCCTCGACGTTCACCGCGAGCGGATCGAGCGCGATCGGAGTCGCCGTCATCTCGACGCGCACGAAGGTCGGGGCGTCGGGGAGGACCTCGACACGAAGCTCGCGAACCTCGTAGCCGCGGGCCGTCGCCTCGAGCGTCCACTCTCCCGCCTCGACCTCCCGAAAGGTGGCACGACCCGACGCATCGGTGAGCGCGAACCCGAACCCGGTCTCGATCTCCGGCGCGTCCACGAACTCGAGGCGGGCGTCCGGCACGGGCCGTCCCGTTCCCGCCTCGCGCACCTCGACGACGACCTGCGCCGATATCGGGATTCCCGAGAGGGCGGGGAGGAGGAGCGCGATCGATACGCCTCTACGCATGAACCCCTCCAGGATGGCGAGCGATGGCGATTCGGACGATCTCTCTGCGGCGAGCCTGTCTTCAGATTGTGTGGACCCTCTCCCGAAAAAGCGACCGGACGATTGCGCGGTTCCTCTGAGCGCGTTTCCGGGGGGAAGAAGGCGTTCCCGCGGGAACGTCCCGCCGAAAGCCCCGGGTCAGAGGATCGATCGTCGGACGCGCGCGGCGGCGTTCACCGCGGACGGGCTCCTCCGGTACCGATATCAGGGAGATGATCCGGGTCACAGGGACAATGTCGGGCTTCGCGAGGCCATGCGGCTGCAGCTCCCTCTGGTCTACTTCCACCGCACCGTGCCTGGAAGATATCTGACCATTTGGCCGGACAGTGCTCCTTCTGCCGTTTCCGGCACACCGAGTTGCTCGATTCGGTGTGACGCCCGACTATCGGATCGAGGCCAGAGCAGACCTGCTGGAAGAAGACGATGGCCCCACGCTGAAGCACGGGATTCAGGGACTGCATGGGGTGAAGCTTGTGGTGCCACGCAAGGCAGTTTGCAACGTTTTCATTGAGCAGTTTGCAATCTCCTCACACCCGCACCCCCCGCTGCACCAGCAGGCTGTATAGCTCGTTCCACTCGGCCTTTTCGTAGTGGGTCGTGCCGGCGGCGGTCCAGAGCTGGTGGAAGCGTTGGTGGATCTTCTCGTCGACCTCGGCCATCTGGGGGGTGTAGCCGGTGTGCAACGAGGTGGGGATCTCGGCCCACCACTCCTCGGGCTCCGTGAGGGCGAGGTAGCACTCCTGCATGAGCTCGCGGAAAGCCCGGGTGTCGGGCTCGGCGGTGATGAGGCCCTTGAGGCGAAGGCCCCGCAACAGCTTCCCGAGCACCAGCGCGAAGCTGTAGGGGCCGGGCCCGTCGCTCTCCCAGTCCGACCAGCGGGTCTTGAGTCTCATCCCTCCTCCTCCCAGCCTCCGGAGAGCGGCGCGTCGTCGAGCCCGGCCAGCTGGGCGAAACGCTCGCCCCCGTGGACGACCCTGAGATCGGGATCGAAGTACTCGAACCAGGGGATGCCGGCGGTGAGGTAGGCGTCCCTGGAGATGGGCGGATGCGGGACAGGGTGACCTGTGAGGTCCTTCCATCTCTGCGCCTGCACGATGCGCACGAAGCAGCTGCGGGTGGCGGTCTGATCCCAGACGTCGAGTCCGTGGGGGTCCTCATACACCTCCTGCCGAATGCTTCCGCCGGCGCCGAGTCCCATTTCGGGCGTGGATTCTGCGCAGTAGTGGAGCCCGCCGTAGCGTTGGTCAGCCCGGGCGTCGCGCTCCCTGCGCAGCCGCTCCCACACGTCCGCCTTCATGGGGGTGACCACGATCTGCAACCCTCCGGTCTCGGCCCTCCCGGTGAGCCGCTCCTCGACCGTCCTGCCCTCGCCAAGCCGCGCGGCCACGAATTGCCGCACCTTCCCCTTCTCGACGCAGAAGCCGTCCAGCCAGGGCTGCTCGGGGACGGTCAGGTAGTTCCGGGGATCCGAGCGGAGGCCCTTCTGCCAGTCCTCTCCCGACACAGCGTCGATCCCCCCGGCGAGGACCTTCACGGCGAAGGGATATCCGATGTGGGATACGAAGGAGATCCACATGGCCTCGCTCTGATACATGGGGATCGCCACCCCGCCCTGCTCCTTCCAGTGGCGAGGTGCACCGGCGCCGAGGTCCTGGACCTCCACGATCGGAAACTGGCCGAGGCCGGCGGGCAGCGGCCAATCCCGCCCGTCCTCGGGGATTCGCAGGGTGCGATGGAAGGTGAGGGTGAGGTCCGCGAGCGGATTGACCTCCGGGAATCTCGTCCCGAGGCTCCGTCGCATCCGCAGCCCCGGGCCCTGCTCTCCGCGCACCCCCTCTGGCTCGTCGCCCTCCCGGAAGGGGTTCATGAAGTTGAACAGCGTCCCCATCAGCGCTCCTCGCGCTCGAGGGTCCCGATCCACTCCCACTCCGCCTCGGCCTCCAGCGGGACGAGCAGTGCGAGGACAAGGGCCGGGAGATCGGACCTGAAAACAGTGAGCATGGCGTGAACCTCCATCGAAGCGTGGTGCCCGCAGGGATTCGCGGACGCTTCGAGAAGGTGCAGGGGGGGTGTGACAGTGACGGGGTGCGTGGACCGTTGGTTCATGTGACGACCTCGGCCACCAGAGCTGC
Organism: Longimicrobiales bacterium; assembly: GCA_032250675.1. Taxonomy (GTDB): domain Bacteria; phylum Gemmatimonadota; class Gemmatimonadetes; order Longimicrobiales; family Gaopeijiaceae; genus Gaopeijia. Next base: position 3,531 of record JAVVEY010000060.1, on the reverse strand, counting down.
TCCGGGCCCATGCGTCCATCGGTGATACGCTCCAAGGCGCGAATCACTCCACCCCGATCCGCCGGATCCGCCGCCGAGAATGTGGCCTCCTCAGCGGTCGCATCGGAGAGCCGGGGCTAGAGTCCGAGCATCTCCCCTTCCAACGCTCCCCCGACGTGCCGTGCCACAACGCCGGGTCCACGAGAGTGTCGCCCGATGAGGAACGGAGATGACATGCTCGAGAACGACTTCGACGTCCCGCTCGACTGTGGGAGATCGGCATGGGCCGCCAGGATCATCCCCCGGGCTTCACGATCCGATACGCCGCGACCGTCGGGACGTCCAGCGAATCCAGCTCGACCCCGTAGACCCGGTCGTCCGTGGCGTCCATGAGCTGGAATCGCGACGGCATCTCGAGCTCGCCGAGCCAGCGACCGTCCGCATCCAGCACCGTCCAGGTGTAGTCCCACCACCCCCCGTCATCCTGCCCGGGTGCGCTCGGGAGCGTCGAGGCCAGTCCGACATAGTCTTCGGGCCAGTGGCGCAGCCAGATGCGGCCTTCCGCGTCGGTCATCAGGCCGTCGAAGTACGGCTTCACCTCAGGCAACGACCGGAAGTCGCCCAGAGGGGGGAAGATCAGGCGGGTCTCTTCGTTATTTCCGAATCCGGCGATGTATCGTCTCCGCTGATTTTCGTACTCGTTCCTGTCGGCGCGCGTGACCGGTCGCGCAGGCGCATTCCAGCGAATGATCTTCCGGGGTGCCGGCCCCTCCGAGTACACCTTGACCTCCGGGTGTCCTCCCCACCCCGCGACCGCATCCTCCCCCGCGACCCCGAAGTTGAAATGGCCACTCGACCATGGGACGACCATGCCGTTGGGTGCGATCTCACCTCCGCCCCTGAACATCTCCGCGACCGGCACGATACCGATCGTGTCGAGTCGGGTGAATGAAGGGTCAGCCCAGGAGATCGTCCTGTAGCTCAGCCCCTGCTCGCCTTCCGCCGGACCCGGGCCACGCTGGTGCACGAGAAAGCGGGTGCAATCCCGCGTGGCGCCGACCACTCCGAATGTGGCGGTGCCGATCCGTGTCAGTGACCGGGAGAGGTACTCGCCTCCGGTGTCGAATCGACTGAGTCCTCCGCCACCCAGCACGATCACGGTCCCGTCCGTGCACGGGAAGACGGACCCCGGCCCCCAACTGAACTCGCCCGGACCCTCCCCCCGCTTCCCGAGCGTCCGAAGATACGACCCGGTGCGATCGAACACGGATACACTCCCCAGGAAGGCATCCGAGATCAGGATCACCCCGTCCGGCGCAACGGCGATATCGCGCACCGCGCTGAAGAGCGGACCGGAGCCGTCCAGATCCTCGATTCCGCCGATCCGGAAATCCGGCGTCGGCTCCAACGTCCACCCCTCCCCCTCGGCCCAGAGGGGCTCCCGGCTCATCACGATCGTCACGCCCGCGCTGTCGCGCTCGGAAAAGACGGTGCCGGGCCCCGATGCGGATCGATCGCCGGCGCACGCTGACGAGCTTCACTAATGCTTCGTCCAGATCATGATCATCCCGCAGTTGTTCGCGCTCGACTTCCACTCCACCGGGGCGAAGGTGCTCGACCGGTAGATCTCGATCGCGGAAATCTCGTTGGCTCTGGGAGCCACATCCCGGAATGCGTCGATTGAGGAGGGGCTGGTAGTGGTGCGAACCGTGAGCCCGTCGACGACGATCATCGGAAGACAACTCCCATGTCTTGGGAAGTAGGGTTCGCCTCCGGGGGTCATACTGGTGCCTGGCATACGGACCAGGAGCTGACCGGTCGTCAGGATCCGGCTCACATCCATCGCTTCAACATCGAGGAAGTTGCCGAAGCCGAATCTCTGGCGGTGGTAGAACCCCGTCCGCTCGAGGTAGTCCGAGCGCCGCTCGACCTCCACCTCGAGCCCTTCGAGCGCGATCGGCGCACGCGCGACGCGGATCTCGAGGATCATGCTCCGCCCGTCGTACGAGACGCGATCGCTCCGCCCCGAGTAGCCGAGCGCATCGACCGTCACCACGACGGGCCCGGGGACCGGCGGCGGGAGCGTGAAGGCGCCCGTGGCGTCGGCGTGCGTCGCCGCGAGGATCTCGCCCTCCTCGGAGAGGAGCCGCACCGTCGCCGCCTCGATCCCGCGATCGTCGTCCGCATTGACCACCCGGCCCCGGATCGTGGTCGCGCCCCCCGACCCCTCCCCGGTCGTCTGCGTGATCCCGCCCGCGCTCGCGATCGACGCTGGCACCCCGCTCGATTCCGAGACCCCGAGCGACGCGAGCGCCCGCTCCATGCGCGCGTCGTCGAGCGCAGCGCCGTCGACCTCGAGATCGGTGCGGACCAGCGGAACCCCCGAGAGGAGGTGCGTCATCCGCGGCGGGTCCGCTCCGGGCGCGTCGATCGCGACCGCCACCCACTCGGCGTCCCCCGACGAGGGGACGCACGCCGCGAAGATCCCGCGCTCGTCGGTCGTGATCGGGATGCCTGTGCCTGACCCTGTATCAGAAACGTCCCGCGCATCCGCGCTGACCGTCACCATGAGCGGCGCGCCTGCCAGCCCCTCCCCACTCGCGACGTCGCGCACCGTGCCGTGCACCGCGATCGGGTCCGTCACCCCCTCGCACGCCGTGGCGAGCCCCGCCCGCGGATCGAGCTCGATCAGGAGGCGGCGGGTGGCGCCGTCGATGAGCTCGACGGGGCTCGAGACGGGTTCGATCCCGAAGAGGGCGAGGCCGGGGAGCGAGGCGATGACGTCGTAGTGGCCGGGGGTCGCGGCGCGGAGCGTGAAGCCACCGTCGTAGTCCGCCACCGTCGCGTCGACCTCGGCGCCCGCAGAGTCCACGAGGGCGATCCACGCGCCCGCAAGCGGGCGGCCAGTGCCAGCCTCGGTGACGTCGCCGATCACGACCTGCGCGGATGCCGGGAGCGAGGTGAGGGCGAGGAGGAGGAGGGTCGTGCAGATGCCTCTGCGCATGAAAGCCTCCCAGAGGGCAAGGAATCGATTCGGGTGATCTCTCGGCGGCGACCCTCTGATCCGATCGTATGGACCCTTCTTCGAAAAGGCGACCCGACGCTTGTGCGGTTCCGCTGAGCGCATGTCCGGGGAGGCATGCGTTCCCGCGGGAACGTCCCGACGCGCACCCCATACCCCACTGGGCCCATGGGGCCGAGCGTCGTTAATGCTTCGTCCAGATCATGATCATCCCGCAGTTGTTCGCGCTCGACTGCCACTCCGCCGGGGCCTGCGCACTCGACCGGTACACCTCGATCGCGGAGATGTCGTTGGCTCGCGGGGCGAGATTTCGGAAGTAGTTCGTGGTGTCGGGTGACCCATTCTTGTAGTAAGGGTCGTTCCGGACGATCATCCCGTCGACAACCACCACCGGATAGCAGATTCCTCCCCCTTTTCCACTTCCCAGATCGACGCGCTGGGATCTCCGGAAGTAGGGGTCGTCGCTGCCGTCGCCGGTGTACAGGTTGGTCCCCGGGAGCCGAGTCAGGAGCTGGCCGGGCGTCATGATC
>JAVVEY010000001.1:4406-72778 GCA_032250675.1 Longimicrobiales bacterium | reverse complement strand
GCGACGCGCGCGTCGCCACCCTCCGCTCCGCGCACGCGCGCACCCTCCGCCACGCCTCGGCGAGCCGGTCGTGGAAGGCCGCGTCGGCGCGCGCGGCAGCCGCGACGGCCTCGACCGCCGCGTCGGCTTCGGCCGGGTAGAGGAGGAGGTCGACGCCCGCGCGGATCGCCTCGACCGCGGTGGTCGTGAGCTCCCCCGCCCCCCCCATCAGGAGCGCGTCCGAAACGATCACCCCCTCGAAGCCGAGCCGCCCCCGGAGGAGCTCGCCGAGGAGGCGGGGCGAGACCGTCGCGATCGCGCCGGTGGGATCGAGGGCGGGCGCGGCGAGATGACCGGGCATCACCAGGGGGACGCCCGCGGCGATCGCCGCCCGGAAGGGCTCCAGGTCGGCTTCGAGCTCGCGCCGGCAGCCGCGGAGGGTGACCGCCCCGAGGTGCGTGTCTCCCGCGGCGCGACCGTGCCCGGGGAAGTGCTTGACGCAGGGGAGCGCGTCGGCGCCACGCGCCCCCTCGATCCACGCGGCCACATGGCGCGCGGCGTGGGCCGCGTCGGCCGCGAAGGCGCGCGGGCCCACGATCGGGTTGTCCGGCTCGCCGGCGAGATCGGCGACCGGCGCGAAGAGGAGGTCGATCCCCAGCGCCCCCGCTTCGCGCCCCGTGATCTCGCCCGCGGCGCGCGTGACCGTGAGGTCGTCGAGCGCGCCCAGCGCGCCCGCGGGAGGGAGGGAGGTGCTCCCCGCGAACTGCTGCCCCACGCCGCGCTCCAGGTCCGCCCCGAAGAGGAGGGGACGGCGCGCACCGGCACGCAGCGAATCGATGAGCCGGGCGGCCGCGTCGCCCTCGCCTCCGAAGAGGATGAACCCCGCCACCCCCTCGCGTACGCACCTCTCCGGCGGTGCGGTCGGGTCGTGCGGTCGGTAGGCCGATCCGTCCCACCGGAGCGCGGGCATCGTCACGCCCCACGCGAGCGCGCGCGGGTCGGCGCGCGGGGGGGAGGAAGGACCGGGGGAAGACATCGGGACAAGCAAACGGGGGTGACGCCCCTGCGCCACCCCCGTCAGTGCCCCGCCAGGGACTCGAACCCCGAACCTAGCGATTAAGAGTCGCTTGCTCTGCCAATTGAGCTAGCGGGGCGTTGCGGAACCGGACGCGCGGTCGCGCCGCGCATCCGGGGCCACGAAAGGTACCCCAACCCGTGGCCGGGTCAACGGGGATCGGCGACCGCGCGCCGCAGCGCCCTCTGCGCGGTTCGCCGGAACGCTTCGCTCCGTACGCCGCGAGCCCCGTGATCGCTCAGTACGCCGCGAGCCCCGTGATCGCTCAGTACGCCGCGAGCCCCGTGATCGCCTGCCCGAGGATGAGGCCGTGGATGTCGTGCGTGCCCTCGTAGGTGTAGACCGACTCGAGGTTCGCCATGTGCCGCATCGAGTGATACTCGACGAGGATCCCGTTCGCCCCGAGGAGACGGCGCGCCTCGCGCGCACACTCGCACGCCATATCGACGTTGGCGCGCTTGGCGAGCGAGACCTGCGTCGGGGTCATCGTGCCGGCATCCTTGAGCCGCCCGAGTTGCCAGGCGAGGAGCTGGGCCTGTGTGATCGAGGTGAGCATCTCGGCGAGTCGAGTCTGCTGGATCTGCTTGCCCCCGATCGGTCCGTCGAACATCACGCGGTTGACCGCGTACCTCCGCGCTTCATCGAAGCACGCCATCGCCGCGCCGATCGCGCCCCAGGCGATCCCGTAGCGCGCCTGCGTGAGGCACTGCAGCGGGTGCTTGAGTCCGCGCGTGGTCTCGGGGAGGAGGGCGGAATCGGGCACCTCCACATCATCCATGTGGAGTTCCGAGGTGTCGGAGGCGAGGAGCGAGAGCTTGCCCTTCTGGTCGCGGGCGGTGAAGCCGGGGGTGTCGGTCGGGACGACGAAGCCACGGATCGATGCCGTGTCGCCGATCTCTCCGGTCTGCGCCCAGATCACCGCCACGTCGGCCATCGAGCCGTTGGTGATCCACATCTTGACGCCGTTCAGCACCCACCCGTCGGCGGTCTTTCGGGCGGTGGTGATCATCCCGCCCGGGTTCGAGCCGTAGTCGGGTTCGGTGAGGCCGAAGCACCCGATCTTCTCGCCACTCGCGAGCTTCGGCAGCCACTCGGTGCGGTGCTCCTCGCTGCCGAAGGCGAAGATCGGATACATGACGAGCGCGCCCTGGACCGAGGCGAAGGAGCGCAGTCCGGAGTCGGCGCGCTCGAGCTCCTGCATGATGAGGCCGTAGGCGACATTGTTCAGTCCGGCACACCCATACGTCTCGGGGAGGTTCGCACCCAGGACGCCGAGCTCGCCCATCTCGGGGATGAGCTCGCGCGGAAAGCTCCGCTCGATGTATGCCTCTCCGATGATCGGCATGACGCGATCCTCCACCCACTGGCGGACGGTATCACGGATCATCCGCTCCTCCTCGGAGAAGCTCGAGTCGAGATCGTAGAAGTCGGTTCCCTCGAAATCACTCATGCGGGACGGCCTGTCGCGGGGTCGGAAGTCGGGTGAAGGGGGCAGACGAAGCTTCGGTCTCGTCGACCCCGGGGATGGCCCCGGATGATATCGACGCTCAGCGTCTCGTGAAATCCGGGTTGTACTCGTAGGTGGTGCGGCGCTCCCCATACTCCACGAGCTGTTCGATCGAACGGACCTGCTCCGCGCCGCGGTGGGTGAGCGCCTGGGCGACGCGCGTGCGCGCGCCCTTCCATGTGATGTCGTTCAGTGTGGTGCGTTCGAGGAGCACCGAGGCGATCTCGGTGCCCGAGATCGTGACGGTCCGGACGCGTACCCCCGCGACCGCCGGGAAGTCCCGAAGCAGCTCCTCGGTCGCCGGCGAGAAGATGTGGATATAGGGCCCCATCTTGGCCCAGAGCCTCCCGCCCCGGCGCAGATGGGTGGCGTCCTGCTCGACCGTCACGAGCGCCACATTCCCTCGCATCTCGACGGTCTCGATCGAGGAATCGGCGTAGTACGCGGCGAGTTCGTCGGGCCGGGGAAGCGCCGTTTCGGTCGGCGGAGCACATCCCCCGACGAGGAGGAGAAGCGCGGCGAGCGGGGCACGCCATGCCGCGGGAGTGGGGGTCTGCGGGATCATCACCGTGTCGCGCGCTCCGTGCGTACTCGATTCGTGAGGAGACGATTCGTGAGGAGACGATTCGTCGAGAGGAGGGTCTCGTCGGCCCCGAGCGGCAGCAGGGTTCGTGCCAGCTCGTCCATGAGGCGCGCGAGGGTGGCGGGGTCGGCGGGATCGCCTTCGGCACTCAGGGTGCCGATCCAGAAGACCGTCCCGGTGCGGATCTCGATGAGTGTCGCCATCACCTCGAGCCCCGGCTTCGCCTCGGGACCCGACGAGGGCGAGGGCGCGAGCGAGAGGGGGATGATCGCGTAGAGCGCGCCGGTGAGCGAGGCCGCCCGGCGGAGGATACCGTAGACCGGATCGCCGACGCGGGTGACGTCCGCCTGGAAGAAGGCGTCGATCGGGAGACGGTCGAGGGAGAGATTCATCGCCGACTGCGAGACCCGGCGTTCGATCTCCACGGGACCGATCCACGTCACGGCCGGACCCCGCGTGGTGAGGGCGAAGGCGAGCTCACGATCGGCGGCTTCGCGATCGACGCGGGTCCGTTGCACCGGAAGGACGAGAACCTCGACGCCACCGAGGGAGGGGACCGCGCCGCGCGCCTCTCCCGGCGCGGGAGGACCGGCGGGAGTCGAGGCGCACCCCGACCCGGCGAGCGCGACGACGAGCGACACGACGAGGGGCGTCATCCCCGAGCCGCCCCGGTGATCCGGGTGGGGCTTCATTCGCCGTCCTCCCCATCGCACGTCCCATCGCACGCCCCATCGCACGCCCCATCGCACGCGAAGTCGAGCGCGGCGGAGTTGATGCAGTAGCGGTCGCCGGTAGGGGCCGGGCCGTCGGGGAAGAGATGGCCGAGGTGACCGTCACACCTCGCGCACGCCACCTCGATCCGTGTCATCCCGTGCGAGGTATCGCGGCAGGTGCGCAGATTCCCGGCATCGATCGCCTCCCGGAAGGAGGGCCACCCGGAGCGCGAGTCGTACTTGGCCTCCGACGAGAAGAGTGGGGCGCCGCACCCGCGACAGCTGTAGGTACCCGCCCCCTTCTCGTCGACGTACGCACCGGTGAAGGGACGCTCGGTCTCGCCTTCGCGCAGCACGCGCCAGGCGGCCTCGTCGAGGCACTCCTTCCACTCTCGCTCGGTCTTCATCATCACCTCGTCGATCTCGGGGTTCGTCCTCCATGCACGAAAGCCGTGGATGCAGCCGAAAGGTCCGCCGCGGCGAGGACTGGCCTCGCGGGCGGAAGGGTAGCAGCTTGCGCACCCGTACCGGGCGCGCGACCGAACCCGACGTCGCAGCACGGCGCGTCGCTCGCCGCGGCCCGCGACCTTCACACCAGGAGAACAAGAAAGATGACACAATCGGACGCTTCCGGGGATCCCCGGCTGGACGCGCTGCAGCATCATCGCTGGGACGCGATCGAGTGGGAGGAGGTCACACCGGAGATTCGGCGACGTCTGGTGCATGGGCCGCGGATGATGATCGCGCAGGTCTTCCTCGACGAAGGCGCCGTCGTGCCGAAGCACGCGCACGAGAATGAACAGATCACCTGGATCCTCTCGGGCGCGCTCCACTTCCGCCTCGGCGAGTCACTCGAGCACGAGGTGACGGTCCGGGCGGGCGAGGTCCTCTACATCCCCTCGCACCTCCCGCACGAAGCGGTCGCGCTCGAGGACACCCTCGACGTCGACGTCTTCGATCCCCCGCGCGCAGACTGGCTCGAGGGTACCGACACCTACTTCCACCGCAAGGGCTGATCGATGGATTTCGGACTCGAGGGGCGCGTCGCGCTCGTCGCCGCCGCGTCACGGGGTCTCGGGCGCGCGATCGCCGACGAGCTCGCCGCCGAGGGGTGCGACCTCGTCATCTGCGCGCGCTCGGAGGGCCCGCTCGAGGCGGCGCGCGCCGCGATCGAGGAGGCCTCGGGACGCCGCGTGGTCGCGCGTCCCACCGACGTCGCCGTCGCGGCCGAGGTGCACGCGCTCGTCGACTTCGCGCTCGACACCTTCGGAGGCGTGGACGTCCTGGTGACGAATGGTGGCGGCCCGCCTCCGGGCGGTCTCGACGCGCACGACCTCGACGCATGGCGGGCGGGGTCGGCGGTGACGCTCGAGAGTGTGATCGGACTCGTGAAGGGGGTGCTGCCGGGGATGCGCGAGCGCGGGTGGGGGCGGATTCTCAATGTGACCTCGATCGCGGTCAAGCAGCCGGTCGAGGGTCTCCTCCTCTCGAATGCGCTGCGTGCGGCGGTAACGGGGTTCGCCCGCACCCTCGCCAACGAGGTCGCGGCCGAGGGGATCACCGTCAACAACCTGATGCCCGGGTACACCCGCACCGAGCGCCTCGACGAGCTCGCGGACCACATCGCCGCGACGAAGGGGGGCTCGCCGGCCGACGCCTTCGACGCCTGGGCGGCACAGGTCCCGATGGGCCGCGTGGGCGAGCCGCGCGAGTTCGCCGCACTCGCGGCCTTCCTCGCCTCGGAGCGGGCGAGGTACATCACGGGTCAGTCGATCGCGGTCGACGGCGGATGGATCCGCTCCCTCCTCTGACGCCTCGTACCCCACCTCTCACCCCGCAGGAGACCCGATGTCCGGCACGCTTCAGGAATCGGAGTGGATCTGGAAGGACGGCACCTTCGTACCGTGGCACGACACGACGGTGCACCTCCTCTCGACGGCGGTGCAGTTCGGCACCTCGATCTTCGAGGGGATCCGCTTCTACGAGACCCCCGGGGGACCGGCGATCTTTCGCCTCGCCGAGCATATCCGGAGGCTCCTCGATTCATGCACGATCTACCGGATGCGTCCCGAGTGGAGCGCCTCCGACATCGAGCGCGCCTGCGTCGAGACGGTCACGCGCAACGGGCTCGTCGACGGCTACATCCGTCCGATGGTGCTGCGGGGATACGGCGCGGCGGGGCTCGATGCCCGCGCCTCGCCGATCGAGACGTATGTCGCGTGCTGGCCGTGGGGCGCCTACCTCGGGCCCGACGCGCTCGCCCACGGCGTCGACATCTGCACGAGCTCATGGATGCGCGCGCACCCCAACACCTACCCCGTCGCGGCGAAGGCCGCCGGGCACTACGTGAACGCCCAGCTGATCAAGATGGAGGCGATCGCGAACGGCTACGCCGAGGGGGTCGCGGTGTCGCCGTCGGGGCTCATCAGCGAGGGAGGGGGACAGAATATCTTCCTCGTGCGCGACGGGGTGATTCACACCCCGTGGCTCGACGGCTCCTCGCTCGCGGGGATCACGCGCGACGCCGTCCTCGCGATCGCGCGCGACCTCGGGATCGAGGCGCGCGAGGGACATGTGCCGCGCGAGTCGCTCTACGTGGCCGACGAGCTCTTCTTCACGGGAACGGCGTCCGAGGTGACCCCGATCCGCAGCGTGGACCGGATCGGGATCGGTTCGGGTCGGATCGGGCCGGTCACGCGCCGCATCCAGGAGCGTTTCCTGGCGATCGCCCGCGGCGAGGTCGAGGACGCGCACGGGTGGCTCACCCCGATCGAGGGGTGAGCCACCCGCGGTCGCGTCGGGCTCGCGTGTTCCGGGCGGTTACTGGCGCACGATCCGGGTGTCGGGACGGAAGACCGCCCACGCGAACCAGAAGTGGTTGGCGTGCTCGATCGGTTCGAGCCGTTCGCCGACGAGCGGTCCGGTCGCCGCGCGTCCCATCGAGTCCCAGCTGGTCCCCGTCTCGCGGTCGCGAATCCCTCCCTGGTGCAGCTCGAAGGTGAGGCTGCGTCCCCCCGCCTCGGGGCGGAAGGCGACCCCCGATCCCACGTCACGACTCTTGTCCATATTCCGGTTATCGAGGGCGCTTCGGGTGCCCGGGGACCAGAAGACGACGACATCCTCCCCATTCACCTCGAGCTCGATGAACCGCCGCTCACGGAGCGCCGAGAAGGGCACCGCAACCGGATCGTCCTCTCCCCCCATCGCCACGACGCGCTCCATCACATCGAGGCGCGGATCGGGACGCTTCGAGAAGAAACCCGGGTAGGGGCCATCCTGGGTGTCGTACCCACGATAGGGGTTTCGACCGTATTCGCGGTCGTACCCGGTCTCGCGCGAGAGGACGACGCCGTCGGGGGCGTCCACCCTCGCCTGCGCCCAGCTCACGACGGGCGCGGGCACCTGCGTGAGCGTGGTTCCGGTGAGCTCGCCGACGATCCCCTCTCCCGTCGCCTGCTGCCACCACGTCTCGGTCTGGCGGTCGTACATCACCATGTCGGAGTGACGAAGATTCCCCGTCACACCGAACTCGAGGGTGCGTCCCTCGTGCCGCCTGTCGAAGGCGATCGTCGTGTTGCAGAGGGGGCAGAAGGTGACGGACACGGGGAGGTCCCCGATCTGGTCGTTGACGATCTCATGCCAGATGAGGATCTGCAGCGGATAGATCTTGACGAACTCCCCCACCCGGATGAGCGCGACGGGCTCCCGATCGTCGATCCAGCGGTCCGCCTCCCGGATCGTGACGAAGCTCGGGTTCGTGAGCGCGGGGATCCCATCCTTCGGCACACCCCCCGAGACGATCTCCTCGAAGGGCACCGAATGCCTGCTGAAGTCGGTCGACCAGCCGCTGGTCGGGAAGTTCTGCGCGTCGAGAGGCACGCCGGAGGCGACGATGACGGCGGTCGCAAGGGCGAGGATCGGGAGGAGACGGTTCATGTCTTCGCGGAATCGGAGTGGAAGAGCGTGGGTCACTTCCCGTAACCCCTCCCTCCCCGCCGGCGTTCCCGGACGCGGCTACCCGGCGACCGTCAGTGCCCGGCGGCGCCCGAGTTCGGATTGCGCGCGTCGGGCACACCGATTCTGCGCCCGGTGGCCGCGTCGATGAAGATCGAGTGGGCGAGCCCCTGATTCCCCCCGACACGCAGGATGTGTCCCATCGCGCGCAGGCGTTCGAGAGTGCCCTCGGTGACCCCCTCCGACTCGACCGAGATGCGGTCGGGAAACCACTGATGGTGCAGACGTCGAGCCCGGACCGCCTCCTCGGGAGACATCCCGTGATCGATCCGGTTGAGGATGACCTGGAGGACGGTGTTGATGATAGTGCGCCCGCCGGGGCTCCCCACCACCGCCACGAGGTGGCCGTCGCGCGCGACGATCGAGGGGGTCATGCTCGAGAGCATCCGCTGCTCGGGGCGGGCGAGATTCGGTGGGGTGCCGATGAGTCCGCGCTCGTCGGTGAGCCCGGGAGCGGCGTTGAAATCGCCCATCTCGTTGTTGAGGAGGAAGCCCGCTCCGGGCACCACGATCCCCGAGCCGTACCCCTGCTCGAGGGTGTAGGTGACCGAAACCGCCATCCCGCTCGCGTCGACGACGGAGTAGTGCGTCGTCTCGGGGCTCTCGGGGGGTCCGGCCAGATCGCCGAGCTCGCTCGGCGTCGCGCGAGTGAAGTCGATCGTGGCTCGCACGGAGTCCGCGCGGGCTTTCGCGGTCAGGGCGTGCACGGGAAGATCGACGAAGTCGGGATCGGCGAGGTAGCGCGCGCGGTCGGCGAAGGCGCGCCGCATCACCTCGGCCAGGAGGTGCGCGTACGGCGCGGAGTTGTGTCCCATCCCGGCGAGGTCGAACCCCTCGAGGATGTTGAGCATCGAGACGAGGGTGACGCCTCCGCTCGATGGGGGCGGCATCGAGATGATCTCGTAGCCCCGGTACGACCCGGTGACGGGCGCCCGCTCGCGGGCCCGATACCGCGCGAGGTCGGTCGCGGTGATGAGTCCCCCGCCCCGCTCCATCTCGGCCACGATGAGGCGCGCCGTCTCGCCGTGGTAGAAGCCCTCGGCACGATCCTCGAGGATCCGTCGGAGCGAGGCGGCCAGATCCGGCTGGCGAAGGGTGTCTCCCGCCTCGAGCAAGGCTCCGTCGCGCGTGAACGCCGCCCGCGTCGCCTCATGCGGCGTGCCCTCGACGAGCCGTCGGAGCCCTCGCGCGAGTCCTTCGTGGACCTCGAACCCCTCCTTCGCGAGCGTGACGGCCGGTTCGACGAGGCGCTCCCATCTGACCGTGCCGTAGAGGCGGTGCGCCTTGTCGAAGCCGGCCACCGTGCCCGGGACGCCCACGGCAAGGTGGCTGTCATGGTGCCGTTCACTCGAATACTCCCCCGCCGCGTCGAGCCAGATGCGGGGGTGCGCACCCAGCGGCGCCTTCTCACGGAAATCGAGCGCCGTCGTCGCACCGTCGGGGAAGCGGATCACCATGAATCCGCCGCCGCCGATATTCCCCGCCGAGGGGTGGACGACGGCGAGCGCGAAGCCCGTGGCGATCGCGGCGTCCACCGCGGTGCCTCCCGCGGCGAGCACCCGGGCTCCCACGGCCGAGGCGCGATGATCCTCGGAGACGACGACGCCGCCGCTCGTCTCCAGCGAAGTCGCCGGGGGCGCGATCTCTACCTGCTGCGCCGTGAGCCCCGGCACGAGCGCGGTGGAGGCGAGCGCGATCGCCGCCGCGAGCGCGGGACGAAGAAGAGTGCGCCACCGGCATGCGGAGGGACGGCGAGGGCGAGCGGTATGCAAGGGGATCATCGGAACTCCGTCTGATTCTGATAAAGGCACGGGGAAGACGCCTCGGGGCTGAGAGGAAGCTATCGCAGCGCCGACTGCAACGCCTCTCACCCCGGAGGTGAAAGGAGGGATCCGCCCCCGCGGGATGTGAAGCTGTCGAGTTGCGGTGACCCTCCGGGTCCGGTCTCTTGAGAACGTTCATCCCCGGCCGTTCGGTACGGAGCGGCAGACGGGGACCCACGTGAATGCAGGCGAGGAGAGAGGGCGCGATGCGTCGGAGAGAGTTCATCGGAAAGGCGACAGCGGGTGCGGTGGGTGTCGGCGTGGCCGGTGCCTGCGGCGGCGATCCCGGCGGGGTGGTCTCCTCTGCGGAGGCCGCGGTGCAGGGGCCCGAGATCAGGTGGCGCCTCGCGACGAGCTTCCCCCCTTCCCTCGATATCCTGCACGGCACGGCGGAGTTCATCGCGGAGCGCGTGGCCGCACTCACCGGAGGACGCTTCTCGATACGGGTGTACGCGGCGGGCGAACTCGTCCCCGCGCTCCAGGTGATGGACGCCGTCCAGCAGGGCACGGTCCACGCGGGATTCACCGCAGGATACTACTACGTCGGAAAACACCCCGCGCTGGCCTTCGACGCCGGCGTCCCCTTCGGCCTCACCGCGCGCCAGCAGATGGCGTGGGTCAGCTACGGCGGCGGACTCGAACTGCTGCGCGAGATCTACGCCGACTTCGGGATCGTGCAATTTCCCGCGGGCAACACGGGGATGCAGATGGGGGGATGGTTCCGCGAGCCGGTGGGCTCGCTCTCCGACCTGCGCGGACTCCGGATGCGGATTCCCGGGATCGGGGGTGAGATCATGGCGCGTCTCGGTGCCTCGGTGCAGGTGCTCGGCGGCCCCGACATCTACCCCGCGCTCGAGCGGGGTGCGATCGACGCCACCGAGTGGGTCGGGCCGTACGACGACGAGAAGCTCGGCTTCCATCAGATCGCGCCGAACTACTACATGCCGGGGTGGTGGGAGCCCGGGCCGAATATCACCCTCCAGGTGTCGCGCGCTGCCTACGACGATCTGCCCCCCTCGTACCGGGAACTCCTCACCACGGTCTCGGCCGAGGCGGCCACCTTCATGCTCGGGCGCTACGATACCGAGAACCCCCCCGCCCTTCGCCGCCTCGTCGAGGAGCACGGCGTCACCGTGCGGAGCTTCTCCGACGAGATCCTGCGTGCGGCATGGAGAGAGAGCAACGCATTCCTCGAGGAACTCGCCGGGGGAGACGCCTCCTTCCGGCGCGTACACGATTCCTGGAGCGCCTTCCGTGCGCAGATCTTCCCCTTCTTCGCGGCCAACGAGGAGGCGTACGCGCGCTTCGCCTTCACACAGATTCCGGGCGGGCTTGGCGTGTAGGACGCGCGACGGGGGTCCCGAAAGTGGACAGCGGGCGCTCGGCTCCGTATTAGTGTGGTGTCTCCGTAGCCTGGTCGCTACCGAGGGGCCAGACTTCGGAGACACCGCACTGGTGCTCGTATCCGTGCCGGTGATCGGTTCAAGACCCGACACGGCGGGGCGGGCGCACCGGCCCCGTAGCGGGTAACTCCAGCAGAGGAGGTCCCGGATGCACCTCATGGAACTGCGGGAACGAACGACCTCCCGCACATCGATCCTCGTCCTCTCCCTCGCGCTCCTCCTCGCGGGCGGCTGCGCCACCTCTTCGACCGGGGGGTCGCGGGCGGGCGCCAGCAGCGACGTGATCACGAGGGAGGAGTTCGACCAGTTCCCCGAGCTCTCCGCCTTCGACGTCGTCCGGCGGCTGCACAACAACTGGCTGCGTTCGCGCTCCCAGGGGACGAGTTTCCTCCTCGACTCCACCGCGATCGCCGTCTACATCAGCGGCCAGCGCGACCCGGACGGCGTCGAAGCGCTCCGGAGCCTGCGCGCCACCCAGATCGAACGCATCGAATACCTCTCGGGAGACGAGGCGACGATGCGCTTCGGGCCGAACCACGGCGGGGGTACCCTCCTCGTCATCCTCCGCTGACATCGCGAGAAACCCCCGAGGATCCGCAGCGCCTCGGCGAAGCCGCGAGAGTGCTTCACCCCCCCGTGGGCGCCGCCATCGCGGTCACCGCCGCCAGCACGATGAGCTGGAGGACGATGAAGGGGACCACCCCGCGGTAGAGACGCGCCGTCGGGATCTCCTCGGGTGTCACGCCCCGCAGGTAGAAGAGAGAGAAGCCGAAGGGGGGGGTGAGGAAGGAGGTCTGGAGGTTGATCGCCAGCACGATCCCCAGCCAGACGAGGTCGACGCCGAGGAGGTGCGCGGGGGCGACGAGGAGCGGCACGACGATGAAGGCGATCTCGAAGAAGTCGATGAAGAAGCCGAGGACGAAGACGAGAAGGTTGACCGCGATCAGGAAGCCGATCCACCCCCCCGGGAGCCCGGTGAGCACCTCGGCGATCCAGACGTCCCCGTCGAGCCCGCGAAAGACGAGAGAGAAGGCGGTCGACCCGATCAGGAGGAAGACCACCATGACGGTCAGGCGCGCCGTCGTCTCGGAGGCGTCGCGCACCGTCGCGCGGTGCAGGGTGCGATTGACCGCCGCGAGCGCCATCGCCCCCAGCGCGCCGAGCGCCCCCGCCTCGGTCGGAGTGGCCACGCCCGCGAAGATGCTCCCGAGCACGATCGCGATGAGCGCCACCGGAGGGACGAGCGACTTCAGGACCCTCATCGCGAGCCGGGCGGCATCGTCGCTGCGACGTTCGAGCGGAAGCGCGGGAGCCACCTCGGGTCGCATCCAGGCGAGCCCCGCGAGATAGAGCGCGTAGAGCCCGGTGAGCGCGAGGCCGGGGATGAGCGCGGCCCGGAAGAGGTCCCCCACGCTCACGCCGAGTTGGTCTCCGAGGACGATGAGGACGATGCTGGGCGGGATGATCTGCCCGAGCGTGCCCGCAGCGGCGATCGTGCCGAGCGCCACCTCGTCGCGATACCCATTGCGGAGCATCACGGGGAGCGAGATCAGCCCCATCGCGGTCACCGAGGCCCCGACGACCCCGGTGGCCGCGGCGAGGAGGGCTCCGACGGCCACCACTCCGATCGCGAGCCCGCCCCGGAATCGTCCGAAGAGCGCACCGATCGTCTCGAGGAGCTCCTCGGCGAGCCTGGACTTCTCGAGGATCGATCCCATGAAGATGAAGTACGGGATCGCGAGGAGGGTGTAGTTCGACATCGTCCCGAAGGCGCGCTCGGGAAGCGCGGTGAGGAGGATGAAGTCGAAGGCTCCCGCGGCCACACCCACCAGCGCGAAGAGGAGCGCGGTGCCGGCGAGGGCGAAGGCCACGGGGTAGCCGGTGAAGATCAGGAGGAGCGCCCCTCCGAACATCAGGGGGCCCCACACCGCGCCGCTCACCCTTCATCCTCCCGTCGATGCGGTTCGGAGAGGTCACGCGGAGCGGGGTGCGGATCATCCTCCGGGAGCTCGGTGCCGGCGCGGATCCGGCGGATGGCCCGGATCGCTTCCGCGCTTCCCTGGAGGAAGAGGAGGACGAAGGCAACGATGAGGAGCGTCTTGATCGGATAGCGGGGGAGCCCGTTCGGATCGGGGGAGGTCTCGAGAATCCGCCACGAATTCCGGACGGTCGGAATCGAGACCCAGATCATCAGCGCCGAGAAGGGAAGGAGGAAGAGGACCGACCCCAGGAGATCGACCCAGGCGCGCGCGCGGTGGGTGAGGCGCTCGCGCAGGACATCGACCCGCACGTGCGCATCCTCGCGCAGCGCCCACGCCGCCCCGAGGAGGAACACGATGCTGAAGAGGTACCACTGGAGCTCGTTGAGCGCGTTCGAGGCGAGCCCCACGCCGAGGTGGCGGGTGGCCCAGCGCGCGAGGGCATTCCACGCCCCGATGACGACCATCACGAGGATCAACCACCGCGCGAGCGATCCGATCCACCCATTGAGACGATCGACGGCGGCGACGAAGCGGGTGACGAGCACGCTCAGAGCTGATACCCTCCGTCCACCGGAATCACGGCACCGCTGATATGACGGGCCGCCTCGCTGCAGAGGAAGAGGACGACACTCGCCACATCCTGCGGGTCTCCGAGCCGCCCCAGAGCGGAGTGCTCGCGCGCGGTGTCGAGAATTTCGGCGGGCACGCGCTCGGTCAGCCGCGTGGTGCGGATGTAGCCCGGCGCAACCGCATTGACATTGACATTGTGAGCGCCGAGCTCGAGCGCTGCGGTCCGCGTCATCGCCACGATCCCCGCCTTGCTCGCCGCATAGTTGAGCGTGCCGAAGGTCGCCCGCCTCGCCTGGACGGAGGTGATGTTGACGATCTTGCCGAACTCCTGGGCGCGGAAGGTGGGGGCGACGGCGCGCATCATGTGGAAGGTTCCGTCGAGGTTCGTCCGCACCACCGCCTGCCACTCGTCATCCGACATCCGCCAGTGCGCACGGTCGGCGGCGACCCCGGCGTTGTTGACGAGGATGTGGAGCCCACCGAGCTGCGCTCTCCCTTCGTCGACGAAGCGCGCGACGGCGGCGGCGTCCCGGATGTCGCACGCCTGGCAGAAGACGCGGACCTCCATCTGTCGAAGCTCACGGGCGGCCTCCTGAGCCTCGAGACGGGCGTGCGATCCCGTGTCGAGGAAGGTGAAGCCGATATGCACGCCCGCTGCAGCGAGCTCCCGGGCGATCGCGCGACCGAGGCCCCGTGACGCACCGGTGACGAATGCCACGCGACCGCGGAGCCGACCGTATCCCCCGATCGACGCGGGCTGCGTCTCGGGGGTCGCCGACTCCTCGATGAGCTGCTCGACGGCGTTCTCGACCGCGTTGGCCCGCTCGACCAGAGCGGTGCGCTCACTCGTCTCGTCGTCAGCGCGGCCTGCGGGGGGATCGGGAGGAGTGCTCGCGGTCATCGCGCCGGGGTGGGAGGCTTTTGAAGAGGTGGGGCGAGCCGCAGGGCGAGCGCCGGAGGGGTACGGACGCATCCGTCATCCTTCCCGCCTCATCGTGACGCTCTCGCGACTCATCGTCTCGCCTCGAGCAGGCGCACGCAAGCCCCGCCGTCTCCGATCAGTGGGGCGCCGCAGCCTCCGCGGCCGGGAGGGTGAAGCGAATCGTGGTTCCACGCCCCAGCCGCGACTCGGCGGAAACCTCTCCTCCCATCTGGTGCACGAGGTGCCGAACGATCGCGAGACCGAGCCCCGTCCCTCCCACCTCACGAGCACGCGAGGTATCGGCGCGATAGAATCGCTCGAAGATCCGCGGGAGCGCCGCGGAGGGTATGCCGGTCCCGGTATCCGAGACCTCTACCGTCCACATCGACTCCGGCGCCGCCCGGATCCGCACCGCGACCCGTCCCCCGTCGGGTGTGAAGCGCCGCGCGTTGTCGATGAGGTTCTGAAAGATCTGCTGCACGCCCTGGGGATCCGCCATCACCACGCCCTCTCCCTCGATCTCGAAGTCGAGTTCACGTCGCGGACGCACGCCTTCGTCGAGGTCGTCCCACGCCATCACCGCCTGTTCGGCCAGCTCCACCCGTTCTCGCCTCGCCACCCACCCTCCCGACTCGAGGCGTGAGAGGTCGAGGAGGTCATCGACGAGCGCCTGGAGGCGAAGGGTGTTGGACCGGATCAGCGTCAGGAACTCCCGTCGCAGATCCTCGGGAGGATCGTCCTCCAGGAGTGTCTCGGCAAAGCCGCGCATCGAGGTCAGGGGTGTCTTGAGTTCGTGGGAGGCGTTCGCCACGAAGTCGGTCCGGACCTTCTCGAGCCGCCTGATCTCGGTGACATCGAGGAAGGTCGTCACCGCGCCCCCCTGATCGAGGAGGCGACCCGAGACGATGAAGTGCGCGTCTCCGATCGTGAGATCGCGCGCCCGAAGAGGCTCTCGCACCGATCCCTCGAGGAGCTCGCGCAGCTCGGGGTGTCGGATGATCGATCCGACGGAGGCGAAGGGCGGGGGCTCGGCAATCTTCAGGAGGGCGCGCGCGGCTCGATTCGTGCGAAGAATCCGGGCGTCATCCGTCAGCGCCACGACCCCTTCGGCCATGCAGTCGATGAGCGCCTGCATCTCGTCACGCTCGCGCCCGAGCTCCTCGAGCCTCGCCTGGAGCTCCTCGGTCAGGCGATTGAAGGCAAGGGCGAGTTCCTCGAGTTCCCGGACCCGCGTTCCCCCGGGCACCCGACGGCTGAACTCTCCCCGCGCGAGACGCGCGGCGCGGTCGGCGAGTGTGACCAGCGGGCGAGCGAGAAGCCGGCTGAGCGCGTAGGCGACAACGAGCGCGAGCGCCATCGCCGCGAGTCCGGCCAGGGCCACCGCCCGGCGGGACCGCTCGAGGGTCGCGGCGATGGCGTCGAGGGGTGCGGCAACCCGGATCACGGCGGAGCCCGTTGCGGCCCATTCGATCGGGGCGGCCACATAGAGGAAGGGCTCACCGACGGTGGCGCTGAGGCGTTCCGCCGATCCCGTACCGCCCCCGAAGGCCGCGACGATCTCGGGACGGTCGAGATGATTCTCCGCCTGAAGGAGGCCCGCGGAATCGAGTTGGGAATCGCCGAGCAGCCGTCCGTCGCGGGCGATCAGGGTAATGCGGTGGCCGATCCGTTCGCCGAGCGCATCCACCAGCGAGTCGGGGTCGGTTCCAGGCGACGCGCTCTCGGCGATCAGGCGTACAAGATCGACCTGGCGCGTGACCTCGTCCCTCGTCAGTCCGATCACTTCCCTGCGGAGGCCGGTGCCGACGAACGCCACCACGAGAACGACGAGGAGGCCGATGACGCCGAGGAAGCCGACGAAGAGGGGGTGATGGATCCGCACGGAATGCGCCTGCGTCAGGCGTCTTCACCCGGGACGCGCAGGCGGTAGCCGAAGCCCCGTACCGTCTCGATCCAGTCGCCGATCTCGTGGAGCTTGGCGCGCAGGCGACGGACGTGCATGTCCACCGTCCGGGTCTGGATGCGATCCGAGATCTCCGCCTCCACATCCCACGCCTTCTCGAGGAGTTGCCGCCGACTCTGCGTCCGACCCCGCCGCTCCACGAGGGCCTGGAGCAGCCGGAACTCGGTCGGGGTCAGGGTGAGCTCCTCGCCCCGGAGTGTCACCTGGTGTGCCCCGAGGTCGACGCGCAGGTCACCGGCGAGGAGGACCCGCCCTCCCTTCGGTGTCGAGGGCTCGGCACTCCGCCGCAGGATCGCCTGACACCGCAGGACGAGTTCGCGGGGCGAGAAGGGCTTGACGAGGTAGTCGTCGGCGCCGAGCTCCAGCCCGGCGATCCGGTCCTCCTGCTCGCGCTTGGCGGTGAGCACGAGAACGGGGATCGCGCGCGTGGCCGACTCATTCCTGAGTGCCTTGAGCACCTCGTCTCCGGAGTAGCCGGGCAGCATCCGATCGAGCACGACGAGGTCGGGCACTTCGCGATTCACCGCCTTGATCGCCTCGGGGCCCGTCGAGGCGGTCTCCACCCGGAACCCTTCCCGCGTGAGCTGATACGCGACGAGCGCAGCGATATCGGGCTCATCCTCGACCACGAGAACGCGCGGGTTCTGATCCACCTTCCTGCTGCCATCCATGACTCTGCCTTCCACGGTGGTGAGCATTGCGTCGTGCGAAATCCCGCACTCGTCACGGCGTGACGAGTCCGCTCAATTCGTCCTCGGTGAGGGTATGATCGGCGGCCTTGGCCGCGGTGATGATGCGCGCGCAGAGCGCCTCATCGTCGTGATCGAGTCCGCGCTCGGCGAGCCAGCACTTCACATTCGAGAGCCCCGACATCGGACCGATCTCGATCCGCTGATCCCGACCGACCCACGAAGCCGGCACCCCCGAGTAGACACGGTCGGCGAGCCACGATGCGCCCTTCTCCCTCGCCTTCACGATCGCAGCCGCGTGAACCCCGGTGGTGGTCCGGAAGGCGTCGGTGCCGAAGACGGGGTAGTCGTGCGGGATCTCCACCCGACAGGCGCGCGCCGCGGTCTCACAGTATTCGGTGAGGGCGCTCAGGTCGCGATCGATCCATCCGAGCAACCGGAGATTGACCATGAGGAGGTCCATCTCGGTGTTGCCCACGCGTTCGCCGATTCCGAGTGCGGTGCCGTGGAGCCGCGACGCCCCCGCCTCGAATGCGGTGAGCGCGTTGATCACACCGAGGCCGCGATCCCGGTGGCCGTGCCAGTCCACCGCGACCTCCTCCCCCGAGGGGTCCACGATCTCCTCGATCACGAAGCGGACGAGCGCACGGACGCCCTCGGGAATGGCGTGTCCGACGGTGTCGGCCAGACAGATCCGTCGGGCCCCGTGCTCGATCGCGGTACGGTAGATCGCCACGAGTGTCGCGGGCGCCGCCCGCGTGGTGTCCTCGGTGACCATCGAGACCGAGAGTCCCTCGCGGGTCGCAAAGGTCACCGCCTCCTCGACGTGCCCGAGGATGCGGTCGAGCGTCCACCCTTCGGCGTACTGCCGGATCGGTGAGCTCCCGATGAAGGTGTACGCTTCGATCGGCACCCCCGTGGCCTGCTGCACATCGACGATCGGCTCGATGTCGGCGATCACGGTGCGCGCGGCGCAGTTGGGTCGAATCGCGAGCCCCGCGTCACGGATCTCCTCGACGAGTGCCTCCACCTGTGCTCGCGCCCGCGGACCCGCGCCGGGAAGTCCCACATCGGCGGTGTCGATCCCGAGGTCGTCCATGAGGTGGAGGAGCCGGAGCTTGTCGGCGAGTGGGGGATCCACGACGGATGGGTTCTGGAGCCCGTCGCGAAGCGTCTCGTCGTCGAGCTCGGGTGCGGACCCCCTCGGCGGGCCCGCAGGCGAGCCCGTGGTATTCCAGTCGTGAATCAGTCGAGCCTCGTCCATCAGATCACCGGTTGCGGGGAGACGCCGTCCGAATCCCTCCTCCACTCCCCCGGGGACGGAACGACTGCGGACGGGAGGAGCGATCATCTCAGACACCGCCCCCGTACTCCATAAACTTCCAGCCGCCTCCCATTTGCACCAGCGCACCGGTCGTGGAGGGCGCTTCCGCCGCTCGTGGAAGGAGCTCCTCTCGATCGAGGAGAACGCTCCCTTCGATCGGGGGAGAGGGGACACAGGCCATTCGGCCCGCGCCCCCCGACGCACGGTGCGGGTGCACGACCCACCCCCGTGCCCCCGCGACACCTTCAGCTCGAGCCGCCTCCGCACGCGGCGAAGTTCAGCGGGCTGTCGTCCGCCCCCCCATTGCTCCAGAGGATGATCCCTTCCGCCGAGAGGGTGGCGTTGGGGTCGGTGATCCCGTCGAGGCGGTTGAGGGCATTCCGGATCGACACCGCGTCGCGGATGCAGAAGCTCTCCCCGAACCCCTGGAAGATCGAGTTGAAGACGCGGTAGTTCGTCCCCTCCCTGAACTGGATCGCGTTGTCCGAGGCGCTTCCGGCGATATCACCGCTCACGACCGCGCTGTTCGCCCCGATCGCGGTGACGTTGGCGAGCACCGCGAGCGACCTGGGCTCGGCGTCCTCGGTGTCGCCGTTGTTCGAGATCTCGAGGCCCTGGTCCGCGCGGTCGCCGCGCTGCTGGATGATCACGAACTGGTGGAACCCCTGGTACCCGTCGGTGCCGTCGACCGAGTCGTCGCCGATCCCGGTGAGTACAAGGTGGTCGGCCGACGCCGTGCCTCCGAATGGCTCGATCCCGTCATCCTGGTTGTGGTGAATCTGCACGTAGGAGATCGTCGTCCCGGCACCCACGCCCTGAAGTGCGAGGCCGTTGAGCTGGTCGGTCGGGGTGACGTCGTCGCCCGCGAACTCGATCCGGACGCCCCGGATGATTCCCGAATCGTCGTTGACATCCGAACCGCCGTAGAGGCCTGAATCCCCCTCGCCCTCGACATCCACACCCGCATTCGTCGGGGCCTGTCCGTTGATGACCAGACCGCCCCAGTCCTCGCGGTCGCGGGATCCGAGAGGGCGTTCGGAGGTGAAGACGATCGTCTCCGACTCGGTCGGGCGGCGCGGGGCGTCGAGCGGCTGACCGGGGGTCGCGTCCGCGATGATGCGCGAGCCGCGCGAGACGATCAGGTAGGCACCGCGGATCCCCACACCGACATTCGCCGCGCCGACGATCGTCGTACCCGGTTCGATCGTGAGGGTGACCGCGTTGCAGTCGGGCGCGCTCCCGTCGGCTCCGCAGTCCGTGCCGACGAAGACGGGCTGCGTGAGCCGATAGATCGTGTCGGAGGCCCAGGTGGTGTTCGTCTGGACGGTGGCCACATCGACGATCGGCAGCCCCGTGGCGGCCCGGCTGTCGAGTCCGGTCGGATCCCAGACCGTCCACCCGAAGTGCCACTGATCCGCGAGGGGGGTTCCGGGCGCGATCGCGCCCGGATAGTTCACCGCCTGCAGCGTCCGTCCGTCGACCGAGGGCACGAGGCCATCCGTCCGGAGCGTTGCCGGGGTGTACCCCGCGGGAACGGCGATATCGAAGTTCGGCGGCGCACTCCGGGATCCGGCGCTGAAGACCGACGGGTCGAATCCGGGGTCCGCGACGAGATTGTTGAAGTCCGCCGTATTGAAGAAGATCTCGTTCAGCGAGCCGGTGGTCGCCATCGCGGTCGCCGCCGGAGAGTCGGTGCGACCCGCAGCCTGCGCGATGATCGAGGCGGTGAACTCGGTGCGACCTGCGAGTCCGGTGAACTCCACCATCGGCTCCGTGACGACCTCCTGGATCTCGTTCGCTCCCCCACTCAGCGTGACGAGATACCCCTCGGCGTCCTGGACGGCGTCCCAGCTCACCTCGATGCCGAGGGTGTTCGTGAGCGCCTGGGCCGTCGCGCCGGTCGGGATGGCGAGCGCCGGCGTCGTGGGACCGGGGCCCACGGGGGTGTCGTCAATGCTGTCGTCATTGTCGGAGCACGCGCCGAATCCGACGGAAACGATCCCGAGGAGGGCGACCCTCCGGGTCCACTTCTCTTTGATCATCGGTTCTTGTCTCATGGAGTACGGGAGTTCTTCTCAGAACTCCCAGGAAAGTCCGACCGAAAGATTTCGGCCGAGCGAAAATTTGCGTTGGATCTGGGTGAAGCCGTTCAGCGACTGCTCGAAGACGAAGGCGTCATCGAGAATGTTCGAGGCCTTGATGCTCGCCCTGACGCCTCGGGGGAGGGGGAAGCCGAGGGTGGCGTCGAGCGCGTTGCGGGGCTGTTCCACGATGTCGGGCACCCCGCCCCCGCCGGCTGCGCTCACACGGTCTCCGAAGCGGTTGAAGAAGATTCCGGCGTCCAGACCACGCACGTCGGAATAGTTGAGACCGGCGTTCAGGACGTACTCCGCCTGACCCTCGAGCGGACGTTCGAGCGATGTGGGATCGAAGCCCCCGTCGGCCCGTACATCGACCTCGGAGTCGATGTACGAGAAGTTCCCCTGGATCGAGAAGGGATCGAGGAGATCGAGGAAGCGCCCGAGTCGGATCTGTGCGTCGGTCTCGATGCCGATCACCTCCGCCTGATCGGCATTCTGGAAGGAGAAGGCGGTCGAGGCGGACTGGATGAAGACCTGCTCGATCGGCTCGTCGATCTTCTTGTAGAAGCCGCCGATCGAGAGGAGCTCGCCCGCCCCCGGGAAGAAGTCGAGTCGCAGATCCGCGCTCTCCACCGTGGCCGACTCGAGATCCGGGTTTCCGAAGAGCTGGCGGAGCGAGGCGGCCTCCGTGAACTGGAAGGGGGCGAGTTCCCGGAATTCCGGCCGATCGACGGTGCGGGAGACCGAAGCCCGGATCCGGATGTCGTCGGTCGGAGAGTGGATCAGCGTGAGGGAGGGCGCGAGATCGGTCTCATCGGTCTCCTGCAGCGACACCCCCCGCGAGTCCACACCGAGCGAGTAGTTCTCGACCCGCGCGCCCACGACCGCCTGGAGCCGTCGCGTGACCGGCAGTTCGAACATGAGATACCCGGCGATCCGCTCGTCATCGGCCTGGTAGACGTCACCCGGCTCCACGATCTCGGAGATCCCGAACTGGTCGGGGGAGCGGATCGGGCCGTCGACGAGCGTCGCATCGGCGAGCGCCTCGTCGAAGTCGGTGATCTCGTCCGAGAGGAAATCGAAGTTCAGGCGCCGGGCCCCGAAGTCCCGATCGCGCTTCCGGTAGAGAGCTCCAAACTTGACCGCCGCACCCCGGTCGAAGAGGTCGAAGGGGAAGCGCCAGTCGAAGGCGAGGCTCGCATCGTCATCGATCAACTCGGAGAAGAAGAACTTCCCCGACTCGGAGAAGTCGATGACGGTGAACTCTCCGGTGAAGGGGTTCTGCTGACTGATGACCTCACGGAGGAGGGGCTCGTCGCGTTCGGCACGGGAGAGTGAGGCCCTCCACTCGAGTTGTGACCCTCCGAAGACGAGGTGCTCACCCGAGAGCTGTGACCAGAGGAGGAGGCGCTCGACCCAGCGTGAGCGATCCGCCTCGACGAGCCCACCGATATCCTCGGCATTCTCGCCCCGGTATCGGCGAGCCTCGTCGTCGGTCGTCAGGTTGACGGTGGTCTGCAGCGAGAGCTTCTGCCGCGGGTTGAGCTTGACGGTGAAGTTCCCGACGGTCCCCCACGCCACATTGCGCGTGCCACGCTCGAAGGCGAAGTCGACATTGGGCGTGGCGAAGTCGGTGGTGCCTTCCTGGAAGGCCGAGTTGCGCCACTTCCGCTCGAATTCCCGGCACGACTCGGTATTCAGATCCTCCAGCTTCTGAAGCGCTCCCTCCGCGCATCCTCCTCCCTGGATCGTGTAACTGTCCGCGTAGGTGCCTGCCACGAAGTAGCCGATCTCGCCCTCCTCGAAGACATCACCTCGGCCGCCGATCGAAAGCGCAAAGTTGCGGTTGAGGGGGGTGGACCGCCGCCCGGGTGCGAAACCGAAGCCGGTGCTCCGGAGCGCCTCGGCGATCTGGAGACGCTGGGCGGGATCGGTGGGGAGTCGTCCTCCGGAACGCACCCCGCCCATCAGCTCCCGGACGACCGCAGGCTGGTCTCGCGAGCCGTCATCGAGCCCGAGCCAGTCACGGCCTCCGCTGTTGAAGTTGAGGAAGCCGTTCTCGAACTGACTGTTCGAGTTCATCGAGCTCCCGACCGAGGCGCGGATCGTGAAGCGATCGGGGAAATCCTTCGTCTTGATCTGAACGGTGCCTCCCGAGAAATCGGCCGGGAGGTCGGGGGTATACGTCTTCTGGGTCGAGAGACTCTCGAGGAATCCGGAGGGGAAGATGTCGAGCGGGACGACGTCTCGTTCGGGTTCGGGACTCGGCAGCGACGATCCGTTGAGCGAGGTCTGCGAGTAGCGCTCGCCGAGCCCCCGCACGAAGACGTACTTCCCGTCGGTGACCGTCACGCCGGTCAGACGCTTTGCGACCTCGGCGGCATCGCCATCGGGGCGGCGGCTGATCTCCGCGGATCCGACCGATTCGATCGAAGCGATCGCCGTCTTTCGTTGATCGAGTAGCGCCGAGGCCGATCCCGACTCGAACTCGGCGCTCACGGTGATCCCCTCGATCGCGACCGCCTCCTCCTCGAGGGTGAGATTGAAGAGCGTCACCTCACCCGCGACGACGACGAGGTCGGTGACCGTCTTGGTGCCGTATCCGAGCGACTGGACGCGCAGCGATACGGGGCCTGCCGGCACACCCGAGAGAACGAAGCGGCCGTCCATGTCGGTGAGGGTACCGACCTCACCATCATTCACACTCACCTGCACCCCCGTCAGCGGGACCGCCGAGCCGGCGTCGACCACGCGGCCGATGATACTTCCGGTCTCCTGAGGGCTCACGCCGGAGGCCTGGAGGGCGACGAAGAGGGGGACGAGGAAGAGCGTTCGAATCGATTTCATGGTCTCTTGAAGCAGTGGAGGCGAACCTCTCCACGACGTCTCGCGGCTCAGGCTCGACATCAGGATCAACGGGAGTTGCGAAGACTCTAGGTCACCGCGGTAACGGGGAGTGCACCGGGGGTGTAACGGGGCCGTAAAGGCGGAGACGGTCGGTGCGGGTGGACGGTTCGCGCGCCGGGCGCCTGCCGCGTCCCTTCCCCCGTCGACCGAACTCGATCCATCTTGAGGAGATGAATGACGATCTCTCGCACCCGACCTCGGCGGATCATGCAGAGGCGGCCCGGCATCCCGGGATGGAGCGTCTCGCGCGCCGCCTCATCGAGCGGCACGACGCCCTCGTCGCATTCATCCGGGGCACCGATGGGGTGACGATCGACGATCAGATCGAGGTCACCTCCGTGCCCGCGCCGCCCTTCGGAGAAGGCGCACGCGCGGAGTGGATGGCGCGTCGTCTCCGGCGAT
The DNA here is from genome assembly GCA_032250675.1 of Longimicrobiales bacterium. GTDB lineage: Bacteria > Gemmatimonadota > Gemmatimonadetes > Longimicrobiales > Gaopeijiaceae > Gaopeijia. The sequence goes on along the minus strand of JAVVEY010000001.1, from coordinate 48,841 downwards.
ACGGCGCACTCCACGTGGAGATCGACGGCGTCGGCAATGTGGTCGCGCGACTCCCTGGCGGGGAGCGTCATCGCGCACCCTTCGTGGTATCCGCGCACCTCGACACCGTCTTCCCCTCCGGCACCGATGTCCGTCACCGGGAGGAAGAGGGCCGCATCTACGCGCCGGGGATCTCGGACGACGGGCGCGGCCTCGCCGCCCTCCTCACCCTCACACGAGCGCTCGTCCGGATCCCGGACGCGCTCACCCACCCCGTCGTCGTCGCGGCCACGGTGGGCGAGGAGGGCCTCGGGGACCTGCGCGGGGTCCGGGCGCTCTTCGAGGGGGGCGCGGCGAGGGAGGCGGCAGCCTTCATCTCACTCGATGGAGCGGGGCTGACGCGGGTGGTGAATGGAGGGGTGGGGTCGCGGCGGTGGCGCTACACGGTGTCCGGACCGGGGGGACACTCCTGGGTCGAGTGGGGGCGCCCGAACCCGATCGTGATCCTCGCGCACGCCCTCGCCGCGCTCCCGGCGGCCGAAGCGCTCGTCCCCGGGACGACGTGGTCGGCGGGGCGGATCGGAGGCGGGACGAGTGTCAACGCGATCCCCGAATCGGCGTGGGTCGAGGTGGAGGCGCGCGCGATGCTCGCCGAGGCGCTCGAGGCGCTCGAGGCGCAGATCCGGAGCGCCTTCGAGTCGGCGGTGTCCGAGGCGAATCGCGCGGGTCGGCAGACGACGCCGGACGACGCGTCGCCTCTGCACGCCCGGCTCTCGGTCGAGGCGATCGGCGACCGTCCGGCGGGTGCGACCCCGGCGCGCGATCCCCTCGTGACCGCTGCGGTGGCGGCGACGCGCGCGCTCGATCTCCCGGTCGAGCTCGCGACCTCATCGACCGACGCCAACCTCCCGATGTCGCTCGCGATCCCCGCCATCACCCTCGGCGCCGGCGGGGAAGCTCACGGCGCGCACACCCTCGGAGAGTGGTACCGGAATACGCTCGGTCCGGAAGGGATCCTCCGCGCACTCCTCACCCTCCTCGTGTGGGACCACACGAGGGCGACAAGCGGCTCTCGCGAAGCCGCCGACTGACACCCGATCAGGCGTCGACCTCGACCACCGAATCCGAGGCGAGGTGGACCGATCCGCGCACGCCTCGCACGCGCACGCGATCGCCCACGAGGGAGGCGTTCAGGGCGACCCGGGAGAGGGTCGATCCCGCACCGACGAGTGTGTCGGAGAGCTCCGAGTCGATCACCCGGCTCTCCCGCTCGAGGGTGACATTCGGTCCGATACGTCCTCCCTCCACCCGCACTCCCGCCTCGATCCGCACCGGCTCGACGATCTCGACGCCCTCGATCGTGGCCTCCGGGTCAATCCCGCCGCGCGTGGTCTCGAGGAGATGACGGTTCGTCTCGATGACGGTCTCGACCTTCCCGCAGTCGTACCACCCCGTCACGGGAGCCGTCCGCAGGCGTGCCCCCTGATCGACCATGTACTGGAAGGCGTCGGTGAGGAAGTACTCCCCCCCCTTCCCCGGAGGCGCCGCGAGCACGTGGTGAAGACCCTCGAAGAGGAGCGTGTGGTCACGGATGAAGTAGACGCCGATATTGGCGAGCTTCGAGATCGGCTCCGACGGCTTCTCGATGATCCGTTCCATCGTTCCGTCTTCGCGGGTGACGATCACGCCGAAGCGTTGATAGTCCTCGACCTCCTTCGCCCAGAGGATCCCCGCCTCGTCCGGGGGGAGGGTGCGCGCGAGCGAGAGATCGGCGTCGAAGAGGGTGTCGGAGAAGAGGATGAGGAGTTCGTCGTCGGCCCACGGCTCGGCGAGTCGAACCGCACCGGCGGTGCCATCCTGGACTTCCTGCTCCACGAAGTGCGCGCGGATCTCCGGGTATTCCGCACCGACGAAGTCGCGGAGACGGTCGCCGAGATATCCCACCACGAAGATCATCTCGTCGACGCCGACCTCACGCACCTGGTCGAGGAGGTAGCCCAGAACGGGGCGCCCGCCGACCTTGAGGAGAGGTTTTGGCGTATGGTGAGTGAGAGGACGCAGGCGCGTCCCTCGACCCGCGAGGGGGATGATGGCCTTCATGGCACCGGTCCGGGGAGCGAAGTTGAGAAGGTTGATCGGGGTGGCACACAGGCCACACAGGGTAATGAATGAGGAGGAGATCCGCATGACGGGCCAGATGATCCGCACGATGCGTGCCGGGGAGCGCCGGGGGAGGCTGCGGCGCGCACTCGCCGGCGCAGCGCCGGCTCTCGCCTTCGCGCTCGCGCCGGCACCCATCCTCGCCGCCACTCCTCTGCCCACACCGTCGTCCGGGGGCGCGTGGAGCTCGACGTCGGCAGGCGCGGAGCGTGACACCGCCACCGTCGTGGTGTCGGCGTCCGCCTCGACCTCGGTGACCCCCGACCGGGCCCGCCTCCGCCTGGCTGTCGAGACGGAGGCGAACTCGGCCCGCGTCTCCACCGAGCGCAACGCGGAGACGACGACGGGGGTGATCGCGGCGCTGCGCGCCGCCCTCGGTGCCGCGGCCGAGATCGAGACGGCGGGGTTTGCGGTCCACGCGATCCGATCGAACGACACCGGTCGGCGGGTGGTCGGATACCGGACCGTCAACAGCGTGGTCGTGACGCTCTCCGATCTGGAGATGGTGGGACGCGCCGTGGACGAGGCGGTGGGCGCGGGCGCGAACCGCGTGAGCTCGCTCGACTTCTTCGCGGCCGACACGCGCGAGGCGTACCTCGACGCGCTCGCACGCGCGGTGGAGAGAGCGCGCACGGAGGCCCGGGTGATGGCGCGGGCGGCGGGAGGCGAACTCGGGCGCGTCATCTCGATCGAGTCGACGGGGAGAGGCGGGGCGGAGGTGCGGCCGATGGCGATGGGGACGCTCGCGCGAGCCGACACCCCGATCGAGGTCGGCGACCTGGAGGTCACCGCCTCGGTGCGTCTCGAGATCCAGCTCCGCTCGCCTTGACCGACTCGACCGGGCAGGAGCGCCCGCAGCGGCGCGTCGTCTCGACACTCGACGAGCGCGGCGATCCGTCACCGGCCCGCTACGCGATCCCCTTCGACCGCGTGTGGCGCGCCGCGCTCGGGGCGCTGGACGCCGAGGGCGCGCGGATCGAACTCGCCGATGATCTCGCCGGGGTGGCGCGGGCGTGGGGGAAGGGCGGTGTGCCGCGGCACGAGTGGTCGGCCGAGATCCGCGTGAGCCTCGACGACGACGCCCAGACCCGGGTGGACCTGACGGTCACCCTCCGGGCGGGCGTGGACCTCGGTCGCACTCGCCGACGTGCGCGCCGGATCCTCGCCGTGATCGACTCGGCGATCGGGGCCGACGCGCGAACCCGTCTGCGGATCGCTCGCAGCGCCGTCCTCGCGCTCCCCATCGTCGTGGCGACGCTGAGCGCGTGTACCGAAGGTCCGACCGTCGAACCCGCCCGGGAGGCCGTCGTGGACTCCCCGATCGCGATCCCCTCGACCGTCCCCGCGCGCTCCTATGAGCGCGCCTTCGTCTTCCACACCTCCGAGCGCGATTCCGCCTTCGGCGTCGTCTGGCTCTTCGACCATCTCGAGCACGAGACCGGGATCGAGCGGAGCGCGCGAGGCGTGCTCCTGCGCGGCAGCGTGTGGGACGATTTCTTCGAGGCGACCTCGGTCGATCCTCCCTCGTCGACTCCCTGGCGCATCGCGCCTTCCGGTCCCCTCCGCCTCGTCGTCGGCACCGGCGACCGCGTCGATCATGTCATCTTCGACGACGGCGTGCGACACCTCGACCTCGCCATCGATGAGGAAGCGGCCGCGTGGACCGGTCGTCATGGGGGCACCTTCCGCCTTCACGACGCGCGCGTCGTCATCGGCGACCGCGCCGTTCCCGGTCGCCTCCTCGACCTCTCGCGGTCCCGCCTCCCCGATGCGGGGCCCTCCGGGGACTGGCTCCTCCTCACCTCCGGCACCGCTCTCACCCTCGTGCTCCAGGCGCCCGGCGAGAGCCGGGCGGAGGGGGGATGGCAGGGATGGGTGCTGCAGGGGGGCGAGGAGTTCCTCTTTCCGGACGCGACGCTCGAGTGGACCGAGAGCCGGGCCTACGACGACGCGCGGCGGGAGGTGCCGGTCGCGTGGACGCTTCGGACCCGCGACGGAGGACTCTCCGGCACCCTGCAGGTGGACGAAGGCCTCCTGCGCGCCGGTGAAGGAGAGGGCCCGCTCCTTCCGGTCGACGGCCTCCTCGCCGTCACCGGTGTGGTCACGATCGACGGGACCGCCCGGAACGTCGAGGGGCTCCTCCGTCACCGCCAGGGAGCGCCGCGATGAGCGCCGAGTGGGTGCGGGCGTGCCTGACCATCGCCTTCGGGGCGATCGCCGGAGGTGTCACCAACACGCTCGCGATCTGGATGATCTTCCACCCCTACCACCCCCCGACCTTCCTCGGGCGCCGCGTGCGCTGGCTGCAGGGCGCGGTCCCGAAGAACCAGGCACGGCTCGCCGGTGCGATCGGGCGCACCGTGGGGGATCGCCTCCTCACCGCCGACGACCTCGCGCGTACCCTGGCCAACCCGGAGTTCCGGGACGCCTTCGACGAACGGCTCGCGGCCTTCCTCGCCGAGATCCTCCATCGGGAACGCGGCTCGCTGCGCGAGGTGGTCCCCGATGAGGCCGTCGCCGCCGTGGAGCACTTCGTGGAGGGGGCGATCGTCCATGCGACGCAGCGGCTGCAGGAGTGGATCCACTCGGAGGCCTTCGCCGAGGCGGTAACCGAACGAACCGGCCACCTCGTCGAGTCGCTGGCCGACGAACCGATCGGAGATCTCCTCACCCCCGCCCGTGAGCGCGTCGTGGCCGACGCCGTCGACGAATGGATGGAGGGCATCGTCTCGAGCGAGGGGTTCGACCGTACCGTCACCGACTACCTCGACCGCTTCGCCCATCAGCTCCTCGCCCCCGGTCGCACCTTCGAGGAGATCCTCCCGCCGGGGCTCGTCAGCTCGCTCGAGCACGCGATCCAGGGATACCTCCCCCTGGCGATCGAGCGGCTCGGCCGGCTCCTCGAGGACGAGGATACGCGGGCACGCTTCGAGGTCACGCTGCGCGACCTCTTCCACCGCTTCATGGCGGATCTGAAGCTCCACCAGCGGATCGTGGCGCGACTCGTGGTCACCGACGACACCCTCGAACGCATCCTCGGCACGATCGAGAAGGAAGGCGCACAGCGCCTCTCCGAACTCCTCACCGAGCCCGCGATGCAGGCGGCGATGGCTCGGAGCGTGAATGAGGCGATCGTCGACTTCCTCCGACGCCCGGTGCGCGGGGTGCTCGGAGAGCCCGGTTCGGCGGCCGTGGTGGACGCGCGCGCCACCCTCGCCCGCGGGATCGTCGGGATGGCGCGGGACCCCCAGTCGCGCGCCTTCCTCGTCGAGAAGGTTCAGGAGGGGCTCTCCGGTGTCGGCGGACGTACCTGGGGGGAGGTACTCGCCCACGTACCCACCCCGAAGCTCGCTGAGTGGATCGTGGAGGCAGCGCGCAGCGACGCGGCACGCCGGGGCACCGAAGCGCTCGGGAGATGGCTCGCCGACACCGCGCTCGACCGCCCGATCGGTCGTCCCGCCGGCTGGCTTCCGGACGACGCGCCCGAACGCATCGAGGAGGGCCTCGGCCCCGTGGTGTGGACGTGGGTTCAGGGAGAGGTGCCCAACGTCGTCCGCCGACTCGATGTCGGGCGACGCGTGGAGACCAAGGTGAACGACTACCCGATCCCGAAACTCGAGGAGCTCGTCCGGCGCATCACCGACCGTGAACTGAAGCTGATCGTGCGGCTGGGGTACGTGCTCGGCGCGGCGATCGGCGCCACCCTCGTCGGGGTCGATCTCCTCTTCGGATGAGGCGACACCCTGGAAGGGTCTCGCTCAGTCCCGGTCGTCGGGGCTGCGGACGCTGAAGCGCCGACCCAGGCGACTCGGGGTGTTCACGCTGACGTGCCGCTTCATCCATGCCATCGGAGTGAAGTGCCGTTTGACCTTCTTCCGGCGCCCCCCCTCCTCCATCACGCGGTCGATCTCGTCGAGATCCCCGTCATAGCGCCCGGGCAGCCCGAGCCAGATTCCGAGACCGAAGGCCGCGAGGCCGGTGAGGATGTAGAAGATCATGGTCCATCAAAAACCGGCGCCCACCGCGGGTTCCATCGATGGAGGGGTGCGGCCGCCTTCAGCGCTTGAATGATTCGAGCGCGAGGATGCCGACTCCGATCGAGAGGATGATGGCTACGGCATTCGTGCCGACCGCGACCATCGCGACGACGGTCCAGAAGATGATGTGGGTGAAGAGATACCCTCCGGGGACCAGATCGCCCATCTCTGCCTCGTGTTCAGTGGAAAGCCGTTGTCGACATCGGAGTCGTTCGATCCACCGAATATCACAGGGGAGGAGAGTCAGGTCCAGCGCGGTCGCGTCCGGCGAGTTCACCCCCGAAGGGTGCATCTCCCCCGAGATCGTCAGTCCACCCTCGAGGCGTCGTCCGGGCCGGCATCCCGGTGGCGGGCTCGATTGCGGGCCTCCGAGAGATAGGCGACCTCGAGATCGAGCAGCCCGCTGATCTTGCGCAGCAGGAGATCCTCATGACTCGAGAGCTCGCCGTCCGCGTAGACCAGACCCCAGAGGATCTCGGCGAGCACCATCTTCTGACCGAGCGAGTACTCCTCGCGGATGAGCCGGGTGAATCGATAGAGGTCGGTGGCTTCCCTGCGCGCGCCTTCGGCCATCTCGATGAGTGCTTCGGCCTGTGCGGGATCGAGGCCGAAGTGGCGTCGTACCGCACCCTCCAGATGCGTGCGTTCGGCGTCGGTGAAGGCCTCGTCGGCCCACGCGAGCTCGAGCATGAGCGCACACGCCGCGAGCCGCAGGTCCTCGCTTCGCGTATCCGGGGTCTCGTCGGGATCGGGCTCCATCGTGGCCCGGAAGAAATCTCGAATTGCGTCGATCATCGGGGTCCTCCCGGCCGTCGCCGGATCAGAAGTCGAGGGAACGCACGCGCCGCACACCGGCGCGCAGCGGAACGACGATCACCGCCGCGGTGAGGAGCGCCGCACCGAGCACACCGAGCGCGAGGGGGACGAAGCTCACGGCGGGCTCCCCGCTGATCCCCGCCCGCAGGAAGAGGTAGACCGGCCACGCCTCGAGGAGGACCACGAGGCCGAGGTAGATCACCGCGGACATCATGAAGAGAAGGCCGCCGAAGGAGGTCGGAATCTCGGCAATATTCTCGGTGTCGTACTTCGGATGGAGCGCGCCAATCCCGAGCGCCAGCGCGGTGAGGGCGAAGGTCATGGCGACGATCGTGCCGGTGGTGAGCCAGAAGACGAGCGGCTCGGCCCGCATGAAGAGATTCGTGACGACGATCAGCGAGAGCGCCACGAGGAGGAGGGGAATCGTCCCGACCCAGTACTTCGCCCAGAAGAGGGTGCGCACGTCGAGGGGCGAGGATCGGAGCAGCCACATCATCCGCCCCTCGATCGAGAGCGCCGGAAAGACGAAGCGCGCCGCGATCGCCGCGACGACGAAGCCGGCGAGCCCCAGGTTGAGAAAGGAGATCAGGTTGATGAGGAAGAAGGAGACCTCCTCGCCCGTGTAGAGGGGGAGTTGCCGGATGTTGTAGACGTAGACGACGACGAGCACGCCCAGGAGGATCAGCTGTGACCACTGGGTGGCGTCGCGGAAGAAGACGCGAATCTCCTTCTCGGCGAGGACGCGCGTGGCAGGGGCGAGGCGGCCGAAGACGCGCTCGAGGGCGCGCGACCGGATGCGGCCCTCCCTCTTCTCGGCTCCCTCCTGTGACTTCGTGAACCCGCCACGATGAAACCGCGCATGAAGCCACGCGCCGAAGACGACCGCGGCGCCGGCCGTGGTGAGGAGGAGGAGGAGGGGGTGCGGGTCGAAGACCCCGTTGAGGTGCCCCATGAGGGCGTCGGCGGCCCATTCGTTCGGGAGCCAGGGAGAGCTCGGGGTGCGCAGCACCGCCATGAAGTCGACGAGATCGCGGAACTCTTCGGGACGCATGAGTCGTTCGGGCCGCAGGAAGCGGAAGAGCGCGATCACGCCCGCCGCCGCGAGGAGCCCGATGAGCGCGAGGAGATCCCGCGCGCGCCGCGCCGGGAAGAGATTCACCAGCGCCAGGGTGAAGGCCGATCCCGCCACGGCGGGAAGGACGATGAAGGGCACGAAGACGGCCACGGCGAGGAGGTAGTACGCGGGGCCGGCCGCGTACACGATCCCGTAGGCGGCGAGGAGGGGGATCGAGAGGAGCGCGACCATCCAGCTCGAGTCGACGATCGTTTCGATGAGGCGCGCGCCGTAAATGTTCACGCGGTCGACCGGCGCGGCGATGAGGAGCTCGAGATCGTCCGAGAGGAAGAAGGTCGAGAGCGCGGTGATGACGTTGGATAGGAGGAGGATCGCAAAGAAGGTCAGGAAGGCGATCGCGAGGAGCTTCGCCGCAAGGAGGTCTCCGATCCCCTGGGTGTTGCGGAAGTAGAGGAGCATCTGGTGGATGACCACGAAGATCAGCGCCCAGAAGAAGAGCCCCACGAAGCCGAGGAGGAGCGCCTTCGCCAGGCGTCCTTCCCCACCCCGCGCGCGATTGATTCGTGTCTGGAGCTTCGGGCGGAGGAGCCAGAGGATCCCCGCCCCATCCCCCCCGACCTCCCGGGTGCCCGCCGTCACCGTTCGAGCGCCTCTCTGAGCCCCTCGACCACATCGGCCATCTCGTCGCCTCCGGTGAGCTTGAGGAAGATCTCCTCGAGGTGGGCCGTTCCCTCTTCGGCCCGGGATCGCAGCTCCTCCATCGTGCCCGACGCGATGATCTCACCCTCCTGGATGATCGCGATCCGGTCGCAGAGCGCCTCGGCCACCTCGAGGGTGTGCGTCGAGAGGAAGACCGTCCCTCCGTGGTGGGTGAAGGTGCGGAAGAGATCCTTGAGGATCCGCGCAGAGCGGGGATCGAGCCCCACCATCGGCTCGTCCACCACGATCAATTCCGGCTGATGCAGGAGCGCCGACGAGATGAGGAGCTTCTGTCGCATCCCGTGCGAGTAGCTGTCGATCAGTTCGTCCTTCCACTCCGCGAGGCTGAAGAGCTCGAGGAGGCGATCCGCCCGAGCCTCCGTCTCCGGGCCGTGATGACCCCAGAGTCCGGCCACGAAGCGCAGGAATTCCCCCCCGGAGAGCTTCTCGTAGAGATAGGGACGATCCGGGATGTAGCCGACGCGCTGCTTCGCCCGTTCGGGGTTGGCGTGCAGGTCGTCGCCCCCCAGGAGCACGCGGCCCGCACTCGGTTGGAGCACGCCGGCCACCATCCGGATCGTCGTCGTCTTCCCCGCTCCGTTGGGACCGAGAAAGCCGAAGACCTCGCCGCGGCGCACCACCAGGTCGAGGTTGCGGACCGCGGTGAAGTCGCCGTACCGCTTCACCGCACCCTGCAGTTCGAGGATGACGTTGTCGCTCATCTGGAGGGGCATCCCGGAGTCAGGAGATGGAGAGGACTTCGATGTCGAGGTTCCCGATCAGGCGGACGATCTCCACCTGCTGCGCGAGCCCTCCCACCACGAAGCGGATGTGTGCGGCATCGGCCGGAGCCTGCCCGAAGGTCGGGTCCATCGCGACCCACCCGTCGAGCCACACCTCCGGCCATGCATGATAGAAGAAGGCCCCATTGGTATAGACGAGCCCCACCGCGGTCCGGGCCGGAAGCCCGAGCGCGCGCGCCATCGCCACGTAGAGCACGGTGTGCTCGTTGCAGTCGCCCCGACGGGTCTCGAGGACCTGGAGCGCGCTCGGCACCGAGAAGGTGATCTCCTTGCGCAGCATGTTGAAGACGGCGGTGTTGAGCTCGGTGGCGACACGTCGCGGATCCTGACGCCACGTCGCCCGGCGCGTCGTGATCTCTTCGGCCATCCGGATGATCTCGGGGTGCGCGCTCTGGATCAGCGGTTCCGGCTGGAGCGCGTCGCGCAGATCCATGCTCGGATACGGCAGGGTGAACCCGGGGTCGAGCGCGCCGATCGCCTCGCGGCGCACGATGAGTGTGTCACCACGGAGTTCCTGCCGTCCTCCGTCGAGGTCGAAGCCTTCGAGATCGACGCCGCTGAGGAGGAATCGGACCTCGTCGAACGCCTCCACACCGCTCAGGTCGAGATTGCTCTCGATCGCGGTGGAGAGGATGACATCGTCATCGACCCCTCGCGTCGGCATCGAGCGCGCTTCGTTCTGCGCCTGCTGCGCGAGCTCGTACTCCGTCTTCTCCATCGCGAAGCCGAGGGGGCTCGACGCCCGCAGCGTGCGCCCGTCCTCGTCGATCCAGCTCTCGACCGAGATCCCGCCGAAGAGCTCGGCGATGCGCCAGGCGACGACGGTGTCCTGGCTGGCGGTTCGCCACCGGCCATCCGGTCCGACCTCGGCGCTGTCGGGAAAGATCAGGGTATCCTCCTCGAGCACACGGACCTCGACGTTGCGCGTCGACATCGACGAGGGGTCGAAAACGGGAAAGCGCACGCTGCGTCCCACCTCGAGTTCTCCCGACATCGCGAGTCGGATCGGAACGATCGCCGAAAATACGGGGGGCTGGGCCAGTCGGAACTCGACATCCTGCTCGGACCCCTGCGAGCGGATCGTGACCCGGAGAAGTGTATCGCCCTCCACGGTGCCTTCCGCCTGGAACCGACCCACCTCGGAGTCGAGCGAAAACTCGAACGAACGCATGAGGAGGGAGGGATCGAGCCGAACCGAGGTCCGCGCCACCGCCGTCCCCGTCTGCCCGAGTGCGGGGAGCTCGAGCGACATGAGATCTTCGAGGAGGAAGCCGTCCGGGACGGTGTCGAGCGCCGAGGTGGCCTGCCCCACCGAGCGACCCCCCATGGTGAGGGTATAGAAGTTCGTGCCGGGGTTGAGCGCCATCGCGGCCAGAGCGAGTCGGGCCAGCTCCGGCTGGAAGTATTCGCGGCGCAGATGGGCGCCCACCATGAAGAGCCACGAGACGATGACGAGGGCTGCGAGAACGCGGCGACGGCTCATCTGGACGATCCCGGAGCTGGGGGTGGACGAAGTCGTTTCACGACGGGCGGTTCGGCGAGGCGTGACGCTCGGCGGCGCGCCGGAAGATATCTTCCTCGTACTCGGTTCCGACCACGAGTTCGAAGACCCTGGGCGCCGCATCGTGTTCCAGGTGTGCGACGAGCACGGTCACCATCACCTCGGCGGAGGTCTCGGCGTCGAGGTTCCCCGCGCCGATCCCGAGGGGGGTCAGCGCGACCGACTCGATCCCGAAGGCGGCGGCTCGCCGAAGCCCGTTCGTGAGGGCGCGCCGGACCGACTCGACGGTCACGGGCTCGTCCCCGCTCTGGACGACGAGATGGATCAGGAAGGAGGCGCTCAGCGATCCGGCCGGGGTAATCCAGGCGCTCCCCGGGGGGGCATCGTGAAGCTGGAGGAGGTGGGCGCCCTCCGGGCCGAGGGCCTCGAAGAAGATCCGACCGGACGGCGTGAGCGGCCCTCCGTCGGGACGAGCCTCTCGCAGGAGCGCCTCGGCCTTCACCTCGGTCACCCGTCCCCGGACGATCCGGATCATCTCTCGGCGGACTCCCGCATCTTCCGGTACATCGCCGCTGCCTCCTCCGGGCGTCCCTGCCGGTCATGGAGCATCCCGAGCGTGCGGTACGCCCGGGTGTGCTCCGGATCGAGCTCGATCACGTGCCGAAGCGCGTTGAGCGCGTCCTCCACGCGCCCGATCCGGTTGAGGGCCTCGCCGCGACAGTAGTGGGCCTGCACATCCGCGGGCCGTCGCGTCACCACCGCCCGAAAGGCATCGGACGCGTCGGCGTAGAGACCGCGTCGGAAGAGCAGAATGCCGGAGCAGAGGTGGGCATCGGGGTCCTCGGGGACCTCCCGAAGAACGGTCCGGATCTCTTCTTCCGCAGCGTCGAAACGTCCGAGCTCGGTCAGGATCGATCCGAGCCGGAGGCGCCCATCCCGGCGCGCGGGATCGAGATCCACGGCACACCGGGCCTCCTCGAGGGCCGACTCGAGCCGCCCGTCGTCCTGGAACACCTCCGCCCGGGCCAGGAGACGCGTGACGTCATCGGTCATCGCGGACGCCTCCGGGGCGATGGCCTCCTCCGTCCCGAAATCCGGATCCGACGTACCCTCGGAGAGGTCGGAATCCGCCGCCTCCACCCCGGCGCCGGACCCTTCCGTGACGGCGTCGGCAGCGGGGTCGAGGGAGGCCTCGGCGAAGTGGATCTCGTCTCTCCCCGACCCGAACCCGTCGGACGCGTCCTCCGTGAGGAGATCCCCCTGCGCGACCCCTCCCGCCGGGTGGACCTCACTCGAATCCCGGCCGCGCCCCGTCACGATCCCCCCCGGGTCGATTCGATCACCCACTCGAGATAGGAGGGAAGACCTTCGGCCACATCGATCAGCACGACCTCGGGTGTCTCGTACGGGTGCAGCGCCGCGATCCGTTCGACCACACCGGATGAATCGTCGGCCGCGATCTTGAGGATGAGGAGGGTCTCGTCGGTTTCCTCGATCTCGCCCTTCCACCGATAGATCGACCGCACCTGCGGGAGGAGGTTCACGCACGCCGCGACCCCTTCCTCCACGAGGCGCCTCGCGAGGGACACGCCGTCCTCGACGGGGGCCGAGACGAGGCCGATGCGAACCGCCGGAGCGCCGCTCACGCCTCGGGCTCCCCGATCGGGATCACGTCGCGGTCGCGATTGACCGCGTCGTAGAGGCAGTCGATCTCCTCCGCATAGCGCTCCTGGACCACCCGACGCTTGATCTTCTGGGTCGGCGTCAGCGTTCCGTCCTCGATCGTGAACTCCCGGGTGAGGAGGCCGATCTTCTTCGGCTGTTCATACGATGCGAGATCGCCGAGCGCGTCGAGGATCGTCGCGAACTCCCGCTGCACATCGGAATCGTGCACGAGCCCGCGGCGTCCCGACGCCGTGACGCCATTCCCCGACGCCCACTGCTCGACCGCCCCGAAGTCAGGCACGATCAGGAGCGAACAGAACTTCCTCCGATCCCCGATCATCACGACCTGGTCGATGAGAGGGTGGGTCTTGAGGCGGCTCTCGATCGGTTGCGGCGCCACATTCTTGCCTCCGGCGGTGACGAGGATGTCCTTCTTGCGATCCGTCACCCTGAGGTACCCGTCGTCGTCGAGCTCACCGATATCCCCCGTGGATAACCACCCGTCGGCGTCGATCACCTCGGCGGTGGCATCGGGTCGACCGAAGTACCCCTGCATCACCTGCGGCCCCCGAACCAGGATCTCTCCGTCCGGGGCGATCCGGATCTCGGTGCCGGGAACCGGGGGTCCGACCGTACCGATCCGGATCGCATCGAGGGGGTTCACATTCGTCACGGGAGAGGTCTCGGTGAGTCCGTATCCCTCGAGGATCGGGAGACCCGCCGCGAAGAAGAATCGCGCCAGATCGGGTGCGAGCGGCGCACCCCCGCTGACGAAGAACCGGAGGCGCCCGCCGACCGCCGCGCGGACCTTCGAGAAGACGAGTCGATCGGCGAGATCGTGTTGCAGCGAGAGGAGGTGGGAGGGGCCGCCGGAACCCAGCGTCGCGTCGGTCCAGCGCGCACCCACGCCGATCGCCCACCGCACCAGGGCACCCCGGAGTCCGCGCTGCGCGGTCACCCGGCTGTATACCTTCTCGTAGAGGCGGGGCACCGAGACCTCGATCGTCGGGCGTACCGCACGCAGATCCTCCGCCACGCTGTGGATCTCGTGCGCGCGGGCGATGATGCATCCCCGTCGGAAGAGAAGAAAATCCGTCATCCGCTGAAAGACGTGCGAGAGCGGGAGGAAGCTCATCGAGACATCGGAGCTCGTGACCTCCAGGACGCTCCCGGTGGCGACGACGTTGGAGTGGAGATTGCCGTGCGAGAGCATCACGCCCTTCGGCGTGCCCGTGGTGCCCGAGGTGTAGATCAGGGTGGCGAGGTCGTCGGGAGAGATCGAGGCGGCGTTCGCACGCATCGTGTCGAGTGTGGTCTTCTCGCCCGCGCCCCGGTCGACGAAGCGAGCCCAGGGGATCACGCCTTCCTCGTCGTCACCGTCCTCGTCGAACCTCACCACCGGGACGCCCGGGAGGTCGGCGCGGTCGAGCGCCTCGATCGCCTTCCCGGCCTGCTCTCTGGTCGACGTGAAGACGAGCTTGACCCCGGCGTCCGCGAGGATGAAGGCGATCGGGTCTGCGGGGAGGGTGTCGTAGACGGGAACGCTCACCACACCCGAGAGGATGCAGGCCCAGTCGACGAGTGCCCACTCGGTGCGGTTCTCCGAGAGGATCGCTGCCCGGTCACCCGCCTCGAGCCCCACCCTCCGCATCCCGTCCATGAGCGAGCCCACGAGGGCCACCGTCTCGTCGATGCCCAGCGAGACGAGCTCGTTCGAGTCCCCCTCGAAGTGCTGGTAGAGGGGGCGGGACCCGCCGCGATCGACCCGCTCGAGGAAGAGATCCGCGAGAGTCCCGCGGGGGAGGTCCGCAGGCGCTGCGGCGTGGTCGCGCATACGACTCAGGCCCGTTCCACGCGGATATCGAGATCGATCTGCGGATGGAGCGAGTGGAGCACACTGCAGTACTTCTCCCGAGAGAGCTCGATCGCTCGCTGGAGCCGACCCTCATCCTCCTCTCCCGGTCCCTTCACGCGGTAGACGAGACGGATCGCGACGAATCGACGAGGCTCCGCGTCGGCGCGATCTCCCTCGACCTCGACCTCGAGCGCATCGACCCGGACCCGGGACTTCCGGAGGATCATCAGAACATCGATCGCCATGCACCCCGCCACGCTGACGAGGAGGGCGTCCATCGGGGAGGGCCCCTCGACGGAGGCGCTGTCGAGGGTGATCGGCGGGCCCCCGTATCCGTGCGCCTCGAAGCTCAGCGCTTCGCCGCTCCACCGGAGCGTTGCGGATTTATCGGCCACCGGTGCCTCCGAAGCCCGGGGAACCCCCTTCGGTGAATCCACCGGTGTCGGGTTCGGGGACCTCGACCTCTCCGGTGAGCTGCGCCATCGTCGTGCGCGCGTGATTCACGTGGTCCGCCGCCACCTCGGTGTCCGGGGTGTTCGCGAGGAAGGCTCGAAGGTGGCGCAGCGCGTCCTCGTGCTGTCCGGCGCGGAGGTAGAGGAAGGCGAGTCCGTAGTGTGCGCCCGCCGCGTCGGGGCGATTCTTCAGCACGTGGCGGTAGGTCTTGGCCGCTTCCTCGGTCATCCCGATGCGGGTGTAGGAGATCGCGATCTGCTGCAGAACCACATGATCTCCGGGGGACTCCTTGAGCGCGAGCCGGAAGGAGGTCAGTGCCTCGTGAAACTTCCCGGCCTTCAGGAGAGCCAGACCTTCCTCATAGTAGTCGACCCTGCCCTCATCGCGGGAGGAGCCGAAGAGTTTGTTCAGCCACGTCATCGAGGTTCCGGTACTGCGAGGGATTCGGTCCCGAACGGATCGTGGCTGAAGCTACCGATCGCCGGAATGGGGTGCAACGCCGGGGAATGCCGTCGGGGCCGCCGGATTTCGCTGCGCCACGACCGCTTCCTCGGCGTCGAGTCGGAGCTCCAGCCCGGCTCGTCGGAGGCGCGCACCCACACCCGCACCCGGCGCGAGCACGACGATCCGGCTTCGTGGGGCCACCACGCGGGCCGCTTCGGAGATCCACTGGTCCACCTCGGATCCGTGCAGCACCACGCCCCGCAGTGCGGCCTCGCGAAAGGGAAGTGCACCGGTCGTGACGATCGTGCTCCACCCCGCCCCACCCCCCGGCCGTCCCCGGGCGCCGACCACGACCACCTCGATGGCGTCGAGTCGCGCGGAGAGCGCCGGCGCCTCCTCCGCCACACCCTCGGTGAGGACGACCTGGGCGACCCCCGGCGTGAGCGTGAGGTCGCCGCCGAGTCCGAGGAGCGCCTGGAGGATCTCGCCCGCCCCCTCGTCCACCGATGCGCGCGTCGCGCGCTCGGGGAGCGGATCACGCGGCCGCGGCCGGAGATCCCCCACCCCGCCCTCGATCGGGTAGGCCTCACGACAGTTCGGGCACCCCAGCACGCCCGCGGAGATGCGACGGTCCTCGAGGGCATCGGCGCGCAGGATCAACCCGAAGGCGGGACCGCACCTCGGACAGGTGAGGCGGTCGGTCAGGAGGAGGTGCACGATCCCTCTCCCGGAGCGGCACCTCCCCCCCCGAGAGGCGGCGCCCACCCCGGCACCGGTCCGTATTGCGCCCAGGAGGTGGGGGTCTCCCAGATGCGCACCCACGCGAGCCCCTCGGCGTGTGGCGCCGGAAGGCGGGCCCGGAGCTGATCGAAGAAATACTTCGCCTGAACCTCGGCCGAGGTCGATCTGCCCTCGAATTGCGGAAGGTCGTTGAGGAGGTGGTGGTCGAGCTCGTCGGCGAGCCCGCGCAGCTCTCGCTTGAGGTCGACGAAGTCGAAGGCGAAGCCGTGGCGGTCGAGCTCTCGCACGGTGATCGCGGCCTCGACGACATAGTGGTGGCCGTGCACGCGCGAGCACTTCCCCTCGTACCCCTCCAGGTAGTGCGCGCTGTCGTAGTGGGCCCGGGCGGAGACGGTGTACATCCGCTCACCCGCGTTCGATCTGGAGCAGCGGGATCCGCACGTGCGGGGGGCGTGTGACGACGAAGAGCACCGCCTCGGCCACATCCCCGGCGCGCAGCATCTCCGCCCGGTCCGGGAGTCCCGGATCGGTATCGGGAGCGAGGGGGTCCCAGAGCGGCGTGTCGGTCGCCGCCGGTTCGAGGAGGGTCGCGCGGACCCCGGTGCCCCTCAACTCCTCGAGGAGCACCTCATGCAGCCCGCGCACTCCGAACTTGGCTGCCGAGTACGCCCCATTCGAGGCGAAGGCCCGCCGTCCCGCGACCGACCCCACCTGCACGAGATCGCCGCATCCCCGCTCGAGGAAGGCGGGGAGGAGGGCACGGAGGAGGAGGAAGGTGCCGCGGAGGTTCACGGCGATCTGTCGGTCGAACACCTCGACACTCGTGTCGGCCAGCGGGCTCAGCTCGAAGGAGCCCGCCGAGTTCACGACGATGTCGGGCGCGCCACCGAGCCGGTCCTGGAGCGCGTCCACGGCGTGCCATACCTCGGTGTCGTCGGTGAGATCGACCGCCCAGACGGTGCCCTCGCTCGCCGCACAGAGCGCGTCGGCCGGAGCGGGATCCCGCGCGAGCACGTGCACCGCCGCGCCGGCCTCGGCGAGGCGTTCGGCGGTCGCGAAGCCGATCCCCTTCGATCCCCCCGTCACGAGCGCGGTGCGACCGCGCAGCGGCGCGCCCGTCATGAGCGCCTCGTCGCGAGGTGGAGGAACTCCTCGCGTGTGGCCGGATCCTCGAGGAAGGCGCCTCGCATCGACGAAGTGATCGTCGACGAGTTCTGCTTCTCGACCCCGCGCATCATCATGCAGAGGTGAGCGGCCTCGATCACCACACCGACGCCGTGCGGCTTGACGACGTCCCAGATCGCCTCGGCGATCTCTTCGGTGAGACGCTCCTGCACCTGGAAACGGCGGGCGAAGGTCTCGACGATCCGCGCGGTCTTGGAGAGACCCACGATCTGACCGGCGGGGATGTAGGCGATATGGACCTTCCCGAAGAAGGGAAGGAGATGATGCTCACAGAGCGAGTACATCTCGATGTCCTTCACGAGGATCATGTTCCGGTGGCGCTCCTCGAAGAGCGCCTCCCCGATGACGTCGACCGGGTTGAGGTGGTAGCCCGCGGTGAGAAACTCCATCGAGGTACGGACCCGCTCGGGGGTGCGCTCCATCCCCTCGCGTTCCGGATCGTCGCCGAGGCGGCGAATCATCTCGGCCACGAGATCCTCGAATGGGACGGTGTCCAGCCCCGACTTCTCTTTCTTCATCTCAACTCCGATCGGGCGCGTCGCCCGTGTACTCGACGAAGTTCCTCGGGGTCTCGATGAGCACGATCCGCTCCAGGTCGACCCCCTCCGGCATCCCGCCGACGATGCGATCCCAGATCGCGACGACGAAGTTCTCGGTGGTGGGGTTGATCCCGTCGAGCCAGGAAACGTCCAGGTTCAGGTTGCGGTGGTCGACGTCATCGATCACGCGCTCGGTCACGAGCTTCTTGAGTTCGCCCAGGTCCATGACATACCCCGTCTCCGGATCGATCTCCCCCGCAACCGTGACGTCGAGTTCGTAGTTGTGTCCGTGCCAGTTCGGGTTCGCGCACGGGCCGAAGACCTCGGCGTTGCGCGCCTCGGACCACTCGGGCCGATGCAGTCGATGGGCTGCGTTGAAGTGGAGTCGCCTCGTCACACGCACTCGCGCCACGGTCTTCCTCCGGCTCTCTGGTGACCTCTCCCCGGAGATGCTGCGGCGCATCACCAGATCGTTCGGGATTTCGGGAATGAAAAGGGGGCCGACGCCCCGAAGGCACCGGCCCCGAATACGTACCGAGGGGGGGATTATTGAAGCCCGGGCTGTATTTTCTGGTGACCCCCCCGGCGCATTCGCAGTCCTTCGAAGAGGCGTTGCGGCAACGACGGAAGTCAGTCCCGGCTTCTCGCGTGTTGGCTCAATAACGAAGCCCCCGGCACGCTCATGGAAGGTAGGGCAGGCGTACCGCCGATGCAACGATGGATCTCCGCTTACTCACGGAGTCCGCGCAGCGTCGCGAGGTTGCGGAGGTCGAGATCGTTGCCCTGCTTCCCCTTGGGCGTTTCCAGTACCTTCGGGATCGTCCGGAGCCGAGCGTCATTCATGATCTGTCGGAAGGGCTCGAGACCGAGTGTGCCCTCTCCGATCCCGGCGTGCCGATCCTTCCGCGACCCCTGCGGGTTGCGCGAATCGTTCATGTGGAAGAGGCGCAGTCGCTCGAGCCCGATCACCTCGTCGAACTCGTCGAGGAGGTCGTCCCACCCCTCCACCAGATCGTACCCGGCCGCCCACGCGTGACAGGTGTCGAAACAGACGCCGATCCGGTCGCGATGATCCTCGCTCACGCCCTCGATGATGCGCGCCAGATTCTCGAAGGTCGCGCCGATACTCGAGCCCGAACCGGCGGTGATCTCGAGGAGAACGGACGTCTCACCCGACTCGGCCTCCAGCGCCAGCTCGAGACCCCGGGCGTTGTACTCGATCCCGCGATCCGGATCGTGGTCGGTGGCGTTGCCCGGGTGCGTGACGAGGAGATCGACTCCGTAGGCACGGCAGCGCGCCAACTCCGAGGTGAAGGATTCGACCGAGCGCCTCCAGAGCGTCTCGTCAGGTGACGCGAGGTTGATGAGGTACGAGTCGTGCGCGGCGACGATGTCGATCCCGTGCTCACGACGAGCCTCGGCGAACGACTCCGCGTGCGAATCCGAGATCGTGGGGTCCGCCCAGCGATTCGGGACTTTCGTGAACATCTGCAGGACGACGGACGCGAGTTCGGCCGCGCGACCGGGTGCGCGGTCGGTACCGCCCCGGACGGAGACGTGCGCGCCGAGTTCATCCCGAGCCGAGGGGGTCATCGATCGCCATCCGACACGCCGGGCTCGGTCATCGAGCGCACATCGAGCGCCTCGTCGAGCTTCCCGGCGTCGATCAGCCCGAGCTCCTCGACGACGTCGCGGACCGCGCGTCCCTCCTTCGCGGCCTGCTTCGCCACCTCGGACGCCTTGTCGTATCCGATCCACGGGTTCAGCGCGGTGGCGATCGAGGGGTTCTTCTCGAGGAGCTCGCGCGCACGCGCCTCGTTCACGGTGATCCCGCTCACGCACCGATCGGTGAAGGCGCGTGCCGTGCCGGCCAGGATCGTGATCGATTCGAGGAGCGCGTCTGCCATCACGGGCATCATCACATTCAACTCGAAGTTTCCGCGCTGCCCTGCCAGGGTGATCGTGGTGTGATTCCCGGTGACGCGCGCGGCCACCATCATCATCGCCTCGGCCTGAACCGGATTCACCTTGCCGGGCATGATCGAGCTGCCGGGCTGGATGGCGGGGAGCGAGATCTCGTGGATCCCCGAGGTCGGCCCACTCGCGAGCCATCGGATATCGTCCGCGATCTTCATGAAGGAGGTGGCGACGGTGGTGAGGGCGCCCGACGCGCTGACCACGGCGTCCTTCGCTCCCTGTGCCTCGAAGTGGTTCTCGGCCTCGCGGAAAACGAATCCGGTGAATTCGGAGATCCGACCGATCGCGAGGCGCGCAAAATCGACGTGGGTGTTGATCCCCGTGCCGACCGCGGTGCCCCCGAGGGCGACTTCTTCGAGTTCGTGCGCGGCGACCTGCATGCGTTCGATCCCGCGGCGGACCTGGTGCGCCCACCCCGCGAACTCCTGCCCGAGGCGGACCGGCGTCGCATCCATCAGATGCGTGCGGCCGGACTTCAGGATGTCGTCGAAGGCCTCGGCCTTCGCTTCGAGCGCGCCCGCCAGATGTTCGAGCGCGGGGATCAGCTCGCGTCCGATCGCGACCCGCGCCGCGACATGCATCGAGGTGGGGATCACGTCGTTCGACGACTGTCCGAAGTTCACGTGGTCGTTCGGGTGAATCCGTGCGTCGTCCCCCGAAGCGTCGTTCGCCAGACGCGCGATCACCTCATTGGCATTCATATTCGTCGAGGTGCCCGACCCCGTCTGATAGATGTCGAGGGGGAAGTGTTCGTCCACCTTCCCCTCCGCCACCGTGGCCGCGGCAGTCGCGATCGCTTCCGCCACCGGGCTGTCGAGATTGCCGAGCTCGCCATTGACGAGCGCAGCCGCCCGCTTCACCGTCGCGATCGCTTCGATGAAGCGCCGCCCGAAGCGCCGGTCGCTGATGGGGAAGTTCTCCAGCGCACGCTGGGTCTGGGCCCCGTAGAGGGCGTCGGCGGGCACACGCACCTCGCCGAGGGAGTCCTTCTCGATGCGGAAGTCGCTCATCGTGGGACGTCGATGGAATGGGAGTGCACGTCGGCGACCCGAACGGCGCCGATCGATCGTTCCAACGATATCGGAATCGGGGCCCCGGGCGAAACCGGGGCCCCCTTCCGTGAGGTCACTCCAGACCTTCGAGCGCGCTCAGAACCCGACGCTGTAGACGAGTCGGACATCGCGCCCGGGCATCGGCACGAACTCCTTCAGGAAGGAGGTATGCGCCCGCGCGTCGTTGTCGGCGAGGTTGCGCCCCTGGAGCGAGAACTGGTGTGACAGGCCACCCACGCGGAGCTGGTAGCCGACCTCCGCATTGATCATCGTGTACCCCGGAGTCGAGGTCTCGAAGCGCCCCACCCGGTTCTGGGCGCCCACGCGCCGTACGGTCGTCCGTCCGGTGAGGTGGCTCCCCTCCCAGACGGGACCTCCGCCGAAGCTCCAGGAGGGAATGCGTGGCAGCGCCTCGTCGGTGTCGGTGAGCGTGGCGCGTACGTAGTCGCCGCCGAGCTCGATCGCCAAGTGATCACCGCCGCCTTCGAAAACCTCGACCGACGTCTCTCCCTCGATGCCGATGAACCGCGCGTTGTCCTGCGCGAAGATCACCTCCTGCAGCCCATCCCGGTCATTCCCCGTGAAGTCAGCGAAGATGAAGTCGTCGAAATCGGTGACGAAGCCCGTGAGCTGGAGACGCGCCGGGCCCTCGTGCAGGTGGAGCGTCAGGTCGGCGCTGTACCCGACTTCCTTGTCGAGGCCGGGATCTCCGATCTCGAAGTTGCGTGTCGCCAGGTGGGGCCCGTCCGAGAAGAGCTCCTCCGGACTCGGAAGCTTGACCGACCGGCTCAGCGAAAGAGCGATCGAGACGGGGTCGGAGGGCGCAAAGCTGACCCCGGTCGAGATGGAGACGCCCGTGAAGTCGGCCGTGGTGCCGTTCTCGAGATCCTTCGTGTCCTGTGTCTCGACGCGCGACCCGAGCTGCAGGCGTACCGGACCCACCCCCGCCTCCTCGTAGAGAAACACCGCGAACTGCTCGGTGTCGGTGGGCGGAGTGAAGGACTCCTCTCCGACCACCGTGAACTCGCGGTCGAGGATCTGGAAGCCGAGCGCGCCTTCGAAGGGACCGACCGACCGGTGCCGCAACTCGACCCGTCCCTCCCACTGATCGTTGAAGAACTCCGTGCCGATCTCGGTGCCTTCGAGCTCCACATGCTCGTAGTCGGCGACCCCGAACCTCAGGCGCACCCGGTCGAGGAACCCCTCGTCGAAGCGGAGCTCGCCGTCCAGATCGAAGCGTCGCTGTTCGAGATCGACCGAAACGTCCTCCTCCTCCACTCCACCGGGCACGCCGTAGAAGGAGTCGAAACCGCTGACGGCCGCGCCGAGATGGCCCCGCGCACCGACCCACGAGAGGCCCCCCGAGAGGTTGTGCGTCTCGAGCGCGGAGTTCTGGAGGACGCCCTTCTCGGCGTCCGGATCGTCCGCATCGGCACCGAGCCGGGCAAACCCGGGGATGTTGTAGTCCTCGGTGTCCCGGTAGCCACCGGCGACGCGCGCCACGAGAGGACCGACGAGAAAGCTTGCGTCCCCGGTCACATTCCGTTCATCGGAGACACTCCCCCCCGTCCCGGACACCCTCCCGCTGAGGGGGACGGGCGGCGCCTCGCGCGGGATGCGGCCGTCGAAGACGTTCACGACGCCTCCGATCGCGGAGCTGCCGTAGAGGAGCGTCGCGGGGCCGCGTACCACCTCGATCCGCTCGGCCGACGCCGGGTCGAGCGCCACGGCGTGGTCGGGCGACGTGCTCGACGCGTCTCCCGATCCGAGACCCGACTCGAGCACACGCACGCGGTCGCCACCGAGGCCGCGGATCACCGGGCGCGAGGCACCCGGTCCGAAGTAGGTGGAGCGGATCCCCGGCTTCCCGGAGAGCGTCTCCCCGAGCGAGGGCTGCGCGCGGCTCCGCAACTCGTCGCCCGAGAGGGTGGTGGCGGACTGGAAGAGCTCGTCCTGCCGCGCCGCGAGGGGACCCGCCGAGACCACGACGGCGTCGAGGTGGAAGAGCGGAAGGAGTTCGAGGGTGACGCGTCCGACACCCCCCGAGGGCACCTCCACACGCGCACTCCTCTGACCGAATCGCTCACTCCGGACCTGGACGAGGTGCACGCCCGCCGGCACCTCCTCGAAGGCGAAGGTGCCGTCGACCGACGTCTCGACGTTGCGGTTGAGATTGACGATACGCACGAGCACTTCGGGCGCGGGATCGCCGGTGCGCGTGAGCACGCGCCCCTCGATGCGGCCCGTCTGCGCGTGCACGGCGGAGGGGGTTCCGAGGATCAGCCCCACAATCGCGAAGACCGCGACGACGGGCACCCGGATCGATGGGTACGTCATGATCTAGACCTGCCTGAGATTCGATTACCGAACGACGTCGGTGGGTCCCCATGGGGCGACCGACGAGAGAGAAGCGGTGAAACGACTCAGGAGGCGGGAGGGCCTCGGGGCGGATCGGCAAGGCGGACGAGCGTCGCGATCGTCGGAACGGTGACCTTCGGACGGGTCCGAACTCGGGGAGGCTCCGGCGTCCGTACCTCGACCACCACACGCGCGGATGGCGGCGCGATTCGCACGCCATGACACACCACACACTCGATCGAGTCGGCGACCGTCGCGTGGTCGTGGGTCTCGACGGACCCACCGATCTGAAGCCCGATGAAGAGCGCGAAGACGACCCACGCACGTACCAGGTCTCGCCGGCGCCGGGAGGCGCCGCGAAGATTCCGGACTCGCGTACGTAGAGGGGGTGGGGCGCGTCGGGTCATCGGTCCACGGTCGAAGGCGTCGGATTCTGAGACCCCGTCCGGCGGCGAATTGTTGCACCGGGTGCGCGCGCTGTCCAGAAGAAGCGCCGGGCGTGAGGGTCCTCCCGACTCCCCCATGACTTCGCGACGGAGGCTGAAACGTCGGGCGGTGCCGGAACGTCATCTCGGATGCATCCGGAACCGTGCGGTTGCGCCGGGTAAGATTCGCGTGAATCGTTCAGATCGTGCCGGGGCGAGGACTCTGGCCACAGCCCGTGAGAGGTGACCCGATGTCCAGTCTCCTGCTGCATCTCGGAGCGTACGACGAACGACTCCTCCTCCTCCTCCTCGCCCGCCGACGCCCCCTCCTCGACCTCCTGATGCGCGGGGTGACCCATCTCGCCGACGGAGCGGTCGCCGTCGCCTTCGCGCTCGTGATGATGAGCGGCGTCATCCCCGAAGTCGCCGGTGTGGGTGCCCGGATCGCCTGGACGCTGGGGATTTCGCACTTCGTCGTGCAGGGCATGAAGCGCATCTTCACCCGCCGCCGGCCTCACTTCGCTCCGGGGTTCGCCTGGCTCGTGGAGGTGCCCGATCGCTTCAGCTTCCCTTCGGGTCACGCCACCGCCGCGATGTCGCTCGCGCTCCCCCTCGCGCTCTTCTTCGGAGGGATCACGGGGTCGCTGGTGCTCACCCTCGGCGCGCTCGTCGGACTCTCGCGCTGCTATCTCGGCGTGCACTATCCCGGCGATGTGCTCGCCGGGTGGGGGCTCGCCGCCTCGACCCTGGCCGTCGTCGTCGCCTCGGGCCTCGCCTGACGAGCGGCGCGCCTACCGGGGTGGCGCCGAAGGTCGCAGCTCGACCCGCGAGACGAGTGTGTTCCGGGGCTGTCCCAGGAGGTGAAGCAGCGAGTCGGCCACATCCTCCGGCTGGATCGCCCAGCCGCGATCTTCCCCCTCGTGCGAGAAGTCGGTGTTGACCGATCCCGGCATGAGGATCGCGGTACGGATCCCCTCGTGGCGGAGATCGAGCATCATCGCCTCGGTCATCCCGAGGAGCCCGAACTTCGACGCGTTGTACCCTGCGCCGCCGGCGAAGGTGTTCCGGCTCGCCAACGACCCGATATTCACGATCCAGGCGTCGTCCGCCGCCAGGAGCGCGGGGAGCGCCGCGCGC
Organism: Longimicrobiales bacterium; assembly: GCA_032250675.1. GTDB lineage: Bacteria > Gemmatimonadota > Gemmatimonadetes > Longimicrobiales > Gaopeijiaceae > Gaopeijia. The sequence continues at coordinate 23,940 of JAVVEY010000001.1, read as the reverse complement.
GTCGTGTGGAATACGCCATCGAGGTTCGTGCGAATCTGGAGATCCCACTCTTCCCGGGTCATCTCGAGGATCGACTTGAAGATTCCCAGGCCGGCGTTGTTGACGAGAAGATCGAGGCCGCCGAAGCGTTCCACGACTGTATCGACGGCGCGCCGGCACGCGTCCGGATCCCGCACGTCGCAGGCGAGGCCGATGGCCCGCCCTCCGCCCTCGGAATCGATCGCGCGCGCAGCGGCCTCCGCGCGCGGACCGGCGCGCGACGTGAGCGCCACGCGGGCCCCGTGGGCGTGGAGCGCGGCGGCGATCGACCGGCCGATGCCGGCCGACCCGCCGGTGACGAAGGCGACGCGTCCAGAGAGATCGATCATCGGGTGCGGGGGGTCGAGGTGGTGTCTCGCGAACTTCGGTGACAGCGTGAATCGACCCATTCACCCCGTCGAGGTTCCATGACCCTGTCTGTTCGACGCGTCGCGCTCCTCATCGATCCCGCGCCCTCTCTCCTCCTCCCCCTCGCGGTGGGACTCGCGAAGGCCGGGTACGATCTCGCCTTCTCCACGCCCTCCGGCGCCGACCGCAGGGTCCTCGCCGTGCTCCGCAGCCTGGGGCGGAGAGGCCTCCCGCTCGATCGTTCCGCGGGGCCCGACCGGATCGTGGACGAGGTTCGCAACCACTTCGGACGCCTCGATCTCGTCGTGGTCGAACCCGAACGGGCCCGGGGGGGCGTCGTCAGGGGGAGCACCGCACGCTCGCGGGAACGCGCCCCGATCGTCTCTCCGGCGCTCGGCGCCGCGCGCGCCACCCTCGAACTCCTCGGCGCCAGCGGTGGATCGATCGTGCGCATTGTTTACGCCCCCGGGTCGGGAGGAGGCGCCCGGCTCGACCCGTCGGAGATCGCCGCCACACGCCAGCTCGGCCACGCGCTGGGGCCGAAGATGCGCGCCAACGCCGTGGCGGTTCCGCGCGGCGACGGCGACGGGATCGGATTCGACACGCACGCCGCGAGCATCGTCCGCACGGTCCTCTTCCTCGCCGGGTCAAGGCTCCTGAATGGGGAGGTGATCTCCCTCCGCTGACCAGTCGGCCGCAGCCCTCCGAAGGGAAGCTCCAACGTCCGACGAGGGAGAGGACCCCGGTGCGCCGGACGCCGTGCCCGCTCGGCGGGTCACTCCGCCGCCGTCACCTCGGCATCGTCGGAGGCGGCCTCGTGCGCCAGCCACCGTTCGGCCTCGAGCGCCGCCATGCACCCCATCCCCGCGGCGGTCACCGCCTGTCGGTAGTAGTCGTCGGTCACATCGCCCGCGACGAAGACGCCCGGGATCCCGGTGGCCATCCGGCCTCCGTCGGGGAGCTCGACGTACCCATTCTCCCGGAGCGGGAGCTGGCCGTCGAGAAATTCGACATTCGGCTCGTGGCCGATCGCCACGAAGAGCCCGCCGACCGCCAGTTCCGAGTTCTCTCCGGACACCGTATCCTCGAGGCTGAGCTTCTCGACGAACTCCTCCCCGTGCACCTCCGTGACGACGGTGTTCCAGAGTACGGTGATCTTCTCGTTGTCGAGCGCGCGCTGCGCCATGATCGGCGACGCCCGGAATTCGTCACGTCGATGGATGATGAAGACCTCGGAGGCGAAGTTGGTCAGGTAGATCGCCTCTTCCATCGCCGAATCTCCACCTCCCACAACCGCGAGGCGTGCGTCCCGGAAGGCGGGGAGCGCGCCATCGCACACCGCGCACGCCGACACGCCGCCTCCCGTGCGCGCGAGGCGTTCCTCGCCGGGCACGCCGAGCCACCGCGCATTCGCGCCCGTGGCGATGATCACGCTCTCGGCCTCGATCTCCTTCCCGCCGCTCGTGTGGAGCAGCCGGGGCCGCCGCGAGAGCTCGATCTTCACGACATCCTCGGTGAGGATCCGGGTCCCGAATCGTTCAGCCTGCTTCCGGAAGTCCATCATCATCTCGGGACCGGTCACGCCGTCGGGAAACCCCGGGTAATTTTCGACCTCGGTCGTGAACATGAGCTGTCCACCGGGAATCATGGTGCGCGACCCGGCGCCCTCGATCACGAAGGGGTCGAGGTTGGCGCGGGCCGCGTAGATCGCGGCGGTCCAGCCCGCGGGGCCCGATCCGATGATGACGACGCGTTCTCTCTGGTCTGGCATGTCGATACGTCCCTCTGGAGGGGTGTTGAATGACTCTGGCGATCCACCGTGCGGCACCACGCTTGCGGCACCACGCGTCCGGCTCCGAGGCGGATCGCCGAACGCATGGCCGCAGCTGCGTCGAGGCGGTCCGGCCGCGGGAACCGAGATTACTTGAAGGCCGCGTTGCTCGTCGAGTGCCCCGGATTGACACGGGCGTCGGGATTGACGTACCGCGTCGCCTGGTTGGCCGCCGTCGCGGCCTCCGCGAATCCGGTCGCGATCAGGTCGAGCTTGCCCTCATAGTCGACGAGATCGCCGGCTGCCCACACGCCCTCGAGACTCGTCTCCATGAGCCCATTCACGCGGATCCGGCGATCTCCGTCGCCGAGCTCGAGCCCCCACTCCTTGATCGGTCCGAGATCGGGCTTGAAGCCGAGAAAGGTGAGCACGGCGTCCACCTCGATACGGGTGTCCTCATCGGTGCGATTGTCGAATACCGTGACGGCGTCGACGGAGCCATTTCCGTGAATCTCGCGAACCTCGTGCCAGGTGAGGAGACGGATCTCCTCCTTCTCACACGCTTCGTCAAGCTGCCGTACCGACGCCTCATGCGCGCGGAACCCCTCTCGCCGGTGCACGAGCCACACCTCGCCGCATACATCCTTGAGGATGAGCGCCCAGTCGAGCGCGGAGTCCCCACCCCCGACGATCGCGACACGCCGACTCCGGTACTCCTCGGGGTCTCTCACCGCGTAGTGCACGCCGTGATAGAGGAGTTCCCGGTAGCCGGGCACCTCGAGGGTGCGCGGCTCGAAGGCGCCCTTCCCGCCGGCGATGAGCACCGCCTTCGACCGATAGCTTCCCACCCGACCGCCGAGCACCCAGCTCTCCCCGTCGCGTTCGAGCGTCCGGACCTCTTCGTCGAGCACCACATCGGGATCGAACTGCATCGCCTGCTCGATCAGACCTGCGGCGAGGTCGCGGGCGAGCACCCGCCGGAAGCCTCCCACGTCGTAGATGTGCTTCTCCGGATAGAGCGCCATGAGCTGCCCCCCGAGCTCGGGGAGGGAGTCGACGATGCGCACGGAGAGTCCACGCATCGAGGCATAGAACGCAGCGAAGAGCCCCGTGGGCCCTCCACCGATCACGGTCAGGTCGCAGGCAGATGTCATATCGATCGGTGCCGGCGACGGAGTCTCCTCCTCGAGCGCCGGCTGGAAGTTCCGGGTTGGAGCCGGGTGGACCCCGACGTACACGCGCCGTCTCGGAGGTGAACACTCCGCCGACGGTCCGAAGTGTAACCTGGTGGGGGTGTCGTGCTACAGGCCTCCCGGGTCCGCCTCCGGGATCGCGCAGGGAAGAGAGGAGGTGACACCTCGCCCGGTCAGGTGTCGGCGCCCCGCGGGGGAGCACCGTAAACCCCGCTCGCGCGGTACCTCTCCACGATCCGGATCGCGATCAGCTTGACGCCGACCGCCATCGGCACGCCGAGGAGAAGCCCCACGAAGCCGAGGTAGAATCCACCGGCGGAGAGCGCCAGAACCACCCAGACCGGGTGCAGCCCGACCGACCCCCCGACGATCCGGGGCGAGATCACCGTACCGTCGAGGACCTGCACGACCCCGAAGACGACGGCGACCTTGAGGAGTGAGGCTCCGATCGCGCCGCTCGCGAGGGCGACGGCGAGGGCGGGGATGAGAGAGAGGAGGAGGCCGAGGTACGGCACCACCGAGAAGAGCGTCACGAAGCCGCCGATGAGGAGGGCGTACGGGAAGCTCCACACCCAGAGGCCGAGGGCGGTCAGCGCGCCCACGAGGAGTGCCACCGTCATCTGTCCCCGGAGGTACTGTCCGAGGAGGAGGTCGCACTCCTGAGCGAAGACGACGACGGCGTCACGCCGCTCGAGGGGGAGGAGCTCCTCGACCTCTCCGATCGCCTTGTGCCAGTCCCGCAGGAGATAGAAGGCGAGCACCGGGGTGAGCACGATGTAGCCGAGGAGCGCCACGACCGAGCCCAGACCCCGTCCGATCCCGAGGAAGGCCTGCCACCCCTGTCGCGCGAGTTCGGCCTGCCGCTCGGCGAGGAGGCGGGAGAGTGCCTCCCCATCGAGTGTGGCGATCACTTCGGAGATCGAGGGCCCGAGGAGGGGAACCCGCCCCAGCGTGCCCTGGAAGGAAGCGACCCACCCCTGGAGCCGGGCCACGGCGTCCGGGAGGTTGCGGATGACGTCGGTGACCTGCCGCCCGAGCGCCGGGAATCCGAAGATGGCGACGAGCGCGCCCCCGAGGAGCACCGGGCCGGTGAGGACGAGGATCGCCGTGGTCCGGCTCGTGCCGCGTTGTTCGAGGCGGTCGACGAGGGGATCGAGGACGTAGGCCAACGCCAGGGCGACGAGGAAGGGGGCGAGCAATCCACCCGTGGTGGCCAGCACCCAGAGGAGTGTGACCCCCCCGAGCGAGAGGAGGAGCGCGCCCACCCCCCGGCGATCGCGGAAGGGGTGCAGCGCGACCCAGACGACCCCGAAGAGGATCGGCGGCACGAGCACGCTCCGCGTCGTCCAGAGGAGCGCGCCGATCGCCACGACCGCCACCGCACCCTGAAGGCCGGGGGTCACGGCCTCTCCCTCGCTCTTCACCTCAGAGCTCCATCGCGGGTGGATCTGCGTTGAGCATCTCCCGAGCGGTCTCGATCACCGCGCCCGCATTCTCGTAGATGATCCGGTCGAGCGCATCCGCGATCGGGAGCCACACACACTCGGTGATCCCCTCGTCCACTTCGGGCCGGGCCTCGCCGACGGGAGACCAGATCAGGAAGAAGGTGCAGTACTTGTGCACGAACTGGCCGTGCAGTCGGAAGTACCAGTCGATCTGGTCGATGCGCGGCCCGATCACCAGCTCCTCCAGCCCGGTCTCCTCGCGCACCTCGCGTACCGCCGCGAGGGCGGGGGTCTCATCGCCCTCGAGGTGGCCCTTGGGGAGGCCCCAGTTCTTGTAGGGGTCGCGGATCAGGAGGATGTGGATGAGACCGTCGATCCGCCGGATCACGACCCCGCCCGCGCTCTCCTCGACGCGTGCATCTCCCCCGGGTCCGGTCGGCATCATCTCGGTATCAGAAGATGGTGAGGCGGACGTATCGTTTCGGATTCTCACGCAGATCGCGGAGGAAGAGCTCGAGCTGCGTCAGCACCTCGCTCGTCTGTCCCATGACGAGGGTGTCCGAGAGGAGCTGGCCGACGAGCCCCTCGCCCGCTTCGACACGGGCGGTGATTCGATCGAGTCGGGTGAAGATCGAGTCGGCACGCGTCAGCGCGCTCGTCACCTCGTCGGTCGATCCGGCCACCCCGGTCGTGATCGTGGCGAGGTTGTCGGCCGCGATCGCCACATCCTCGAAGATCGCGTCGAGAGCGGCGCGTTCCATCACGCCGTCGAATCGCTCGAGCGTGGTGCGACCCGCGGTGGCGGCCGCACGGATCTCGTTTGCGGCCGAGCGCACCTCGTCGGTGACCTCGGTGAAGGTCCCGGTCTGTTGCATGGTGAACTCCCGCAGCGTCGACGAGATCTCCCGGAGGTTGACGATCGCCTGCTGCAGGTCGTTGGCCGTCTGATCGCTGAACGCCTCCTCGACCCGCCGCGAGAGGATCGCGAGGTTCTGGCTGATCTCATTCGCCGTCGCCGTCAGGCGCGAGATGTCGGGAATCGTGAATCCCCCTACGGCCGGTACCCCGGGGTCGCCCGGAGGCACCGAATCCGCCGCGACGTAGTCGAAGTTGGGGAAGCGCGCGCGCGACACGATCTCCACCTGCCATTCCCCGAACATCGATTCGGGAGCGATGAGCGCGACCGGATCGCGGGGAAGCAAGGCGTCCGCATCGAGGAGTACCCGGATCCGCACGACGTCCTCCTCGACGTCGAAGCGGCGGACCCTCCCGATCGGGACGCCTCGATGCTTGACCGCATTCCCCTCCCGGAGCTGCCCGATGTCGGGGACGACGATGTCGAGGGGCACGCTCTCCTGCCCGAACCCCGACCCCGAGAGCCAGAGGCTCCCGATCACCGCTACCGTGATGCCGGCGAGGATCACCATGCCGACCACGAACTCCCGGCCTGCCGTCACGAAGCCTCCTGCATCAGATCGGGACGACCCTCGATGAAACCCCGCACGACCGGATCGTCGGACTCGCGGATCTCATCGGGTGTGCCGACGTCGCGGACCCGGCCGTCATGGAGCATCGCGATCCGGTCGGAGATCCGGTAGGCGCTCTCCATGTCGTGCGTGATGACCACCGAGGTGACCCCCAGTCGGTCGCGCATGCGCAAGATCAATTCGTCCACCATCGAGAGGGTGACCGGGTCGAGACCGGTCGTCGGCTCGTCATAGAGAAGATAGGTCGGTTCGAGCGCGATCGCCCGGGCCAGCCCGGCGCGCTTCTTCATTCCGCCCGAGAGCTCGGCGGGGTAGTGGTCGTCGATCCCTTCAAGGTCGACGCGCTGGAGAGCCGTCGCGACGCGTTCGGCGATCTCCTCCTCCTCCAGCCCGGGGATGCGGCGCAACCCCATCGCGACATTCTCGGCGACCGTCATCGAGTCGAAGAGCGCGGCGAATTGGAAGACGTACCCGATCTGTCGACGCGCTTCGTAGAGCTCCTCGCCCTCGAGGAGGTCGATGCGCCCATCTCCGACCCACATCTCTCCCCGATCGGGCTTCAGGAGACCGATCGCGTGCTTGAGGAGCGTCGACTTGCCCTCCCCCGATCCTCCGATCACCGAGACCGTCTCACCCTCCTCGACACGGAGGGAGAATCCCTTGAGGATCTCGTTCGATCCGAAGGCCTTGTGGACCTCCTTCCATTCGATGCTCATCTGGAAGGGTGTTGAAGAAGGGGGGGTGCGGCCTCATGACGGCGTTGGAGTCCCTCGCCGATGCCAGGGCATCGCCTTCGGAACTCCGCCTTGCCTGAGACTCGCAAGCCCCCTTCGCGGGGACTGCCGTACGTCTTCAACACCCTTCTCAACCTCACAGCAATGTCGCTGCCCAGAAGGCATCGAGCACGAGGAGGAGCATCGAGGAGACGACGACCGCGCGCGTGGTGGCCCGACCCACCCCCCGGGCCCCCCCGGTGCAGGTGAAGCCGAAGAAGGCTCCAACCCCCGTCACCGTCGTGCCGAAGGTCGCCGCCTTGAAGAGCGCGAACTGAACGTCCCAGGGGTCGTAAAAGAGCCGCAGCCCGCGGACGAACTGGGGAGTCGCCAGGTCGAGGAGCGAGATCGAGGTGAGCCACGCCGCCGCGATCCCCATCGCCATCGCGAAGCTGATGACGATCGGAAACATGAGGGTCCCGGCGATCACTCTCGGTACGAGGAGGTAGGCGACCGGATCGTAGGCGAGCGATTCGAGTGCGTCGATCTGTTCCGTCACGCGCATCGTGGCGATCTCGGATGCGCTGCTCGCGCCCACGCGCCCGGCGAGCGCGAGGCCGGTGAGCACCGGGCCCAGCTCGAGGATGATCGTCTTGCCGACGAGGGCACCGACGAAGTAGAGCGGCACCGTTCCCACAAAGGTGTAGGAGGCCTGGATGGCGAGGACGATCCCGGTGAAGGCGGCGATGAAGAGGCCGAGCGGGATCGAGGCGATCCCGATCGAGATCATCTGCGGCACGAGGAGCGGGCCCCAGATACTCACCTTGCGCAGCGCGCGCGCGCCGCCCAGTGCGAGGATCCCGCCCCGCCCGACGACGGTGACCGCCTGCATCGCCAGGCGTCCCGTCCAGCGGATCGGGGCTGTCACCGACGAGGCCATCAGCACGCGGGGGGAAGCCCGCCCTCGATCGTGAACTCCACTTCGTCGGTGGAGCCGTTCTCCCCCGGCACCTCGCACGTCACTCGCAGCCGCCGAATGCGACTCCCGGGGTCGCGGATCGAGACCTCGAGGTCCAGCTCCTGCGTCTCCGATCGGATCACGGTGCGGACGCTGCGTCCCGGGCGCCGCTCCCGCCGGGACGCGGGATTCCGGTAGAGTGTCTTGGTGGACTGGCGCCCCGACTCCAGCCCCCGCGTGACCTTCACGTGCCGGAGCCAGTCGGGCTGGTAACTGACCTCATATTCGAAGCCACACTGGTCCGCTCCCGAACCGTCCCGGTTGTGTCGTGCCATCTGTAGCGGTCTCCGTCCGGGCCGCGGGGGTCTCAGGGCAAATGGTGAAAAGCGAAGCTTCCCGGCAAGGGTGTGGAATGTCAAGAAAGGCCCCGCGTGGAGCGGGACCGCGCTCGAAGGGTGTTGAAGAAGGGGGGTGAGCCGCGCGCATGGCGCTTGCGCGCGTCCAGGGCAGGCACGACGACGAGTCGTAGCACCGCTACGGCGAGGAGGAGAAACACAGCATGGACCGCGTAACCGCCTTGCGCCCTTCGGGTTACCCCCGGCACGGGCCCATCTCCTTCGTTGGAACGCCTCGCCGTAGCTACGGCTATGGCTTCGTCGCTCCGCCTCGGAGCTGGACCCGTGGCGGGGGTAACGCGGCTCGCCCCCCTTCTTCAACACCCTTCCAGACTCGCCCGACGAAGATCGCGCGCCGGAAGCCGGAAAATACCTCCGGTGGGTTCGCCATCTTGACCCCTCTCCCATACCGGGTGTACCCTCCTCGTGTCGCAGGCATCCCCACGGGACCCCTTCGCCCGCGACACCCTCCCAGACCTTCGCGCCGCGCAGGACTCACGCGGATCTCCCCGGGCCTCGCCCTCCTCGACGTATTCGTGGACATCGCCGAACTTCGATCCAGGACCGTCGGTGCACTCCAGACGATGGCCGACGAGCTGTCGATTTCGGGAGCATCCGGCCTCAGCCGGCCCCAGCTCCTCAGCCGGATCGAGAAGACGCTCTTTCACGAGGGCGAAGAGCTCGAAGCGTCCGGCGTCCTCGAGGCGATGAAGGAGGGGTACGGCTTTCTTCGCTCGCCCGAATGGAGCTACCTCCCGGGGCCCGATGACATCTACGTGAGCCCCTCGCAGATCAAGCGGTTTCAACTCCGGACGGGCGACTCGATCGAGGGCACCGTGCGCCCGCCCCGGAAGCGCGAACGCTACATGGCGATGCTCCGGATCAACTCGATCAACGGCCTCGAACCGGAGGAGCGGGAGGACCGTCCCGACTTCGATGATCTGCGCCCGAAGTACCCCGACGAACGGCTCCGCCTCGAGCGCGCGGACGGGAGCCTCGCGATGCGCGTGGTCGATCTGATCGCGCCGATCGGGAAGGGTCAGCGAGGCCTCATCGTCTCTCCGCCGAAGGCGGGAAAGACGACCCTCCTCCAGCAGATGGCGCAGTCGATCGCCGCAAATCACCCCGAAGTCGAGCTCATCGTACTCCTCATCGACGAACGCCCCGAGGAGGTCACCGAGATGCGCGAAAAGGTCCGGGGTGAGGTCATCGCCTCGACCTTCGACGAGTCCTCCCGGCGACACATCCAGGTGACCGAGATGGTGATGGAGAAGGCGAAGCGCCTCGTCGAATCGGGCCGCGACGTCGTGATCCTTCTCGATTCGATCACGCGCCTCTCGAGGGCCTTCAACGCCGCGATGCCCCGCTCGGGACGCATCATGTCGGGGGGGATCGACGCGAAAGCGCTCCAGAAGCCGAAACGATTCTTCGGTGCCGCGCGAAAGCTCGAGGCCGGAGGGTCACTCACGATCGTCGCGACGGCGCTCGTCGAGACGGGGAGTCGGATGGACGATGTGATCTTCGAGGAATTCAAGGGCACCGGCAATATGGAGATCATGCTCGATCGCATGATCTCGGATCGTCGGGTCTTCCCGGCGATCGACATCAACCGCTCGAGCACGCGCAAGGAGGAGCTCCTCCTGACCGCGACCGAGCGCAACCGCGTCTTCCTCCTGCGCAACTTCCTCGCCGACATGCCGGCCGGCGAGGCGATCGAGTTCCTCCTCGACCGGATGAAGCGATACCCCACGAACGAAGAGTTCATGGATGCGATGGCGGCGGGCGGATGACGGCCGAAGAGATCGCCGATACCCGACTGCGTGAGGCGCTCGACGCATCGGGAGCGCATGATCCACGGCCTCACCTCCGGGAATCCCTCCGGCTCCTGCGCGAAGAACGGCCCGACGCCTGGGAGAGCGCGGTCTCGTACTACCGGGACACCCTCATCCCCGCGATCGCGGAGGACGCACGCGATCCCCTCGAAGCGTGGGCCTCGTACGCCCTCCGTCTCGCGGAGCTACGCCACGAGGGGCGTACCGTCTCGATCGACCGCTCGGGGAGATCGCGCGCCCACGACGGCCACGACCCCGATGCCCTCGTGCTGCACCTCCCCGACGCCCCACGGGAACGCGCGCTCCTCGTCCATCTTCCCGCCGAGCCCTCGTCCGCCCAGCGCGCCGCCGACGCGTGGCTCGTCGAGGGTCGAAACCAGATCCCGGACGGGGGATGACGATCGGTCCCCCCTTCCGGGGTGGCATGCGGAGCGCCGGGACGCCATCGTGATGGCATGAATGCGTCCCCCGAGATGCAGCACTGGATCGTCGCCGTGCTCCGCGAGGCCTCACTCCCCGGAGCCGAGGCGCTCGATATCCAGGCGAGCGCCGACCCCGCGACCGCCTGGCACCGCGCCGGACTCTCAACCGGGGTGGACGCCGGCGTCCTCGCCGACCTCGTCGCCGCCCACTTCGGCCTCGACCGGGCCGACCTCTCGACGCCGGAGCTCTTTGCCACCGGGCTCCTGCCGGAGTCGGTCGCGCGGAGCCTCGGCGTCCTCGCCCTCCACTGCACCGATCGCGTCGTCACGGTCGCTACCTCCGACCCGGTCAGCTTCGAGGCCGAGCGGCAGGTGGTCAGTCTCACCGCGCGCAGCGTGGCGCTCGAGATTGCGCCCCCCGCAGAGATCGCCGTCGCGACCGACCGCGCATACGCTTCGGTTCCGCCCTCGGCCGCGCATGCCCTCCCGCCTCTCGAATCGGGGTGTCCCGACCGGATTCTCGTCGTCGATGACGACCTCGACGCCCGGCTCCTCTTCCGGCGCATCCTGACCGAACACGGGATGAAGGTCATCGAGGCGCCGGGGGGGTTGAAGCGCTCGACGCCCTCGGGTCTTCGGCGATCAGCCTCGTCACGCTCGACCTCAGAATGCCCGGGATGGACGGGCTCGAGGTCCTCCGCCGGATCCGCTCGCGGCTCGACGTCGGCCTCGTCCCGGTGATCGTGGCCACCGGTGTGGGCGATCCGGATACCGAACTCACCCTCCTCAAGTCGGGTGCGGACGACTACGTGGTCAAGCCGATCGACCCTCCGCGCTTCCTCCTGCGGGTGGAGGCGGTGCTTCGGAGGTACCGCGTGGCCCACGAGCTCGGTTGACGGCGCCGCGGGACCAGCGGGAGTGAGGGCGATGAGGGGGATGTGCCACCGTCCTCAGGCCAACGAGGCACGGAAGCGGTGCCCGGAAGTGGAAGACACCACCACTCGTCTGCCTGGCCTGTCGTCAAGGCTGCCTCGGAGTGGAATCCGAGGCGAGATTCCATTCGAATGGCAAGACGGCCGTCGCAGGACGGAAAGAGTGGGATATTCCATCCCCCGCAAGACCGCCCGGACCCTCACGGCACATCCCTCACGGCACATCCCTCACGGCACATCCCTCCCGGCACATCCGGCCGGTCAGATGGATATCCCCGACTCCTGAACCGTGCCTCCGGGCGGGTTCTCCCTACCGCACCAGCCGCAGCCGCACGACCCGCTGGACCTCCATCTCATCTCGATGTACCCCGTAGAGGTGATCCCCGACGAAGCGGGTGGGGGTAAACCGTGCGGGCATCTCGACGACCCCCAGGTAGCTTCCATCCGCGTCGAAGACGTCCCACGCGGAACTCCCGAAGCGGCCGGCCTGGAGATCCTCCGCCGTGAACTCGTCGAGGGAGGCTTCCGTGCTCACGCGTTGGACCCACAGCGACCCGTCGGGGCCCGCGATGAGTTGGGCGAGAGCCGGCCACATCGGTTCGAACCGGATCGCCGACATGAGCTGGTCCATGATCTCGCCGGGAGGGACTCCGGCTTCCTCCCACCCCTCCGCGAAGATCTCACGCAAGTTCCGTTCGTCACCGGGCGTCACCGGACGCCGTTCGATTTCCCTGCGAACGATCATCGTGACCTCTCCGTCGGCGTCATGGAGCGCGAGGGAGTACGCGTCGTTGGAGCCCGTCACGAGACGTCCATCCGAGAGCACCGTCCAGACGGGTTCGGGAGCGAAGATGCGGATCTCGGGGATGCCTCCGCCGCCCTCGAACGACAAGGTGGTCCCGGAGGCGAGTTCGAGGACGAGCTCCTCCTCTCCGGACACACCGTCGCCGCGGATGATTCGATCGATCGGCTCCACGCTGTCACTCGCCATCCCGGGGAGGTCCAGCGTGCGGCGCTGCCGGAAAAGAGTCCGATCCGCGCCGCGGGTCCAGGCGAAAGGAATGCCCGAACCGAGGGAGAGTCGGGGGGACTCCAGCACGGTCCCGTCCGGGCCGAAGCGGGCGAGCCGCTGATTGCCCAGGTCCGGCACGATGATCGTTCCGTCGGCTCCCACGAAGAGGCCGCCCGGGGGCTGTGCAACGGTAGGCGAGAACTCGCCCGGACCCTCTCCGCTCTCCCCGAAGGAGCGGACGAACTCCCCTGCGGCGTCGAAGATCCGTACCTCGCGTGCCTGACCGTCAAGAAGATGGATTCGCCCTTCGTCATCCACATCAAGCCCACTCACCACCCCGAACTGGAGTCGCGGATCACCTGACGTAACGCCGATCCTGAGCTCCTCCTCGAGGTGCCACCCCTCGCCGGCGAGCCAGAGGCCCCGCCCCTGATTCGTGGCGATCGTGACGCCGGCGGAGTCGGTGACCACGACGTCGCCCGGGGTCCGGTCGCCGCCGTCCCCGCACGCCATGAGTGTCGCGCACAGCGTGAGGATCGCGAGTACCTCACCTTCGCTTCGGGTCATCATCGTATCGCATTCCTTTCCGGCGTTGGCGCAAGCCGGGTACGGGTCGGTGCACTTGGTACGGGTCGGTGCACTTCCAGAACAAGCCCTCGCGGGGGCGGCCGGGCAGGACGCGGTGCTCCTCCGCCGTCCCACGCCTCCGATCTGCTACGCAGACCGCGTCGTCTTCCTTCAATCGACTGCTTCCCGGACGACATCGGAGCCGAGGCAGCCGTGGTTCATCCTCCACAACTTCGAGGCATCCCTGACGACCCGCCGGGCCAGGTCGGCCCCCGACCCCTCGGGCGTCCGGGGGCGTCTCGCGCTGGAAAAAGTCGGGAGGCAGCTACATCTTTCCGGGTGCGTCGTGCACCGGACAGCCTCCGGCCCCGCCTTCGCCGCAGGTGAAGCGCCCCTCTCTCAGGGAGTCGAGGTGGAAGGCCGGCCTCGCCGACCGACGTCACACTCCGTCCTCTCCGCATACCACCCCGACGCCATGCCCAGCGCCATCCGGACGAGCTCGATCTCCCGCATCCGTGCGTTGCGTCCTCACCGTCGCGGTAGAGCATCCCGGAGCACGGAGGGGCAGCCCCTGCCATCGCTGTGGGGGGTCGATCGCGACGACCTCGATGGGGCGAGCGTGGTCGGGCTGCGCGTGGTGCGATGAGCTTCGAGGTCGTCGATCCGGCCACGGGAGAGGCGAGGGAGAGTCGGCCGCTCCACACCGCAGACGAGGTCGAGCGCATCCTCGGCGCCGCCGTCGACGCGCAGGCGGAGTGGGCCCGCCGATCGTTCGACGACCGCGCGCGGGCACTCACCACCGCGGCCGATCGTCTCCGCGGCGATACCGAGCGGTGGGCGCGCCGCATGACGACCGAGATGGGCAAGCCGATCGCACAGGCTCGCTCGGAGGTCGAGAAGTGCGCCTGGGTGTGCGAGTACTACGCCGACCACGGAGAGGGCTTCCTCGCGCCCCACACCGCCGAGACCGACGCCACCGCCGCGTACTGGACACCCCGACCGCTCGGCGTCGTCCTCGGCATCATGCCGTGGAACTTCCCGCACTGGCAGGTCTTCCGCTTCGCGGCCCCCACACTGATGGCGGGCAACGGGGTGCTGCTGAAGCACGCGCCAAACGTCCCCGGGTGCGCTGAAGACATCAGCGAGATCTTCGCGGCCTCGGGGTTCGCGGAAGGGCTCTTCGCCAATCTGAGACTCGAGCCCGAGGCGATCTCGGAGTGGATGGCCGACGACCGGATCGCGGCCGTGACGCTGACCGGGAGCGTGCAGGCGGGGCGTGCGGTGGCGGCGCGCGCGGGGGAGCTGGTCAAGAAGAGCGTGCTCGAGCTCGGCGGGAGCGACCCGTACGTGATCCTCGAAGACGCCGACCTCGATCACGCCGCCGAGCGATGCGTCACCTCGCGCATGGTCAACGCGGGTCAGAGCTGCATCGCCGCCAAGCGCTTCATCGTCCTCGACGCCGTGCACGACGCCTTCGTCGAGCGCGTCGTCGCGCTCATGTCGGACTACGAGATCGGTGATCCCCACAACGACGACACTCGCCTGGGCCCGCTCGCGCGCCTGGACCTGCGCGACGAGGTCCACCGCCAGGTACAGGCCAGCGTGGAGGCCGGCGCGCGCTGCCTGCTCGGGGGCGAGATCCCCGACCGTCCCGGGGCGTGGTATCCGGCGACGGTGCTGACCGGTGTGACGCCCGGGATGCCGGCGGGATCGGAAGAGGTCTTCGGCCCGGTCGCGAGCGTACTGCGCGCGCCCGACGAGGCGACCGCGATCGCGTGGGCCAACGGCACGCGGTACGGCCTCGGTGCGGCGGTCTTCACCGCCGACCGCGAGCGCGGCGAGACGATCGCGCGCGGACGGCTCCACGCGGGCGCGTGCTTCGTCAACGACTTCGTGCGTTCCGACCCGCGCCTCCCCTTCGGCGGCGTCCGCGAGAGCGGCTACGGGCGCGAGCTATCCCCGCTCGGCATCCACGAGTTCGTCAATCAGAAGACGGTCTGGGTTCGATAGACGGCACCGCGCGCGCCATCTCCGTCTCGACCTCCTCGGCGGGACGCATCCGCGAGAGGTCGAGTTCGAAGTCGAGCACCTCGGGCTCGGTCAGCTTGGCTGTGAATTCGCGGATCTCCCGCAGCGAGAGCCCGAGATCGGCGAGCTCCCCGGAGGAAACGCGGGCGCCTTCGCGCACTTCCACGCCCTCCTCCGATGCCGTCAGGAGACGCGCGAGCGCGGCCCGCTCGCCGCGGCCGAGAGGGCGCCCCCCGAGGTCGTAGTCGAGCCACGCCTCGTAGCTCAGCGGCGCGACGCGCTTCACCATCCCCGCGATCACCTCCGCGAAGGCGCGGATCTCGAACTGCGCGTGCGGATCCACGCGCAGCGTGAGGAAGTGCAGGAGGTTGTGCAGGTCGATCTTCCAGTACCACTGCGTGTAGGTCGAGAGGGGGAGGTCGATCCGGGCGATCTCCCGCGCCACATCTTCCCCGACCATCCACTCGTATGCCCCCGCGGCGTGGTCACGGATCTCCCTCCATCGACGGGTCGCCTCCCGGTGCAGTTCCCCTCCCGCCCGGCCGCCGCGCCCCTGGTTGTTGGTGGCGCTCTGCAGATTGAAATCCGCTTCCTCGGGGGTATAGAAGAGGAGCGGCATGAGGGAGTAGCGCCCGGAGTATTCGTTGACCGACGCCGTGCGGTGTCGGATCCACTGGCGCGCCACGAACATCGGCATCGCGCAGTGGAACTTGAGCTCCACCATCTCGCTCGGGGTGGTGTGACGGTGGCGCCGGAGGTAGCGGATCAGGCCTCGGGTCCGCGAGGAGTGGCGCGTCCCGTAGCCGTACGAGACGCGTGCGGCGCGCTCGACGCTGTCGTCCGAGCCCATGTAGTCCACGAGCGAGACGAAGCCGTGGTCGAGAACGGGGAAATATCCGCCGAGAATCTCCTCGGCGGCGGGGTTCGTGGGGCGCTTCGTCTGCACAATCAGGGCGGGCCGGGGGAGTGAGGTGCCCGAAGATCTACCCCCACTCTCCGAGGGGCAACCTCACGAGGACGCGGTGTCGAGATCTCGCGTTTCGATCCTGCGGAGGCCGCGTCGATCCACCGCGCGACGCTCATCCGCCACCGTTCCCGACGCCTCGATGATCCACCCCGCACCGGACTCGAGACCGAAGACAGGGTCGAGATCCGATCCCCAGAAGTTCGTCCCGAGGAGCGTGGCATCGGTAAAGATCGTCCCGTCGAGATCAGAGCGGAGGATGCGGGCGAGGGTGAGGTCGGCGGCCACCAGCGCCGCACCCCGCAGGGTGGTGCGATCGGCGAGGATCCCCCGCATCCGCGTGCCATAGCACGACGCATGGGAGAGGTCGGCGAGCGTGAGATCGGCCCGGTCGAGCACCGCGCCCGAGAGGAGCGCTCCATTCAGTCGAGCCCCCTCGAGCCGGGCGTACCAGAGGTCGACACCGCGGAGGTCGAGACCCGCGAGGTCGGCGCCGCGCAGATCCACTTCGCTCAACGGCTGGCCGTCACGCCACACATTCCATGCGGCCACGCCGCCGAGGAGCCGAGAGAGGTGATCCGGGTTCGCCATGACCCAACCTACGCCCCGCAATGCCGGATTTCAAAATCTGCCCGGGTCGACGGCTCGGCGCAGACAAGGGGGAGAAGGAGTGGACCGGCATCAAGCTCCTCGGGTATCTTGATTCAGCGGGGGCGAGAGTCCCCGGCCCACACGAGCCCTTTCGACCATGCTCCCTCCGCGCATCTTCCCGCTCGCTCTCCTCCTCCTCGTCGGAGCGTGCGCCGGCATGGCGCCCGAGTCGAATCCCTTCGACCCTCCCGACCCGCGAACGGAACGAGGCGGGGCGGATGTCACCTACACGCTCCATGTAACCAACCCGAGCTTCGACGAGGTCGAGATCTTCGTCTGGAACTCGATCGGAGGACAGCGCCAGCGCATCGGGCGCGTCGGGGGGTCGCAGGAGCGTACCTTCGAATTCTCGATGGCCGGCGCGGTGCGCGACGTGCGATTCGAACTCGACTACACGGCGGGCCCCACCTGCGTGACGCAGCGCCTCCTCCTCGAGCCCGGGGAAGTCCTCGAGTTCAACCTGCCGACGGACCCGGAGTACGAGTACGGGTGTCGCTGACCGGGAGGGGGGCGACGAGCGCGAGGTAGAGGTCCGCCACATTCGTCCCGGTGGATCCGGTGATGATGCGGTCGCCGATCGCGGCCAGCGCCCGCCCCGTGTCGTTGCGCTCGAGGGCGTCGGCGAGATCGACGCCGGCCTCTGCGGCGCGCGCTGCGGAGGTGCCGTCGGCCCAGGCGCCCGCCGCCTCGGTCGGGCCGTCGACACCGTCGGTGCCGAGCGCGGCCAGGACGATCCCCTCGCGCCCGGCGAGGGCGAGCGCCGCACCGACCGCGACTTCCTGATTCGGTCCGCCGGTCCCCGCGCCGCGCACCGTCACCGTCGCTTCTCCCGTGGCCACCAGGCACGCCGGGAGGGGCACGGGTGCCATCCCGTCCTGCGCCGCCATCGCCGCCCGCGCGAGGGAGCGCCCGAGTCGGCGCGCCTCGCCCTCGAGCGCGTCGCCGAGGCGGTGCACGCCGTAGCCTCGCGCGAGAGCCGCGCGTCGGACCGCCTCGATCACGCCCGGGCCGGAGCCGACCACATGGAGGGGGACCGAGGGTGTTTCGGGGACCGAAGCGTCGCGGAGCGCGCGGAGGTGCTCGCGCACGGGGCCGGGAAGGCGGTCCCAGATCCGGTGCCTTCGAAGTGCGATCTCGACGCCACGCGGGGAGAGGGGAGGTGGGGAGAGGGGCCCGGACGCCACATCCTCCGCACGCCCCCCGGGGATGTCCGAGAGCACGAGACCGACCACCGAGGCGGGCGCGCACGCCACGGCCAGCCCGCCCCCCTTGAGTCGGTCGAGCACCCTCCGCACCTCGTTGACCCGCTGGATCGGAAGCCCTGAACGGAGAAGCACGTCGTGCGTGGCCCGGATCGCGGCGAGGTCGAGGTCGCCGGCGGGGTCGGTCACGAGCGCCGATCCTCCCCCCGAGAGGAGCACGAGGATCCGATCCCCCGGGCCGACGCCATCGGTCAATCGCCGGATCGCATCGGCGGCCACGAGGCTGCGCTCGTCGGGGAGCGGGTGTGCCGCGCGATACACCTCGAATCGCGCGGGGAGTTCGGGAGAGGGCGCTCCGTCCGGAAGCACCACGATCCCTCCGGTGAGCTGGTCGCCGAAGACCGCCCGCGCGCCCGCCGTCATCCCCCCCGCCGCCTTCCCGATCGCCACGGTCCACGTCGCTCCGTACGCCCTCCGATCGATCGAACCCGTGGGTGATCCCGCCAGGACGGTGGCGATCTCCGGGCTCCACTCCGCGAGGACCGGTAGATCGGGAAGCGCCTCCGCGACGAGTCGGGCCGGATCGAGGGCAGTGAGCGCGGCCAGGAGGATGCGGTGGGCGTCTGCGCGCATCTCGTCCGTCATGCGGAGTCTTCGTCGTGAGGAGTGTGGGGGAGCTTCATCCGCGAGGCTCCGGAATCCGGGGAGGCGGCGCAAGGGGGTCTCGTGCGACGTGCGGGATCGTTACCTTTGCTCCTTCGAAGATCACCCAGACGAATCTGTCGTGCCCAGATCCTCACCGTCCCCGCGAGGCCTCATGCTGACCCGGACCCTCCTCTTCCTCCCCTTCTCGACCCTCGTGCTGGGCGCGTGCTCGCCTCCCGACGCGGGGTCGATCGCCGCCAATGTGACCCTCACCGAGGAGAGGGACCGCGAAAGCTACGCCCTCGGCTTCGACTTCGGCGAATCGGTGCGCCCGGGCAAGGAGTTCGTCGAGATCGACGCCTTCCTCGCCGGATTCCTGGCAGGCCTCGAGGACGAATCGGCGCTCTCGCCCGATGTGCACGCGGCGTCGATGGAGACCTTCGTGCGGAAGGTCCGCGAGAGGATCCAGGCGGAGGGCGCGGCGGAGGCTTCGGCAGCGCGCGAGGCGGGCGAGGCATACCTCGCGGAGAACGGCGCACGCGACGAGGTGACGGTGACGGAGAGCGGGCTCCAGTACGAGATTCTCACCGAAGGGGACGGCCCGGTCCCGACCGCTGACAACGTCGTGCGGATGCACTACCGGGGCACCCTCCTCGACGGGACCGAGTTCGACACATCTCGCGGGGGTGACCCGGCCCAGTTCGGGGTCGGCGGCGTGATCCCGGGGTTCGCCGAAGCGCTCCAGCTCATGCCGGTCGGGTCGACGTGGCGCATCGTGATTCCGAGCGATCTCGCGTACGGAGAAGCGGGCGCGGGCGGCGTGATCGGCCCGAACCAGGTCCTCATCTTCGAGATCGAGCTCCTCGAGATCGTGGAGTAGTCGCCCTCATCGGAAGGTCTCCCCCTCGGAGATCGTCACGCCGGATGTCA
>JAVVEY010000001.1:0-4306 GCA_032250675.1 Longimicrobiales bacterium | reverse complement strand
GTCACGCCGGATGTCATGCCGGATGGGGAGAGGTCAATCCGGGAGTTCGATCTCCGGATTCTCAGGGTCGGCACGGTAGAGCACGACGGTCCTCCCGATCGTCTGGGCCACCCGTGCCTCGGGGATCGCCTCGACGATCCCCTCCGCGATGCCGCGAGCGTTCGCGGGGGCGGTATCGAGCGCCTTCACCTTGATGAGTTCGCGGGTGTTGAACGCCTCCCGAATCGCCTCCACGACCGCCGGGGCGAGCCCCTCATGGCCGACGCGAACCACCGGTCGGAGGCCGTGCGCGATCGCCCTCAGGTGCGCACGCTGCCGCGAGGTGAGCGGAGCGGCCATCACCCGCCCCGGGGCGGCACGATCATGATGTGCGAGCCCGGCGTGCCGGAGAACATCAGCCACGGCGCCCCCTCCTCGAATTCCGTCGACAGCCCCGTCGTCTCCGGCGTCGCGAAGGGGGTGTAGATGACCCATCGGAGGTAGGGGTTCTCGATCGTCGCCGTGGCGGTATCGAAGCCGTCGCCGCGCAGGACGTAGCTGCTGGCACCATACGGCAACGGCAGCGTGCCCGCCTCGACCTCCTCCCACCGCTTCTGCACCCGCGCCTCGCCGGTGACACCCTCGGCCCGGAGTTCCCTCCCCCGGGCGAAGAAGGGTTCGAGATCCTCATGATGGCACGACACCTCGAAGGCTCCGGACTCCGGGTTGGGGGCCATGCAGATCAGCGCATTCGTCCCTTCCCGGAGCGTCACGAACTCCCCATCGACGTATCCCTGCACCGTCGCGCCGGCGCGAAGCGCCTCGGGCGCCGCCTGAACCGCGAAGGCAATCTGTGCCTCCACCGGGATCGGTCCGATCGGGTCCGCGCTCCCCGCGCGCTGTGCCGAGAGGGGAGGTGCGAAGAAGAAGAAGAAGAATGCGGCGGCAGAGAGAACTCGCGTGGCGTTCATGAGCGGCGGCGTCGGAAGGAAGGAATCGTCGGGGGTAGAGGCACGGGTCTGGCACCGATCCGGGCGTTCTGCAAGGTTAGCGCGGTCGGGGCTCTCCCGCACGATCTCGAATGCGTGACGCGAGCGTGCGGATCCCGGGAGAGGGCATGTTCGCGAATCTGGGGGATGCATGCAGTGGATCTCGGTGGCGGTGGGAGGCGCGCTGGGCGCGCTCGCACGATGGAGCCTCGCCGGTCTCACCTACGGGACGATGGGGACCGCATTCCCCTGGGGCACCCTCACCGTCAACGTGCTGGGGTGTTTCGGGCTCGGCGCCGTGGCGGTGTGGGCCGATGCGGCGGTCGCCGCCGAATGGATCCGGAGCGCGGTCGCCGTGGGCTTCCTCGGTGCCTTCACCACCTTCTCGACCTTCTCGCTCGAGAGTCTCCGGCTGCTCCAGGAGGGCGAAGGAGCCCGCGCAGCCGGGTATATCGCGGTGAGCGTGGGTCTCGGGCTCGGCGCGGTCGTGACCGGGATGGCGCTCGCGCGGTGGGGACTGACGCGGCCGGGGTGAGAGGGGTCCCGGCGTCGCCCGAGGCTGGCGCTCCGTCACCCGGAGACGGCGCAGCGCGACCCGGGGATGGCTCTCCCACGACGCGAAGTCGCATCCGGGCCCGCTCCCTCGCCGCCTCGATCCCGATGGCCCGTCCCGCACGCTTCAGCTAGCTTGCCGTCCGTGAATACCGACCGCGTAACCGAAGTCCAGGCGTCCCTCGGCCGTCTTCTCGATACCCTCGCGCCGGCCGCACGCACGCTCACCCCCGACGAGCGGCTGCGTCCCGACTGCTCCCTCACGGCGGGCCGCGCGCTCGACCTCTTCGAGGACCAGCTCCTCAGCCGCCAGATCGATATCGAGGCCCGCCGCCTGAAGGCGGATGGGCGCAGCTTCTACACGATCTCCTCCGCGGGACACGAACAGAACGCGATCGTGGGCGCGCTCCTGCGCACCTCCGACCCCGGCTTCCTGCACTACCGGAGCGGGGGGCTCATGATGGCGCGCGCCCGGCACGACGCGACACGCGACTACGTGCTCGACACGATGCTCTCGATCTGCGCCTCGTCCGACGACCCCACCGCCGAGGGGCGGCACAAGGTGTGGGGGAGCCGCACCCTCTGGATCCCGCCGCAGACGAGCACGATCGCCTCGCACCTGCCGAAGGCGGTCGGATGCGCCTTCGCGCTGGCGCGCGCCCGCCGCATGGGGGTGTCCACCGGACTCCCGGACGACGCGATCGTGGCGTGCTCCTTCGGCGACGCGAGCGCGAACCACGCCTCCGCGCTCACCGCGATCAACGCGGCGCGCTACGGGCACCGTCGCGGCAACCCGCTCCCGATCCTCTTCATCTGCGAGGACAACGGCCTCGGGATCAGCGTCGACACACCGAAGCGCTGGATCCGCGAGAGCTTCACCGGCCACACGCACCTGCACTATGTCGAGGCGGAGGGCGGACTCTGCGAGGTGTGGGACGCGGTCGAGGAGGCGATCGAGACGTGCCGGGAGAGCCGGGCGCCCGTCTTCCTGCGTCTCGTCACCGTACGGCTCTGGGGCCATGCGGGGAGCGATGTGGAGCTGGCCTACCGCTCGGCGAGAGAGATTCGCGAGACCGAGTCGCGCGACCCCCTCCTCTCCAATGCGCGCGCCCTCGTCGAGCTCGGGGCGGCGACACCGAAGGCGCTCAGGGAGGTGTGGAGGGGCGTCCGCGCGCGCGTCTTCGCGGCTGCCGAAGAATCGGCCGGCCACCCGCATCTCTCGACCTCCGCCGAGGTCATGCGTCCCCTCGCGCCCTGGGACGAAGCGGCCGTGCGGGCCGAGGCCACGCCTCGCGTGCCGGCCGATCGCCGACGCACCTTCTGGGGCGACGAGATCCCCGAGGAGGTCACGAACCCGATCCGCCGCACCCTCGGCGCACACCTCGCCTCCGCGATGGCCGACGAGATGCTCGAACGGGACGAGATCCTCGTCTTCGGCGAGGACGTCGGACGCAAGGGCGGTGTCTACTACGTGACCGCTGGACTGCAGAAGCGATTCGGGCAGGCGCGCGTGATCGACACCCACCTCGACGAGACCTCGATCCTGGGGCTCGCGCAGGGCGCCGCGCTCCTCGGTCTTCTCCCCATCCCCGAGATCCAGTATCTGGCGTACGTGCACAACGCCGTGGATCAACTCAGGGGTGAGGCGAGCTCGCTCGCCTACTTCAGCGCGGGGCAGTTCACGAACCCGATGGTCGTGCGCATCGCGAGCTTCGCATACCAGCGCGGCTTCGGCGGGCACTTTCACAACGACCACTCGATCGGGGCGCTGCGCGACATCCCCGGGTTGATCCTCGCCGCGCCCTCCCGCGGCGACGATGCGGTGAAGATGCTGCGCGGGTGCGTCGCGGGGGCGAAGGCGATGGGACGGGTCATCTGCTTCCTGGAGCCGATCGCGCTCTATCACCAGAAGGATCTGCACGCCGAGGGGGACGAGGGATGGCTCACCGACTACCCGCCTCCCGGCGAGATCCTCCTGCCCGGCGAGATCGGCGTCACCGGCGAGGGTCCGATCGCCCTCGTGAGTTATGCCAACGGGCACCACATGTGCATGCGCGCGGCGAAGATCGTGCGCGAGACCCTCGGGATCGAGACGCGCGTGATCGACCTGAGATGGCTGAACCCCCTCCCCTTCGATGCGCTCGAGGCCGCCGTCGAGGGATGCGAGAGGGTGCTCGTCGTGGACGAGTGCCGGCAGACGGGGGGGGGCGTGGCCGACGCGCTCCTCGCCGAACTCGTGCGACGCGGGACCCCGGCCACCCTCGACTCGATCGCCGCTCCGGACAGCTTCGTGCCGCTCGGGCCGGCGGCGGACACCGTGCTCATCCAGGTCGAGGATATCGTGGCGCGGGTCGGCGGCGGCCCCGGCGATGGCCTCGGCGGCGGCCCCGGCGATGGCACCGCTGATGGCGACCCGGTCGGCTGAGTCGTTGCGCGAAGCGGAGACGATCCCCTCCGCCGCCTGTCCCCTCTGCGGAGATGCCCGAGCGTCGGAGGTGTGGGCCGAAGCGGATCGTCTCTACGGCGTGCCCGGCGTCTGGCGGTATGTGGCGTGCGGGGGGTGCGGCTCGGTCCGCCAGGCACCGCGCGTCCGCGACGCCGACCTCCCCCACCTCTACCCCGATCGGTACTACACCCACGCCGGCCCGCCTGTCGTTCCCGCCGCGGCGGGGGGGCGAGCGAAGCTCCGGGAATGGGTGCGGGAGTGGATCCGGTGGAGCGTGCAGGGGGGTGCGGCCCGACCCGGGCGGGTGGGACGCGCGACCGGCCGTCTCCTCGCTCGCTCG
>JAVVEY010000193.1:0-3045 GCA_032250675.1 Longimicrobiales bacterium | reverse complement strand
CTCCCCGTCGATCGTCTCGCTCATCGCGAGCGCGACCGAGATCGTCGACGGCCTCGGCTACTTCAACCACCTCGTCGGCGTCTCGCACGAGTGTGACCACCCCGAGGGCGTTGCCGATCTGCCGCGGCTGAGCGCCCCGAAGGTCGACCCCGAGCGGCCGAGCGCCGAGATCGACCGCGACGTACGGCGCCTCGTCGAGGACGGGCTCAGCGTCTACGCGGTGGATGTCGAGCTGCTGCAGGAGCTCGCGCCCGACGTGATCGTGACGCAGGACCACTGCGAGGTGTGCGCGGTGTCGCTCTCGGATGTGGAGGACGCGCTCTGCGCCCTCGATCTTCCCGACACCGTGGTCTGCTCGCTCCACCCGCGCGACCTCGACGACGTCCGCGAGGACATCCGGAAGGTGGCCGCGGTGATCGGGGACCCGCCCGCCGGCGAGCGCCTCGTCGAGCGGATCGACGGGCGGCTCGATGCGCTCTCCCGCACCACCCGCGATGCCCAGCCCCCCCGCGTCGCGCTCATCGAGTGGCTCGCGCCGCCGATGGTCGCCGGGGGGTGGATGCCCGATCTGGCGCGCGCCGCGGGCGCCGAGCCGATCATCGTCACCGACTCGAAGCACTTCGAGACGGTCGACTGGGATCGCATTGCCCGGGAGGATCCCGACGTCGTCGTCGTCCTCCCCTGCGGATTCGAGCTGCCGCGCACCCTGCAGGAGATCGAGGAGCCGGCGGTGCGGGCGGGACTCGCCTCGGTGCGCGCGGTGCGCGAGGGACGGCTCCTCGTCCTGGACGGCAACGCCTACTTCAATCGTCCCGGTCCCCGTCTCGCCGATTCGGCCGAGCTGCTCGCCGCGTGGCTGCACCCGGATCTCTTTCCGGGCCACGAGCGCCGGCAGCCCTGGGGACGGTGGGTCGAACTCACCTGACACCGCCCGCCGCGGCGACGCGCGTCCGTACCCGAGGTCGTACTGCCCCGTGTGTGCTGCGAACTCACGCCGTGGTACAGTCGACTCCCGGCTCGATCGGAGCGTGGGGTCCGGGGGCACCAGCCCCCACGACCATCCCCGCCTCCACCTGCTCGTCCACCCCGGCCCCCATCACCCGATCGTTCGTCTGAGCCCACAGCAGCATCGCCGTCATCACGAGCATCACCACCCCGATCACATCCCGAGCCCTGCTCGGATTCACATTCCGTATCATCATTCCTCATCCTCCTCGCCAGGTCGGACCCCCCGACCCTTGCCCTGCACTACGAATCCGACGCGGCGAAGATTCAGGAGGGTTGCATCCGTGATCTCACTTCGCGGATGTCACTTCGCGCGCGAGCGCTTCGATCGAGGCCGGCGCGCTCCCCTCGGCCTTGTTGTTGACGATCACGAGGGGGTTGGCGCCGATCTCGAGGATGCGGCGCACCGTCTCGGCCACCTGGGCGCGGCGCTCGGGGTCGGGCGCGCGCAGCCGATCGAAGGGGGCCCACCGCGCGCGCGCCTCGGCGTAGCGATGCCCCGGCTGGAGCATCCAGCGGACCACGGCCGGCAGGCCGCGCACCGGCGGGACCGCGTCGAGCTGTTCGAGGAGCGGCGGCATCGCCGGGTGCACCACGCAGGCGTGACTCGCTCCCGCGTGATGGAGCGCCGCCATGTAGTCGCGCCCGAGCCAGCCGGGGGTGCGGATCTCGACCGCGTACCGGGGACCGACCGGGAGCGCATCGAGGAAGCGGTAGAGCCGCTCGGCGAAGAGGTCGGGCTGGGTCGGAGTCATCCCGGGAGCCACCCCCCTGAGGTCACGGCGTTCCGTCGAAGAGACTGGCAGGGTGGGACGTACGCCGTGTACCATGATCAAGCGGACGACGCGGATGAAGTCGTCCGCGCCAGTTCCAACCGGGAGGCAACCCATGGCCGGATCGCTGTCGAATTCGTGGAATCTGGTGAAGGCGAGTACCGAGGTCCTCAGACTGGACCGCGAGCTTCTCGTCTTCCCGTTGCTGTCGGGGATCGCCACGATCCTCGTGATGGTGAGCTACTTCGGGCCGATCGGGATGCTCGGGGGGTGGGAGCTGCTCGACGCGGAGTCGGGTGGGTACCTCTCGACCGTGATCCTCTTCGGCTTCTACCTGATCCAGTACTTCGTCATCTTCTTCTTCAACACCGCCCTCGTCGGCGCCGCGCTGATCCGGATGGAGGGCGGTGACCCGACCGTCTCCGACGGGATGCGCATCGCCTGGGACCGGCTGCCCGCCATCCTCGGCTATGCCGCGGTGGCCGCGACGGTCGGGATGCTCCTGCGCACCCTCTCCGAGCGCCTCGGCTTCATCGGTCGCGCCGTCGTCGGGATGCTCGGGATCGGGTGGAGCCTCGCGACCTACCTCACCGTACCCGTGCTCGTCTCGCGCGATGTCGGCCCGATCGACGCCGTCAAGGAGAGCGCCGAGCTCTTCCGCAGGACGTGGGGCGAGCAGGTGGTCGGCAATATCGGGATGGGGTGGGCCACCTTCATGATGGCGGGCTCGTGGACGATCATCGTCGCCGGGATGGTGGCGGGCGCCGCGGCGCTCGGCGGAGGGGCCGTGGTCCTCGGGCCGGTGCTCGCGCTCAGCGTGCTCGGGTATCTGGCGCTCGGCCTCTTCATTTCGGCGCTCAAGGGGATCTACACCGCGGCGCTCTATCGCTACGCTTCGACCGGCGATCCCGGTATCATGGAGGCGCGCGTGGTGGAGCAGGCGTTCCGCCCGAAGATCTGATCCCGAACCCCCGCGACGGATGGCCAAGACGAGTTCCTTCGACGTCTCCACGAAGGTCGACCTCCAGGAGGTCGACAACGCCGTGAACCAGGTGCTCAAGGAGGTCGCGACGCGCTACGACTTCCGCGGCACCGAGAACACCGTCGACTTCGACCGGGAGGCGGGCACGATCCTCCTCGAGGCCGACGACGACTACAAGCTCACCGCGCTCCTGCAGATGCTGCGCGAGAAGTTCGTGCGGCGCGGGGTGCCGGTGAAGAATATCGACGAGGGGAAGGTCGAGGAGGGATCGCTCGGCCGGAAACG
>JAVVEY010000192.1:0-3051 GCA_032250675.1 Longimicrobiales bacterium | reverse complement strand
TAGAGGAGCACCCCCTCCCACCGGGGGCCGTCGGGGTGGGTGGCCTGGAGGTTGGTGACGTAGGCGAAGAGCTGGTAGAGGTTGCCGGCGCGCACCTTCTCGACGCCGTAGCGCTCGGTGAGCGGCCGCGTGTAGTACTTGGTGTCGAGGACGATGCGGCGGGTGGGGCTTTCGAGGACGAGGTCGGGGTGCATGCCCTGGACGGCGTCCGCCCCGGGGCCGGCGAGCCCGGCCCACGCGAGGCGCGTCTGGGCGCGCACCTGGAAGGCGCGCTGCTCGAGCTCGAAGAAGCGGTGCGCGAAGCGCTCGAAGAGCTGCCACTCCTTGAGATCCCCGAGCGAGATCTCGCGGAAGGTGGAGGCGCCGCGGCCCTCGTCGACGAGGCGGGTCCGGTAGAGGAGGCGGGCGACTTCGAGGAGGAATCGGTACTGGCGGCGGTCCTGCCCGAGGCGCACCCGGGTGAAGACCCCTTCGGAGAGCGCGACGGGGGTGATGCGCCCCATCCGGTCGCGGGCGAGGTGGACGGCGTCGCGCACGTCGCTTCGCAGCTCGGAGGCGAGGAGGAGATCGAGGGTGGTCGCGAGGATGCGGTTCTTGAGGACATCGGGCGAGAGGTCGTCGACCTCGCAGACGGTCCGGCCGTGGAGGAGCGCCTGGGTCCGAAGCGTCGCGGCGAAGTCGATCCGGCCCCGGATGCCCTGCACGCGCTCGGTGCGGGCGCGGTAGTCGCGGTCGAGCCCGCGGCGGGTGAGCCGCATGACGCCGCGCGCGAGCACGGTCCCGAAGAGGTCTCCGGTGCGCTGGAACTCCCCGGCGTCGCCGCGCTCGGCGAGGCCCCGTTCATCGAGCTCCCGCCAGGCGTAGCAGAGGAGGTAGTAGAAGTTCCGGACGGGGATGCTCACAGAAGCTCCCCCTCGATCGCCTCCACCTGGTCGGGGCTGTCGAACCAGTACTCCCGGATGAGGGGCATCACCTGGGTGCGCACGACGCGCCGGTACCACGCCTCGTCGCCCTCGTCCTGATCGGTCGGGACGAAGTAGCTGTGCCCGATCTGGTAGCCGGGCCCGAGGTTCTTCGAGTCCCCGCGGATCTTCTCGTTCACAGCGCCCAGGCGCGCGCTGATCCGGGACACGAGCGCGGATTCGACGCCGGACTCGATCAGGTGGGACTCGAAGGTGGTCTGCCCGAAGGCGGGCTCGAGTTCGTGAAAGGCGAAGCGCCGGCGAAGCGCGTAGTCGACGATCGCGAGCGAGCGATCCGCGGTGTTCATGAGGCCGAGGATGTGGACGTTGCGCGGCACGAAGAAGCGCTCGTCGTCGGCGCGCGCGTAGGTGAGCGGAAGCGCGTGCGCCTCGCCCCGCTTGTCCTTCTCGATGAGCATCAGGAGCTCGCCGAAGATCCGGCTCAGGTTGCCGCGGTTGATCTCGTCGATGATGAAGACGAAGGGCTCGTCGGGGCGCTCCGCCGCGCGTCGGCAGAAGCGGTGGAAGACGCCGTCGCGCAGCTCGAACCCACCCCCCTCGACCGGGCGCCACCCCTGCACGAAGTCCTCGTAGCTGTAGGACTGGTGGAACTGCACCACCTCGACGCGCTCGGGGTCCACCTCGCCCAGGAGCGTCCAGGCCACCCGGCGCGCCACGAAGGTCTTGCCGACCCCCGGGGGGCCCTGGAGGATCAGGTTGCGGGACGACGCGAGTGAGTCGAGGATCGCCCGGAGCGAGGCGGGCGGCATGAAGAGCTCCTTCAGCGCGTCCTCGATCGTCCAGGGCGGGGGCGGATCCCCGTTGCCCTCCTCCCGGGCCTTGTAGATCGCACGCACCCGCGAGGGATGTCGGGTCAGGTTCGTGAGCGTCTTCACCACCGTGGGGATCGAGTCGGGGAGGCTCCACCCCTTGGTGGAGATCCACTCCACATCCCGGAGGTGCTGGAACTCGGCGCGCGCCTCGCCGAAGCGGTACTCCCCGCGCACGATCCCCTCGGCCAGGATCCGGCTCCCTCCCCCGCGAGCGAGGATGTGGTCGCCGGGGGCCATGACGTGCGCGAACTCCCAGCAGGCGAGCGCGGTGTTGGTGGGGTTGTCCGCCTGCAGCTCGGTCCGCAGCGCATCGAGCACCTCGTCCTGGCTCGCGTAGGCTCCAAGATCTCCGACGCCGTCCCACCCGATCGCCGCGATCCCGTAGCGCTCGAAGTCGGGCCAGATCCGGCCGCCGCTCCCCGCGGAGAGGAGCCAGACGCGGGCGTCGCCGAACGTCTCCTGCATCCAGCGCTCGTCGTCGGTGCGCGACTCCGGCACCACCGGGGCGGGATCGTCGGCGGGATCCCACCGCTCGCGCAGGCCCTCGGCGTAGAATCCCCCCTCCTCCGCCCGGTACTCCTCCCCGA
Source organism: Longimicrobiales bacterium (assembly GCA_032250675.1). Taxonomy (GTDB): domain Bacteria; phylum Gemmatimonadota; class Gemmatimonadetes; order Longimicrobiales; family Gaopeijiaceae; genus Gaopeijia. The sequence continues at coordinate 669 of JAVVEY010000192.1, read as the reverse complement.
GCGCTTCGCGCACCTGGAGGAGCGCCCGGTCGAGGGCGACCGGGTCGTCGGTGTCGACCCCGGTCGTGTCCACACCGTAAGGTTCCGACAGCTGTTTCACGATCTCCTTCTTGTGGTTCCGGCTCGCCGAGCGCTCGAAGTGATCCGGGAAGAGGAGGTAGTTGAGCATGTGGGGGAGCATCCGCTTGTCGGCCCCCGGGCGCTCCGCCAGCCACGCCGCGAAGCGGAAGGGGTCCGCGAGGAGGCGCTCCCGCGCGCTTCGTTCGAGCGCGTACCACTCCTGCAGGATCTGGACGAAGCAGACCATTTCCAGCCATCGGAGGGTGAACCACGCCGTGCCCGGTCGGATCAGCCCCGTATCGAGCGGGACCCCGAGCAGCGGGTGCTCGGCGTCGAGCTCCCGACCTGACCACCCGTAGACCCTCCGGATCTGGTGCCGCTTCGTATCGCCCCCGACCGCGCGCACGTGGGGCACGAGGTGCGTCACCCAGAGCATCTCCGCAAAGAGCCGGCTCGCCTCCGGGGGCGCGGGCTTGAGCTGCTTCTCGAGCTTGCTGAAGAAGTCCCCCTCGCCGCCGTCCCGCTCATCGGCGTAGGCGGGCACAAGATGCTGGACGACCTCGGCCGTCCAGAGCCGCTCGTCGGAGAAGACCGCGCGCTCCCCGAGGA
>JAVVEY010000191.1:0-3062 GCA_032250675.1 Longimicrobiales bacterium | reverse complement strand
CCTGCGTCCGATGGTGCAGCTGGAGGGTGGCCGGTTCGCCACCAGCGACCTGAACGACCTCTATCGCCGTGTGATCAACCGGAACAACCGGCTGAAGCGGCTGCTGGATCTCGGCGCCCCCGAGATCATCGTCAACAACGAGAAGCGGATGCTGCAGGAAGCGGTGGATGCCCTGTTCGACAACGGCCGCCGCGGCCGTGCGGTGACCGGGCCGGGCAATCGCCCGCTCAAGTCGCTCTCCGACATGCTCAAGGGCAAGCAGGGACGCTTCCGCCAGAACCTGCTCGGAAAGCGCGTCGACTACTCGGGCCGTTCGGTCATCGTGGTCGGGCCCGAGCTCAAGCTGCACCAGTGCGGACTCCCGAAGCTGATGGCGGTCGAGCTCTTCAAGCCCTTCATCATCCATGAGCTCGAGAAGCGTGGCGAGGCCGAGACGGTCAAGCGCGCGAAGAAGATCGTGGAGAAGGACGATCCCAAGGTCTACGAGGTCCTCGAGGACATCATCAAGGATCACCCCGTCCTCCTGAACCGTGCGCCCACGCTGCACCGTCTGGGGATCCAGGCCTTCGAGCCGGTTCTCGTGGAGGGGAAGGCGATCCGTATCCATCCGCTCGTCACTACCGCCTTCAATGCGGACTTCGACGGCGACCAGATGGCGGTGCACGTCCCCCTCTCCTTCGAGGCACAGCTCGAGGCGCGGGTCCTGATGCTCTCGTCGAACAATATCCTGCTGCCCTCCAACGGGCGGCCGGTGACGGCGCCGACGCAGGACATGGTCATCGGGCTCTACTACCTGACGAACCCCCCGCTCGATGTCGCCGACCTCGAGTCGGTGTATACCAACGTCAAGGCCGGCAAGACCGCGCGTCAGCAGGCCGACGAGAAGCTCGACGAGATCTTCGAGGGCGCGCCGCGGTTCGGCACCTACGGTGAAGTCGAGAGTGCGCTGGTGCAGGAGCGGGTGCACTTCCACACCCTCATCTGGTACCTCGGATGGCGGATCGACCCGGATGGCGACGTGCAGCAGCGCTGGGTCCGCACGACGGCGGGCCGGGTGCTCTTCAACTCGATCATCCCCGACGAACTCGGCTTCCTCAATCAGACCTTCGGCAAGAAGGAGCTCGGCAACCTCGTCTTCGACTGCTTCACCACGGTGGGGCTCGGGAGGACGACCGAATTCCTCGACCACCTGAAGGACTTCGGATTCCGTCACGCGACACTCGGCGGAATCTCGGTGGGGATCGAGGACCTCGAGGTGCCGGGCGAGAAGGGAGAGATCCTCGCCGAGGCCGACGAGCAGGTGGGTCGCTTCCAGAAGGCGTACGCCAGCGGGTTCATCTCGAATGGCGAACGCTACAACAAGATCATCGACACCTGGACGCACGCGAACAACGACGTTGCCGACGTCATGGTGCGCCACCTCGAGCGCTCGAAGAATGGGTACAACCCGGTCCACATGATGATGACCTCCGGGGCTCGCGGAAATCGGGACCAGATGCGTCAGCTCGCCGGGATGCGTGGCCTCATGGCGAAGCCGCAGAAGAAGCTGACCGGAGGTATCGGGCAGATCATCGAGAGCCCGATCAAGTCGAACTTCCGGGAAGGACTCAGCGTGGTCGAGTACTTCATCTCGACCCACGGAGCCCGGAAGGGGCTGGCCGATACGGCGCTCAAGACGGCTGACGCGGGATACCTGACCCGCCGACTCGCCGATGTCGCCCAGGATGTCGTCGTCACCGTCGAGGACTGCGGCACGATCCTCGGCCTCGAGATGATGGCGCTGAAGGAGGGCGAGGACATCATCGAGCCGCTCCGTGACCGGATCGTCGGCAATGTCGCGCTCGAGGATGTCTTCGATCCGATCGACGGGGAGCAGCTCGTCGAGGCGGGCAGGCTCATCGATGAGCAGATCGCCGACGATATCGAGGACGCCGGGATCCAGATGGTCAAGATCCGGTCGGTCCTCACCTGTGAGTCGCGTCGTGGGGTCTGCCGGACCTGTTATGGTCGGAACCTCGCCACGATGCAGATCGTCGATATCGGCGAGGCGGTCGGGATCATCGCCGCCCAGTCGATCGGAGAGCCGGGCACGCAGCTCACGCTGCGGACCTTCCACATCGGTGGAACGGCATCGCGGATCGCGGCCCAGACGCAGCGCAAGTCCAAGATCGACGCCGTCATCGGTCTCGAGCGCGTGACGACCGTGACCACCCCCGACGAGAGTGTCGTCGTGACGTCGCGGGAGGGGCAGATCGTCCTGAAGACGAAGGAAGGACAGATCCGCAGTCGCCTCTCGGTGCCGTATGGCGCCACCCTCGCGATCGAGGAGGGAGACGAGATCGAGGCGGGCGACCTCCTCTTCGGGTGGGATCCCTACTCCGAGCCGGTGGTGGCCGACTACTCGGGAACGGTCCGCTTCGTCGATATCGTCGAGGATGTGACGATGCGCGAAGAGCTGGACGACTCCACGGGACGCCGCCAGATGACGGTGATCGAGGACCGGGACAAGAAGCTGCACCCCACCCTCCAGATCGTCTCTGGAGAGAAGGTGCTGCGCGAGTTCATCATTCCGGTGGGTGCGCAGCTCACCGTCCAGGACGGGGAGTCGGTCAAGCCGGGTGACGCGATGGCCAAGATCAGTCGCGAGGTCTACAAGACGCGTGACATCACCGGGGGTCTTCCCCGGGTGGCCGAGCTCTTCGAGGCGCGCAAGCCGAAGGATCCGGCGGTCATCACCGAGATCGACGGCACGGTGAGCTTCGGCGATATCAAGCGCGGGAAGCGCCAGGTCCACATCCAGCCCGAGGCCGGCGAAGAGCGCACCTACGACGTCCCGGTAGGGAAGCACATGCGTGTGCACGCGGGCGACATCGTGCGTGCCGGCGACCGACTCTCGGAGGGGCCGATCAACCCCCACGACATCCTGCGGATCAAGGGGCCGCGCGCCGTGCAGGAGTACCTCCTGAACGAGATCCAGGAGGTCTATCGCCTCCAGGGTGTGAAGATCAACGACAAGCACATCGGGGTGATCGTCCGGCAGATGCTGCAGAAGGTGAAGATCA
>JAVVEY010000059.1:1094-18159 GCA_032250675.1 Longimicrobiales bacterium | reverse complement strand
CCATTCACCCCGAACGCCTTGCCGAGCGTGCCGACGAGGATATCGACCCCCTCGGCCCCGACATGCTCCTCCACCCCGCGCCCCGTCTCGCCGAAGGCGCCGACCCCGTGCGAGTCGTCCACGAGGAGCACGACATCCTCTTCGAAGCGCTCGTCGAAGCGGCGGCACACCTCGGCGATCTCGGCGAGGGGCGCGTGATCCCCGCGCATCGAGAAGATCCCGTCGGTGACCACGACGGCCCGCCGCGCCCGGCCGGCCCACTCCTCGAGCTTCCGCTCGAGATCGGCGACATCGTTGTGCGCGTAGACCGCCTTCCCGGCGGGACGCGAGAGCTTCATCGCGTTGATGATGCAGTTGTGGTTCAGCTCATCGCTGACGAGCACCGTCTCCTCGGTGACGAGGGGGACGATCGTCGAGACGACGGTGGCGTAGGCCGACGAGAAGATCATCGCGGCCTCGCGCCCGTGGAACGCCGCGAGCCGCTCCTCGAGCGCGAGATGCACATCGTACGTCCCGCTGATGAAGCGCACCGCGCCGGGACCCGCGCCGTAGCGGCGCGTCCCCTCCTCCTCCGCCTCGCGGACGCGCGGGTGCAGCCCGAGCCCGAGGTAGGAGTTCGAGTTCATGCGGAGGAACTCGCGATCCCCCTCTCCCGCGAGGCGGAAGCGGGGCCCGCGATCCCCGGTGGCGGGGATGACCTCGACGACGACGTCTTCGGCACCCTTGGCGGTACCCGCCGCTTCGAGGTCGGCGACGTGCTGCTTGAGGAGGGGAGTGAGGCGGTCGAGGGGCATCGGGAGGCTCGCGGGTTGGAGGGAGAGACGTCGGGTGGGCGTCGAGTCACACCGGCGCGGTGTGACGTCGCAGATTCGTCAGCATGTCATCGATCATCGACTCGAGATCCCATTCGGGTGCCCACCCCCACTCCTCGCGGGCGGCGCTGTCGTCGATGCGGTCGGGCCACGACGCGGCGATCGCGGCGCGGACCGGATCGACGTCATAGCGCACACGGAAGCCGGGGACGCGCTCGGCGAGGAGAGGCTCGAGGTCGGCGGGAGCGAGCTGCATCGCGGTCACATTGAAGGCGTTCCAGTGCTTCAGACGCGACGGATCGGCCTCCATCACCCCGATCGCCGCGCGGAGCGCGTCGGGCATGTACATCATGTCGAGCCGGGCGTCGGGGGGGAGGAAGCAGGCGTAGTCCTCGCCGCGCGCGGCGTGCACGAAGATGTCGACGGCCCAGTCGGTGGTGCCGCCCCCCGGGGGCGCCGCCCACGAGATGAGGCCGGGGAATCGCACCCCGCGCACATCGACGCCGTGGCGGAGCCGGTAGTAGTCGCAGAGGAGCTCTCCGCTGACCTTCGTCACCCCGTAGATCGTGGTGGGCCGCTGGATCGTGTCCTGGGGCGCGGGGTCGCGCGGCGTGTCCGGGCCGAAGGCCGCGATCGACGAGGGAACGAAGACCGACAGCTCCCGGTCCCGCGCCACCTCGAGGACGGCGACGGTGCTGCCCATATTCACCTCCCAGGCGCGCTTCGGGTCGTGCTCGCCCACCGCCGAGAGGATCGCGGCGAGGTGGTACACGGTGTCGGCCGCGAAGCGCTTCGCGGTCCCCGCGAAGGCGTCGGCGTCGGTCGCGTCCAGCACCTCGAAGGGGCCGGCCTCGCTCGCCTCGCCGTCGGGCTCACGGATATCGGTTGCGAGGACGTTCTCGTCCCCGTAGCGCGCGCGCAGCGCGGGGACGAGTTCGGAGCCGATCTGACCACCGGCTCCGGTGACGAGGATTCTGGGCACGTGTCTGGGGGCTTCGGTGAGAGTGCTGGGGATCGGAATATAGGTGCGCGACGGATCGTATCCACCGAGTATGGGTGCCGTACCCCTCTCCGACCCTGACTCCGATGACTCTCCACCACCGCCCCGGACGCCGAGGCTCGCCGCGCATGCGTCGGCTGCTCCGCGATCTGCACCACCAGACGTGGGAGCTCGAGCTCCTGATCTCGGGAACGGTGGCGATCGTCCTGGCGCTCCTCCCCACCCGCGTCGACCAGTTCTACTTCGCCGCCTCGGCGCAGACGTCGGGGCTGATCGAGGAGTTCGGCTTCCTGACCTTCTACTTCATCAAGCTGACGCTCTACACCCTCGTCCTGGCCTTCGCCTTCCACATCATGGTACGCGCCTTCTGGGTGGCGCTCGTCGGGCTCGACTCGGTCTTCCCGCGGGGCCCGGTCTGGAGCCGACTGCGCCTCGGGCCGGTCTCGGAAGGCGTCTTCCGCCGGGTGCTCCCCTCGGTGCGCGAGCTCATCCTCGCGACCGACGCCATCGCTTCGGTGACCTTCGCCACGGCCTTCACCCTGGTGGCGACCTTCGCGCTCTTCGTCCCGTGGGCGGCGGTCCTCGGCGGTGTCATCCTGGGGCTCGGGCACCTCCTGGGATTCAATCTCGACCTCGGGATCACGATCGCGGCCACGACCGCGGGCGTCGTCCTCCTCCTCGCCGTCCCTCTCCTCGTCGATCGTCTCTTCGGTCGCCGGATCGTCGAAGGCGGCGGCGGGCGCCTCGTGGAGCGACTCCTCCTCGCCGCCACCGCCATCACCGGCCTGCGCGTCTTCGGCTCGGTCCAGTATACCCTCGCCTCGCACGTGGGACGGCGGTGGTTCTCGGTCGGGACCGGGGCCTTCGTCATCGCGGTGGTCACCTTCTTCGTCGTGAATGACGCGATTCTCAGGTCGGGGGCGTTCGGCGTCGGGGTGGATGCGTGGGACCCGGAGCGAGCGGGGGCGGTCGAGGTCGATCCCCAGCTCTACGAGACCGCCTTCGACCCGCGTATGCGCCGGCCGCTGGTGCCGACGATCCCTTCGGCGGTGATCGATGCCGAGACGCCTTACGTGCGACTCTTCATGCCCTTCCTCCCCGAGGTCGACCCCCCCGCCCTCGCGCGCGTCTGCCCCGATGTGACGCCGAGCGGGCGCGGAGGCCCGCGGCTCGTCCCTCGAAGAAGCCGCACGCCGTCGCCCGACGACGCCGACGCCGCCGCCCGCATGGTGGCGTGTCGGGCCGCGCTCTGGGAGGTGACCCTCGACGGCACGCGCGTCGAGGTCGACCCGGTGATCTTCACGCGCGACGACGCGGGGTTGCGAGGTCTCGCCTGGTTCATCGACGTCCGGCCGCTCCTCCCCGGACGCCATCTCCTCGATATCCGTCGCGCCGCCGCGGCGCTCGATCCGGAGGCGTCCCCGGACGAGGATGACCTCCCTCGCGCCTACCGCATCCCCTTCTGGAACTGACGCGCCTCATTCGGCACGCAGGCGAAATCCGTCTTCGCCTGCCCTCACCTCCCGGCGGGCCCGAGGGCACGGACACGCACGGGAGCCACACCCGGTCCCACCAGAGAGATGCGCTGCGCCGCGCCGAAGGAGAGGTCGATGATGCGCCGCTCGGTGCGAGCGAAGGGACCCCGGTCGTTGATCCGCACGATCACCTGCTCGCCGGTGTTCAGGTTGGTCACCTCGACGACGGTGTGCAGCGGGAGGGTCCGGTGTGCGGCCGACAGCCCGTGCATGTTGAAGACCTCACCGGTGGCGGTGGGGCGGCCGTCGAACTCCGCGCCGTACCACGAGGCTTCCCCCCGCTCATCGTAGCCCGTCGCGTCGGAGAGCACGATGTAGGTCTCTCCGAAGACCTCGTAGACGTGGCCCGGATCCGGAGGCCGCACCCCGGGGGGGACGGACCACGGATCGGTGGCGGCACCTCCCGGGGCTGAGGTCGGGCGCGTGGCCGACGAGGCGGGGACCGGCGCGGGGGTCGTCTCCGCGCCCCCGCGTCCGCTCGGATACCCCACGAGGCTGCACGCCGACGTACTCACGGAGCAGGCGAGAACGAGGCCGGCGCGAACGAGTGTGAGCGGACGACCGCGTCGCCTCCCCCCCTCCCTCATCGCCTCAGTTCCGCTCCTCGACGGCCAGACCATCCGCCTCGAGCGCAGCGATCACCTCGTCGATATGCTCGCGATCACGCGTCTCGATATGCAGCACGATCCCCACATCGCCCACCGAGATATCGGCGAAGGATCGACGGTGAACGATCTCCTGCACGCTCGCGCCGCACCCCGCCACGATGCGGGTGAGTCGGGCGAGGCTGCCGGGGCGATCGGGCACGCGTACCTGCAGCCTCGCGAGTCGACCGTCGAAGACGAGACCGCGGTCGATGATCCGCGCGATCCGGTTGATGTCGATATTGCCACCCGAGATCACGAGCGCCACCCGCTCGCCCCGCCGCACATCGATCCGACCGGTGGAGAGCGCGGCGAGACCCACCGCCCCACCCCCCTCCACGACGGTCCGCTGCCGCTCGAGGAGGAGGAGCACCGCCCGGGCCGTCTCCTCTTCTCCCACCACCACGAGGTCGTCGACGAGCGCCTGGATGATCGGGAAGGTGTGCTCCCCGACCTGCTTGGTGGCGATCCCGTCGGCGATCGTGTCCGCGCTGGCGATCTTGACGATCCTGCCGGCGTCGAGGCTCGCGCGCGTGGAGGGCGCCGCCTCGACCTCGACCCCGATCACGCGGATCGAGGGGTTGATCGCCTTGGCCGCGATGGCGATCCCGGAGATCAGCCCGCCCCCACCCACCGGGACGATGATCGTGTCGAGTTCGGGAATCTGCTCGACCAGCTCGAGCCCGATCGTGCCCTGCCCCGCGATCACGCTCGGATCGTCGAAGGGGTGGATCATCGTGAGCCCCTCGTCCTCGACGAGGCGCCGCGCCTCGACCGCGGCATCGTCGAGCACCGACCCCGACTGCATCACCCGCGCGCCGAAGTCGAGGGTGCGCGTGACCTTCACGAGGGGTGCGGTCTCGGGCATCACGACGGTGCACGGGATCCCGAGCCGCTGCGCATGATAGGCGACCGCCTGCGCGTGATTTCCGGCGCTCGCCGTCACGATCCCGATGGTCCGCTGTTCCGGGGTGAGATCGAGGAGGCGATTGAGCGCGCCCCTATCCTTGAACGACCCGGTGCGCTGGAGGTTCTCGAGCTTCAGATGGAGCTTGCACGCCACCAGATCCGCCAGGGCGAGCGCCTTCGGCGTGGGGGTCGAGACCACGACGCCCTCGAGCCGCTCGCGTGCCGCGCGCACGTCGTCGACCGCGACGGAGAGGCGCGCCGTGGGCATCGTCAGCTCCGCCTCCGCCAGACCGCCACGCGCAGCGGGGGCTCGACCCAGGCGGTGAAGTGCAGGCGATTCTCCCCATCCTCGATGATCGTCCGCTGCACGTCACGCGCCTTCGGCCAGTCGGTCTCATCGTTCTCGATCCGCAGTGCCTCGTCGTCGGAGAGCTCCGACAGAAGACTCTCCAGGTGCTCCCGCATGCGGTTGAGCATCGCCTGCTGCGTCTCGTCCTGCACCCGTCCCTCCCCGCGATCGGCGATCTCGTGCTCGGCCACCCGCTCCCACTCGCGCTCGAAGTCGTCGAGGGGGAAGGAGCGGCGATGATCGCGCCGAAAGCCGACCTCGTGGAAGGCCCTGGAGTTGAAGTGCACCTCCACCGACTGGACGCTCTGCCCGTAGACGCGAAGGATCATCCGTCGTGCCCGAGCAGCTTCGCCAGCTCCTCGGGAGAGAGCTCTCCGGAGGCCTTCGCTCCGAGCCCGCGCGGCGAGCGCGACCGGGCGCCGCGACGCCCCCGGGAGGTGTCCTCAGAGGGGGCACCGGCGTAATCGAAATCGGGGAGGCGTTCGCGGTCGAGATCGCGACCCAGGTGGTGCTCGAGCGTCCGGAGATTTCCGATATCCGAGGCGGTCACGAAGGTGAAGGCCCGTCCGCTGGCGCCCGCCCGGCCGGTGCGCCCGATGCGGTGGACGTAGTCCTCGGGGTCCTGAGGCACGTCGTAATTGACGACGTGCGAGATCCCCTCGACATCGAGCCCGCGCTGCGCGACATCGGTCGCCACGAGCACCCGCACCTTCCGCTCCGCGAAGTCGGCGAGCGCGCGCTGGCGCTCCTTCATCCCGCGATCGGAGTGCATGACGGCGGTGCTCACGCCTTCCCGCTGCAGGCGCGACTGGAGGACATCCGCCCCCGCCTTGGTGCGCGAGAAGATGAGCACCTGGTCCATCGCCGGGTCCTGGAGGAGATGGACGAGGAGGTCCGGCTTCTTCTCGGGTTTCACCGAGAAGACGACTTCCTCGATCCCCGAGGCGGTCGTCCCGGAGGGCGCCGCCTCGGTCCAGAGGGGATCACGCGTCAGGCGGAGCGCGAGGTCATGCACCCCGTGCGGCATCGTCGCGCTGAAGAGCATCGTCTGCCGATCGCGCGACACCTTGCGCATCACCTCCTCGATCTGGGGGCGGAACCCCATGTCGAGCATCCGGTCCGCCTCGTCCAGGATGAAGTATTTGACGCGCGAGAGGTCGGCGTTGCCCCGCTGCATGTGGTCAATGAAGCGGCCGGGGGTGGCCGTGATCACCTCGTAGCCCTGGGCGAGCGCATCGTTCTGCGGGCCGTATCCGACCCCGCCGTAGATCGCCTCCACGCGGATCGCCGTGCCCTTGGCGAGGAGCTGCGTGTCCTCGGCCACCTGCTGCGCGAGCTCGCGCGTGGGCGCGAGGACGAGTACCTGGAGACCTCCGCCCACCTCGAGCCGCTCGAGCGCGGGGATCATGAAGGCGCCCGTCTTCCCGGTCCCCGTCTGGGCGATCCCGACGACATCCCTCCCCGTCAGCGCGGTCGGGATCGTCTTCTCCTGAATCGGGGTCGGGATCGTCCATCCCTGTGCTTCGACAGCGGCGAGCATCTCGGGCGAGAGTCCGAGGTCGGCGAAGGTGGTCGTGCGGGTCTGATCGCTCACGTTGGGCTTTCGGGGTCTCGGGTCGTCGTCATTTCATCGTCAGGATTATCGGCTCAAGATAACGGGGCTCGCGTCGCTGTGGAGACGTTCGATCAGGCGAGGAGGGTCGCGAGCCGATCGATCGCATCCTCGAGCACCGCATCCGAGGTGGCATAACTCATCCGCACGAAGCGGGGCTCGCCGAAGGCTTCTCCGGGCACGAGCGCCACGCCGACCTCCTCGAGGATCCAGGTGCAGAGGTCGGCGGCCGATTCGTGCTCGGCGTCGAAGGCGCCATCGACCCGGAAGAAGAGGTAGAAGGCCCCCTCGGGACGAAGGTAGGGGATGCCGGGCAGCTTCTCGTCGAAGCGGCGGCAGACGAGATCCCTCCGGCGCCGGAACGCCTCACGCATCTCCGCCACCGCGGCGTCGGTCCGCTCCGTCTCGGTCCAGGCCGCGAGTGCGGCGACCTGCGAGGGGGTCGCGGCGTTCGAGGTGGTGTGGCTCTGGAGAGCCGTCATCGTCTCCGCGAGCTCCGGCGACGACATCGAGAAACCGATGCGCCATCCGGTCATCGCGAAGGCCTTCGACGCGCCATCGATCAGGACGTGGTCGCCGAGATGCGACGGGTCGAGGCCGAGGATCGAGGGCGCCTCGGGCGCGTCGCCGAAGTGGATGCGGCGATAGATCTCGTCGGCGATGAGCCAGACCCCCCGCTCGCGGGCCCACCCGGCAATCGCCTCGAGCTCCGCAGCCGAGTAGACGACCCCCGTCGGGTTGCTCGGCGACGAGAAGATGAGGCCCCGTGTCCCGGGGGTGCGGGCCGCCTCCAGATCGTCGGGTGTGAGTCGGAAATCGCGCGCCTCGGCGCCCGCCACGGGCACCGCCGTGGCGCGCGCGAGCCCGACGATCTCGGGGTAGCTCGTCCAGTACGGCGCGCCGATCAGGACCTCGTCTCCCGGGCCGAAGAGGCTGAAGCAGGCGTTGAAGAGCGACTGCTTGGCTCCCGAACTCACCACCACCGCCTCGAAGGGCACCTCGCGTCCCCTCTGCCGCGTGAGATCCGACGCGATCGCCCGGCGCAGCTCGGGGAGCCCGGCGGCAGGCGTGTAGGTGGTGCGCCCCTGGCGGATCCCGGTGATCGCGGCCTCGGCCACGAACTCCGGAGTGCCGAAGTCGGGCTCCCCGGCGCTCAGATTGAGGATATCGCGTCCCTCCGAGGCGAGCTGCCGGGCCAGCGAGCTGACGGCGATCGTGGCCGAGGGGCGCATCGCCTTCACATTTTCGCTGATCTTCATCGAGGATCGGGGTCGCGAGGAACACGAGTACGACGAAGGCTCGCCGCGCACCGAATATCGGGCGAGCGCGCCTCACCGATCAAGCCGGACCGATTGATCCCCCCGTCGTCCCCGGGCACCTTTGGACATGCCGACCCTCGAACTCCACCTCGACTACATCGACCCGGCGTCGTGGGTGATGCATCGCCGACTCCTCCAGGCGACGACCCCGGACGGCGAGCTGGCCGGAACCCTCCTCCGGTGTCATCCCCGCGAGGTCCGTCCCCCCGAGCTCCCCCCCCTCGACCCGACCTCCGGGAGCTGGCGACGCCATGTGGAATCGATCCTCCGCGTGGCTCCCGGCGAGATGGAGAGCTACCGCCCGCCCGCGCGCCTGCCCCACACCCGCAAGGCGCACGAACTCGCGCTCCACGCCGAGGCCGGGGGCTCCCGGAACGCGATCGATTCCGCCATCTTCCGGGCCGTGCTCGTCGAGGGACGAGATGTGGGACGAATCGATGTGCTCGTCGAGATCGCGGAGAGCCTCGGCTTCGACCGCACCGAGACGCGCGCAGTGCTCGATGTTGATCGATATACGGACCGGGTCGTGCAGCTTCGCGCGGCCTCCGCGTCCCCGGGTGTCGTCGGAGTTCCGACGATGGTGTTCGACGGCAGCCTCCTCGAAGGCGTGCACTCGGTGGAGGCGGTTCGCGCGTGGATGACACCCGAAGCGACCGAATCAAACTGAACCGAACGAGAGATCATCATGGCCGGATATCAGAGGAAGACCGCACTCCCCCCCTCCCGTGTGTTCGAACGGGCCGACGAGATCCTCCCCGACCTCGTCGGACTCTCGCGCTCCCGCGCCTCCGGTCACTCCCAGACGTGGGTCGGTGAGGAGGGCACGCTCACGCTGAGCGCGCATCACCACGGACCCTGGACCGAGGTCACCGCGCAGACCGACCAGCTCCGCACCTCGCGCATCGACTACGAAGCCCAGAAGTTCCTGAACCACCTCCCGTACGAGCCCGGCGACAGGGGCGGTCCCGGCTCGGGGGAGCCGACATGACCGACGCGACCTCCTTCGAGGACCTCGACCTCCCCGCGGAGCTCGTCGACGCCCTCCTCTCGGAGGGGGCCGAGGCACCGACGACACTCCAGGCCGAGGCGATCCCCCTCCTCCGACGGGGCAACCCGGCGGTCCTCGTCGCGGGACCGGGGGCGGGCACCCTCTGGGCGTGGGCCGCCCCACTCCTCGCGCGCGCCTCCGAAGCGCCCGCTCCGGGGAGCATCCTCGTCCTCGCGCCCTCCGCCGCGATCGCCGACGCCCTCGCCGAAGCGGTCGGTCGCCTGGCCGCCGCGGTGGGTCTGCGCGTGGCGGGCGAAGGCCCCGGGTGGGTCCTCCCGGAGCTGGCGCACCTCGTCATCCTCTCGGCCACGACCGCCGCCGAGCGGCTCTCGCGCAGCCAGCTCGACCTCGACACCCTCTCGGCGATCGTGATCGACGCGGGATCGGGATCCGACATGCTCGAGCCGGTCGACACCGTTCTGCAGGCGATCGGGAGCGATGTGCAGCGCGTGATGGTAGCGCTCCCGCTGACCGACGCCGTGCGCGACTTCGCGGATCGGCACCTCCGCCGCGCGGTCTACATCCCCCCCCGTCGCGCCGATGGGGCGACGGTCGACAGCATCCGCCGCGGCGCCCTCGAGTTCATCGAGGTCGGCGAAGATCGGGATTCGGCCGCGGTACTCGAGATCGCCGCCCGCCTGGAGACCTTCGAACACGTCGCGGTGCACACCCGGAGCGAGGACGCCGCCGCCGACCTCGCCGACCGACTCGCGATCCGGGGAATCGCCTCGGGGCGGCCCGGCGAGGCCGAGGTCCCGGTGTGGCTCGTCCTCGACCCGCTCGAGGCGCACGCGACGCTGCGCGCGACCGAGCGGAGCTGGATCTCGATCAGCTACGATCTCCCCGCCGACGAAGACGAGCTCGACCGCCGGCACTCGGGCGTACCGGGGGTCGTGCTCGCCTTCCCGCGCGAGCTCCCCCACCTGCACGCGATCGCGCAGCGTGCCGGGTACGACGTCGGCCCCGCCGCGGCCACGGCAGGGCCGCGCGGGGGGATCGACGACACCACCGAGGCGCTGAAGCGTGCTCTCGAGGAAGACGATGTGGACGCCTACCTCGCGCTCCTCGAGCCCCTCTTCCGCCAGTACGGCGCGGCGCGCGTCGCGGCGGCGGCCGTCGCTCGCCTGCGCCGACGCGTCCCCCTCCCCGCACCCGCCCCCTCGACCCCGGCGAGCGGCGCGCCCTCACGCGGGGGGCACGAGACGGGCTTCACGCGCCTCTTCGTGAGCCTCGGTTCGCGCGACGGGATGCGGGTCGGCGACCTGGTCGGCGCGATCGTGGGAGAGACCGGGATCACCGGCGACGCGATCGGGAAGATCGAGCTGCGCGACACCTTCTCACGGGTCGAGATCAGCGACGGCGAGGTCGATCGCGTGATCGCCGGCCTCAACGGCACGAGCATCCGCGGCCGGAGTGTGCGCGTGGATCTCGACCGGGCCGAGCGCGGCGGCGCGCGGCACGCACGTCCTCCGCGCGGATGACGTCGTGAAGATGACGTCGTGAAGGGATGAGGCCCTGAAAACAGACCGAGGCCGCACCCCCGATCGGGAGTGCGGCCTCGGCTCACTTCTCTTCTGCCCCCCGGACGGGTGGCAGAGTTCCTCAGTTGATGGCGTCCTTGAGGCCCTTGCCTGCCTTGAAGCTCGGCGTCTGCGAGGCCGCGATCTGGATCGTCTGGCCCGTGCGCGGGTTCCGCCCCGTCCGGGCCTTGCGATGCTTCGCCTCGAACGTCCCGAAGCCCGTGATCTGCACGCGCTGCTTGCGCTGGAGCGCCTTCGCGATGATCCCGTCGTCGGTCGAGAAGAGTGCGTCGAGCGCACGACCGGCATCTGCCTTGGTCATCCCGGTGGCGTCGGCGAGGGCGTCCACGAGGTCGGACTTGTTCATTCGGATCTCCTGTCCTGATGCGATGAGTGAATGCGGCCTGCCGGCCGCTCGGGTGAGAGGAGAGGCACCGACCTTCCGTACCGGGCGATCCACCCCCCGCAGCCCCGGAACATCGCGTCGCTCGGTGAAAGACGACGTCCCGGAGACGACGGAGCCAGCATAGGGCGCTCGGCGGCCGGAGTCAAGGGTCGACTGTCCAGAAACCCGCATCAATCCTAGCTTCCCGGCATGAGAACCTTCCGCAGACGAGCTCTGGCCGCCCTCGCGGCCTTCCTCGCGCTCACCATCCTCGGTGCCGCGGGATACATGATCGTCGAAGGAGCCGCCTTCCCCGACGGCCTCTTCATGACGCTCATCACCATCACCGCGGTGGGGTATGCCGAAGCGATCCCCCTCTCGCCGGCGGGACGGATCTACACCGGCATCCTCCTCATCGCCGGGATCACCTGGATGGGGATCTGGTTCGCCTTCCTCACCTCCTTCCTCGTCGAACTCGATCTGACCCACGTCCTCCGGAGCCGACGCATGACCCGACACATCGAGACGCTCACCGACCACGTCATCGTCTGCGGCGTCGGACGCACCGGGTCCGAAGTCGTCCGCGAGCTGGAGCACTCGCGGGTCCCGTGGGTGGTGATCGAGATCGAACCCGACCAGGTGTCGCTCCTGCGCAGGCGTCACCCGGACGCATTCGTCGTCGAGGGGGACGCGACGACCGACGAGGAACTCCAACGCGCGGGGATCGATCGGGCGCGCGGGCTCGTCGCGGCGTTGAGCAGTGACACCGACAACCTCTTCATCTGCCTCTCCGCCCGCGACCTGAACCCGGAGTTGACGATCGTCGCCCGTGCGTCCCATGAAGACACGCGCGACAAGCTCTTCCGGGCCGGTGCCTCGAACGTCGTGAGTCCCGAGATCTCGGGAGGGATCCGGATGGCGTCGATGCTCCTGCGACCGACCGTGATGTCCTTCCTCGACGTGGCGACGCGTTCGTCGGAGCTCTCGCTGCGTATCGAGCAGATGCAGGCGAAGGAGGGAGACCGTATCACGGGACGCACACTGGCCGAGGCGCGCATCCCCCAGGAGACGGGGCTCATCGTGATCGCCCTGCGCCGTGCGCGCGAGGGCGACGACCTGCACTTCAACCCCGGCTCGGCGACCCGCATCGAAGCCGGGGACGAACTCGTGGTGCTCGGCACGACCGACCAGGTGGAACGGCTGCGAACGTACCTGGAAGCCTGATGCGGGAGGGGGACGATTCGCCGTCCCGGCGCGCGGTGCGCCGGCGCGACCCGCTTCGGCCGCAGCGCGTCAGACCTCGGCGGTGGGGTCCGTCCTGCGCCGGAAGAGGGAGTAGATGAAGTATCCGACGGCGGCGATCAGGGCGATCTTGAGCGCCGTCATCGCCACCCCGAAGAAGACGATCAGCACCGGCACGACGAAGGCCATGATCAACTTGAATGCGACCAGCGCCAGTACGCCGCCCGTCGCCATCATTCCGTACTTCTGCATCGTCTTCATCTCCGCTCCCTGCAGGTGACAAGCGGTCCCGAACGCTCCCGTGGGGCCGCGACTCGTATGCGGCCCTACGCACCCCGGAGAGCTCAGGTTTCAGGGATGCGGGCGCGGCGAGAGGCCTGCGGGCACGGGGCGGCCCCGCCCCGATCGACCCTCCCTCCGCTGCGCGAGGCGGTGAGTCGAGCCTACTTGTACCGGTAGGTCACCCGACCCCGCGTGAGATCATACGGGGAGAGCTCGCACTTGACGCGATCGCCCTCGAGGACCCGGATGTAGTTCTGCCGCATCTTCCCCGAGAGGTGGGCGAGCACCTCGTGCCCATTCTCCAGCTCGACGCGAAAGGTCGCGTTGGGGAGCACCTCGCTGATGGTGCCCTCGATTTCGATGTTCTCTTCCTTCGCCACTCGTAGTGCCCTCGACGTGTGTGGTACGATGGAGCCTTTCGGCTTGTCAGCCCTGAAAGCTAGTCGCGAGCGCGGCGTGCGTAAAACGAAGAGGGTGCGGGCGTGGCGCCCCCGGCTTGCGCGACCGGCGTGAATCGGGTCGCTTCGGCGCATGGTGATGCGCCCCTTCGACCCAGCGGAAGTCTCGATCCTCGGCAAGCGGCTGCGCGATGCCGGGCCCGGTGAAGCGATCCTCTGCCCCGCATGCGAGTCCACCCTCTCGGCGCGCCGCGTTGAACCTCCGAAGGGCGTGGCCTATGTGCGGGAGCGCGTGCGGGTCCATTGCCCCAATTGCGGCCGAAGCGGCGCGGTCGACCGCCGCTTCGACGACCCGCTCCGGCGTCGGTCGCGCTGAGCGCGTCGCGCACTCCGCTCCGGCGCGCTATCGTCCGGCGCGCTGCCATCCCACCGCACCCGATTACCCCGATGCGATCCACCCTCTCCGCTCTCTCGATCCTCCTCCTGGCGCTCCCGGCGCTCCCCCTCACCGGCCAGACGCCCCGGACCGCCGCCCCCGCCCTCGAGCTCCCGGCGGGCGCGCGCGCCGTCGGTCTCGGCGGGGCGGCCCAGCTCGGTGTGGACGACCCCGATCACCTCTTCTCGCACCCGGCCTGGCTCGGGCGCGCCGGATTCCGGGTCGCGGGGTGGATCATGGATGAGGACGCCTCGATCTTCACCCTCGCAACGGGCACCTCCGCCCTGGGAGGGCGCGTCGCGGTCGGGATCCGCGCCGCAGAGTGGACCGGCGTCGCCCCGGGTACGGAGCCCGGAGGCCTGGACCGCTTCATCGGGGAGGGGGAGGTCGGGCGAAACACGACGGCGGGCACCGTCGGGTATGCGCGCGATCTCCTCGGCGTGCAGGTCGGTGTCACCGCCACCCTCCTCTCGGAGCGCGCCGACGAGGTACGTGAGCGCGACGTCGCCTTCGATCTCGGGCTCGGACACGAGGTCGCGGGGGTCAACCTCTCGGCCGTTGCGCGCAACCTCGGGCGGGATCTCGACTTCGCGTCGGAGGTCGCCCTCCCCACGACGTACGAGGTCGGCGCGGGAACGTACGGGATCGTGCTCGGCCCCGTCGATCTCGGAGCGGCGGCGCGCGTCGGGGTGCGCGAGGACGACCACGTCGTCGCCGGCGGCGGACTCGAGATCGGGTACTTCCCGATCCAGGGACGCACCTTCATCGGACGCGTCGGGGTGCAGAGCGTGCCGGACGGGGACGCCTCGCACGTCACCCTCGGCGGCAGCTTCCGTGGCGACGAGCTCGTGATCGACTACGCCTGGCGCGAGGTCGACGGGACCTCGCTGCACGTCATCACCCTGGGGTGGCGATAGGCCGCACCGGAGGCGGCACCGGAGGCGGCACCGGAGGCCGCACCGGAGGCCGCACCGCTTCCGTCACCTCGGAACCCGCGCCTCCCAGAAGGGAGCGGGGAGCCGGCTGAAGGCGATCTCGTCGACGACGACCTCGCCGAGCGCCACGCGATCGAAGACGAGGCGCAGGTGGCGGAGCGTGGCGGGATCGAAGCCCGGCGATCGTGCGATGAGATCGGCGAAGGGGATGTGGTAGCTCTGCAGCACGAGCTCGGTGTGATCCATCCCGGCCTCGAGGTCCTGACGCCGCAGGATGCGGATCTCGAGGGGCCGTCGGATCGGTCCGTAGTCGGAGAGGGGAACGCGCGCCGTGCGACCGGATGCGTCCTCCACTTCGATCGTCAGGTCGATGGGGGGCGGCGGCGCCTCCTCCTCCTCGTCGTCTCCGGCGGGCCGTTCGGTCTCGGCCGGTTCCGGCCGCTCCTCTTCGGGGCGCTCCTCCTTCGGCCGCTCCTCATTCGGCTGCTCCCCTTCCGGCCGCTCCTCCTCCGGCCGCTCCTCTTCGGGGCGGGGGTCGGACCGCGGTGGGGGGAGACGATCGGTGGCCGAGAGGTGGAGATCGATCGAGCTGCCCTCGTCGAGGGCGGCGCGCCTCGCAAGATCGGGATCGATCGTGATCTCGAAGACGCCCGGAGGACCGTGCGCCGTCGTGTCCCCCTCAATCCGGTTGTTCCATGCGAGCCACACCGCCTGGTCCTCCTGGGAGGCCGAGGTCGCCGCCTGGTTGCGGCTGCGCAGATCGAGCGTCGCCTCGCGCCACGTCTCGAGGGAGTCCCCGCGCAGCGTCACTCCCCGCGCCCCCGTGGTGACATCGATGTCGCCCTCGAAGTCGGCGAGCACGGTGTTGCCCGCGGCCTCCATCCGCGTGATGTACATCGTCTTCGGCAGCCACGCGCCCGCCACGCGATGGTCCCGGAAGATCGGGAGCCATCGCGTCTCGCCCTTGAGCGTCGCGCCGAGGAATGCGCTCACATAGATCTCGGCCATCCTTCGCTGGTCGGCGGGATCGACGAGGTAACGCAGGTCGAGCGAGCGGCCCGAACGCGGCCCCCGGTCGAAGGAGTTCCAGACCGAGTTCCACTGGCCGTGATTCGCCCGGTACATGTAGACGGCCGCCTTGAAATGGCCGGCCTCGGTGAAGTCGAGCCGGTTGTACGGCCGGAGCCCGTGGAAGCTCGTCACATCGCCGTCGTGCGAACCGTGGAAGACGAGGTAGTTGACGTCCTCGATCGGCGCCTTGCGCCCCGTGGGCGTGTACTGCCCGTCGACGGGTGCGATCGCGACAACCGACTTGATCGGGAAGCCGTAGTCGAAGGTGACGTTGGCGTCGTCCGGGTACCGCTCGAGGCGATTGAAGGCGACCGCGTGCGTCACCGCCTCCCCCCCGCGCGAGTGTCCCATGATCGCGACATTCTCCAGATCGACGCGGCCGAAGAAGGGGTTCGCGGGGTCGTTGGCGAAGTCGTGCCAGGCACGCAGGTGTTCGAGGATCATCCACCCACGGCCGTCGTTCTCCCTCCTGATCCCGTTGATGAAGTTCATGTCGAGCGAGACGAGGATGTAGCCTCGGCTCGCGAGGAGTTCGCCGAGGTAGTCGTACCCGGGGTCGGAGAAGTCGCGCGGCGCGTGGTTGCCGTGCACCACCAGCACGAGGGGGAAGGGTCCGCCCTCGCCAGAGCCGAGGGCCGTGCCGGAGTCGGGGGCCTCGCCGGTGCCGCCGGCCCCCGGGGCCCCGCCGGTGCCGGGAGCCTCGGGGTACCAGACGCGCCCATTCAGCGGCAGCCCCTCGATCGAGAAGCCCCAGTACGCCTCGCGTCGCTCGCGCTGCGTGTCCCACGTGAGGAGCTTCGAGCCGTCGACCGAATCGGTGACGATCGCGACGGAGTCGGCGAATCCCGGGCGGTTCCGGTCGGTGCCCGAGCCGTAGGTGAGATAGCCGACATCCCACGGTCCCGCCTCGGCGGGAGAGGGACCGGGGATCGCCTGGCGCGCCAGCACGAGGTCGGCATCGTTCTCGGTCAGAACCATCGGGGCGTAGCACGCTCCGGCGGCGATGGCGACGAGAAGCGCAGAGGTCACGCGGGGCAGCCGTGGCGCGCACGGGGGGCGCCGCGCACCGACGGAGGATGGGGGGGTGGGGAGATTTCGATCCGGCATGCGGAGATCGGGACGGAAGGCGTCGTCAGGGGGAAGGCGTCATCGAGGATCGTCCTCGGCCATCGCGGGGCAAGCTACGCTCCGGGCGATCTGTCGCCAAAGCATGGGGCGGGGCAAGCCGTCCGGGACGCGGATCGGAGGGATCGCCGTTACCATCGACGGGGGCATCCATCGTACCGGCCTGCGCCCCGATGCTGCGCCCCGATGCTGCGCCACGATGCCGCGCCACGATGCTGCGCCACGGGGCTGCGTCACGGGGCTGCGTCACGGGGCTGCGTCACGGGGCTGCGTCACGGGGCTGCGCCACGGGCGGTTCGCCGGGGGTCCGGTTCGCCGGGGGTCAATTAAATTTGGAGGTTACAAAGTCATTCGGAAAAACAGAAATCAAACGATTGCTCACTGAAATCGGTAAAATAGAAATCAAATCTATTGAAGATTTAAAAGGGTTTTTAGTAATCGCA
>JAVVEY010000059.1:0-1084 GCA_032250675.1 Longimicrobiales bacterium | reverse complement strand
CGGTTCGCCGGGGGTCGCTCAAGGCTCGGCGGGCGGAGCCGGCCGCTTGACGGCCAGCCGTCGATCGCGTGCACGAAGGGGATCGGCGGGACGGAGATGAGGGGGATGTGACGCCGTCCGCGGGCCAACGAGGTACGGAAGTGGTGCCCGGAAGTGGAAAATACCATCACTTTTCCACTTCGCCGGTCGTCGAGGTCACCACGAAGTGGAATTTAAGGCGATATTCCACTTGAACGGCGAGAAAACAACCGGATAGGTGGAAAAAGAGGGGAAAATTCCATGTCAGACTCGAAAAGGAGGGGACCCGGCGCACTCGCCGTAGCCGCATCCGCCGCCGCACCCGCCGCCGCCGCCGCACTCGCCGCACTCGCACTCGCCGCAGCCGCACTCGCCGCCGCCGCACTCGCCACACCCGCCGCACCGGGCGGACCCGTCACGCCCGGCACGCCCGCCGCACTCGCCGCCGCCGCGGCCGCCGCAGCCGCACTCGCCGCACCCGCAGCCGCCGCAGTCGCGCCCGGCGCCGCAGACGCCGCGGGCAAATCAGGCAGCGACGATCGCCCCCGCAAACCTCAGCGCGCCGATCGCCCTCCGTCGTGAGCGCCGGCGCATCGCCGCCTGCGGCCCCATCGAAGGGGCGATCCCCGGCCGACAGAGGCGTGCCGGTGCGGCTGCTCTTTCGGGCCGACAACCTGGCGGGAGACCTGGAAGGGTGTTGAAGACGTACGGTGGTCCCCCCTTCGCCCTTCGGGTCAGGGCGGCGCGGGGCCATCTTCGTCGTTGGGACTCCTCGACGTAGCGACGGCCATGCCTTCGGAGCCCCGCCTTGAAGCGGACCCCGTGACGCTCCTGACGGGGACCGCCGTACGTCTTCAACACCCTTCTGGTGCAGAGGCTGCCGAGCGGCGGCGGCGTCTTCCACGACTACTGGCAGCGGACTCGGCCCTCTTGACCTCGCGCCCACCCATCCCCCGCCACCCATCCCCCGCAGGACCGCCCGGCACCTCACGGCACATCAGGCCGGTCAGACGGGTACCCCGATCTTCGAAACCCCCTTCCCTCCCCAGCACCGCAACCGAGGCAC
>JAVVEY010000190.1:0-3086 GCA_032250675.1 Longimicrobiales bacterium | reverse complement strand
GCAGGCGCGATGAAGAGGAGGAGGAGCGCAAGGCAGAGGGTTCGTCGGGACATCGTCGGTGTCGTCGAATGAGGAGAGGAAAGATCAGTGCTCCTGCAAGCTGTGGCGTGACGCCCCCGGGCGCCACCAGGGGATCGATTTCACCCCACGCATCGAGGGGAGTGGGTTGACGGGTGTGGCCGGGGAGGAGAGGCTCGAGGATGCCCGTCTCCGCCTCCCCCTCCCGGGGTCCCGCATTCCCCCTCCCCGACTCCCTCCCCGATTCGTGGTCGAGGGAGGCGTGGGCGGAGGTTCTCCGATCCGTACGGTCGCTCCTGCCACCGACCCCCTGCCTGCGCGCGCGCGATCTCGACGTTCCGGGAGGAGGGGAGATCTGGATCAAGTACGAAAACCTTCAGCACACCGGATCCTTCAAGGTGCGTGGCGCGATCGTGGCGATCACCGCGCTCGGGGCGGAGGGGCGGGAGCGGGGCGTGGTCGCGTGTTCGAGCGGGAATCACGGTCGCGCGGTCGCGTGGGTGGCGGGTCACCTCGGCGTGAGGGCGACGATCTTCGTCCCGGAGTGGGTCGATCGGGTCAAGCTCGAGGGGATGAGAGCGTCGGGCGCCGAGGTGCGTCGGGTCGGGACGAGCTACGACGCGGCGGCAGCGGCGGCGCGCGCCGAGGTCGAAGAGAGCGGACGGCCCTTCGTGCATCCCTTCGACGACGTGCGGGTGGTGGCAGGGCAGGGGACCACGGCGCTCGAGATCCTCGAGGTCGTACCGGAGGCTCGACGCATCGTCGCTCCCCTCTCCGGTGGGGGACTCGTTGGCGGAATCGCCGCGGCGGTGCGCGTCCATCGTCCGGCCACGGAGGTCGTGGCGGTATCGGCGGAGCGGGCGCGGGTGATGCTGGAGAGTGTGCGCGCGGGTCGACCGATCGAACTCGACGAGGAGCCGACCGTGGCGAGCGCGCTCTCCGGAGGGATCGAGCTCGACAATCGGGTGACCTTCGAGCTGGTGCGTCGTCTCGTGACCCGGCACCTCGTGGTCGAGGAGGGAGCGGTCGAGCGGGCGATGGCGGTGGCGGTCCGGGAGCTTCACACCGTGGTGGAGGGGGGTGGCGCCGTCGCGCTCGCCGCGCTCCTCGAAGGGGGGCTCACCGACGAGGAGCTCGGCGAAGGGCCCACGGTGATCGTGTTGAGTGGAGGAAATGTGGCAGGGGAACGACTCGCCGGGATCGTGGCCGACCGCTGAGCGACGCTCTCACGCGGCGAAGAGGCGCCGGATGAGCGCTGCCCACCCCACCAGGAATGCCACGCCGCCGATCGGCGTGATCGCGCCGAGCCACCGGGCCCCACTTCCGACGAGGAGGTAGAGCGACCCGGAGAAGATCACGATCCCCGCAACGAAGCTCCACCCGGCGACCACCGTGCCGCCGCCGGGCCAGCGCGCGTGCAGGGCGGCGATCCCGAGGAGGGCAAGGGCGTGCCACATCTGGTATCGCACCGCCGTTCGCCAGATCTCGAGGTCGCGGGGTTCCACGCGCGCCTCGAGGGCGTGAGCTCCGAAGGCCCCCAACGCCACGGCGACGAATGCAGCCAGCGCTCCCGCGAGCGCGAAGGTACGCTCCATCGAGGCGGGCGTCACGGCGACCTCCTCCCTCGCGTCACCACGCGATCGCGTACGCTTCGCGCCGCGGCCCGGCGGCAGCGGTGCGCGTACCGGAAGGCTCGATCCGGATCATCTGGGCGCCACCGAAGGTTGCGGTCCACCCTCCGATCACTCGCAGCCGGTGACCCCGTGACTCGAGATCCGCCCGGACCGCGGGGGGGATACGATCCTCGATCGCGACACTCATCCCTCCCTGTGACCGGTACCGCGGCGCTTCGAGCGCTTCCTGCGGCGTCATCCCGAAGAGGACGAGGTTGTGCACGATCTGGAGGAGCGTCTGCGTCTGGGCGTCGCCCCCGGGGGTGCCGAGGGTGAAGGCGAGTGCGTCTCCACGGGTCGCGAGGAGGGGCGTGAGGGTGTGGAAGGGGCGCTTGCCCGGCGCGATCCGGTTGGGGTGGCCTTCCTGGAGGGTGAAGAGCGATCCGCGGTTCTGGAGGAGGACGCCCGTCTCCGGATCGAGAAGCCCGGATCCGAAGCCGGCGAAGAGCGACTGGATCCAGCTCACCGCATTCCCTTCGCCGTCGACGACGGTCAGGTAGACGGTATCGCCGTCGTCCTCGCCCTCCTCGATCAGCGGAGCGGGGGGAAGGCGGGTCCCGAAGCCGGGGGCGTAGCTGCCCGCCGACTCCTCGATCGCTGCCGCACGACCGCGCAGGTAGTCCGGGTCGAGGAGGCGCCGCACGGGGACTTCGGCGAACCGCGGATCGGCGATCCAACGATCTCGGTCCGCGAAGGCGAGCTTCTTGAGCTCGATCATCGTGTGGAGATAACGAGAGGTGTTGAGTCCCATCTCCTTGAAATCAAACGACTTGGCCATCTCCATCTGCTGGAGCTGGGTGATCCCCTGGGTGTTCGGCGGCATCGCCCAGAAGCGGAAGCCCAGGTAGTCGACCGAGAGGGGTTCGGTGAAGGTCGAGGTGTGCTGCGCGAGGTCCTCGGTGGTCAGGAGGCCGCCTTCACGATCGAGAAAGTCGACGAGATCCTTCGCGACCTCACCCTCGTAGAACCCGGCAGCCCCCTCCTCGGCGATCCGCTCGAGGGTGCGGGCCAGAGCGGGATTGCGGAGGAGCGATCCCGGAGCGGGAGGCGTCCCGCCGGGGAGGTAGAGCGCGCGGGCGGCGCCTCGGAGGTTGGTCCCCTGGGTCCGGAAGTCGAAGGCGAGGCGGTCGGAGACGGGGAAGCCCCGTCGGGCGTACTCGATCGCGGGAGCGAGGAGGCGGGAGAGGGGAAGCGTTCCCCATCGCTCGTGCGCTTCGATCCAGGCGGCTACCGCCCCGGGAACGGATACGGAGAGGGGACCGATCGAGGGGACCTCGTCGAGCCCGGATGAGGCGAAGTGGGCGGGTGTCGCGCGGCTCCCGGCAGCGCCCGACCCATTCAGGGCGTAGACACGGCCGTCCGACGCGGGACGAATGAGCGCGAAGGCGTCACCCC
>JAVVEY010000189.1:0-3138 GCA_032250675.1 Longimicrobiales bacterium | reverse complement strand
CGCACCTCGCCACGGTGAGCCACCGCGGCCACTTCTGGGACGTCTACGTCGAGGTCGTCGACGACCCGCGCCGCACCGACAGCGTGCAGGGCCGGCTCTGCTTCTCCCCCGCCGATGACACCCCGAGCGGGCTTCTGCACACCGCGCCGATCCTCATCGAGCCGTCGTACCAGGAGGTGCTCCACCGCGCGCGCGCCTTCGAGGACCACCAGCTCATCGGACTCCTCCGCTCGGTTCTCCCGACGGTCGACGACGAGGACGAGGAGACCGCAGGCTGACACGCCGGCGGGTCGGCGCGCGCGACGGGCTCAACCGACGCGCACCCACCGCCACACCTCGCGGAGCGAGGGGCGCTTGCCGGTCATCAGGATCCCGACGCGGTAGATCCGCCCGCCGACCCACGCCACACCCACCGTGGTGAGCCCGATCCCCACGAGCGAGGCCCCGATCTCGAGGGGGCTGGCGGCCCCCGACACCGCACGCGCGAACATCAGGACGGGCGCGAAGAAGGGGACCTGCGAGGTCCAGAGCGAGAGAACGGAATCCGGATTCTGGATCACTCCGGGGAGGATCACCGCCGGCACGACCATCAGCACGACGAGGGGCGCCTGCGCCTGCTGCGCCTCCTGGTCCGAGTTGGTCATCGCGCCCACCGCGGCGTAGAGCCCGGAGTAGAGAAAGTATCCCCCGAGGAAGAAGGCGAGAAAGAGGGCGAGGTGTCCCACCCCGGGGACGACCGACCCGAGCTCGCCCAGAATCTCCAGCTCCGGGCGCGCCGCGGTGAGGCGCGGAAGACCGAGCTTCGCCAGCACCACGAGCGAGACCGCCCAGATGCCGAGCTGCGTCAGTCCGACCGCGCCGACACCCACGATCTTGCCGAGCATCAGTTCGATCGGCCGCACCGACGAGATGATGATCTCGATCACCCGGCTCGTCTTCTCCTCCAGGACCGAGCGCATCACCGCCACCGCGTAGAAGAGGAGGGTGATGTAGAGGAGGAAGGCACCGAAGTAGGCGAGCGCGAAGTCCGCGCTCTCCACCTCGGTCCCCCTGTCGAGTCGATCGACCTCGAGTACGCCTCCGCCGAGGAGGGCGAGGAGCTCGGGGCCCTCGTCGCGCAGCCGCGTGGCGATCGCCCCCTGCCCCACGATCTGCCGGAGCGCGACCTCGCGCATCGGGGAGATCGCGGACCCGACCACGAGCCGGGCCGCGCCTCTGCGGAGGGTGGCGGAGTCGAGGACGAGGACGCCGAAGACCTCCTCGTCGTGCACCGCCTGGATGAAGTCGGCGAGGTCGGCGTCCGCGTCGACCCTCTCGACCTGGTAGCCGATCCCGGTGAGCGCGGGCGCCATCGCGCCGGCGAGCTCGCCGGTACGATCGATCACCACGAGTCGATCGGACGTCGGGGCGTCGCTCAACACGATCGGGAGCACCGCGATGCCCCCGAAGAGGATCGGGCCGGCGATCGTCGCGATCACGAACCACCGGCTGCGGACGCGCTGGAGATACTCGCGCTTGACGATCGCACCGACCGCGCGCGTCACCGGGAGTCTCCGGTGCGCGCGTGCCGGACGAAGATCTCGTGCAGCCGTGGCTCGACCCGCTCGAAGCGGCGCATCTCGACCCCGGCCTCCACGGCACGCGCGAGGATCCGCTGCGGGTCGATCCCGGGCGCGAGGGTGAGGCGCCACCCCTCGCCCGCCCGCGTCGCCGTCGCGACCTCGGGGGTCGCGAGCCACCCCTCGTCGCCCTCGAAGACGAGATGAAGATCCCCCCGATCCTCGGCGCGCCGGATCTCGCGGAGGTCGCCGTCGAGCACCTTCTCGGCGCATGAGATCAGGCAGACGCGGCGACAGAGACGCTCCGCCTGGTCCATGAGGTGGGTCGAGAAGAGGATCGTCGCGCCCCGCGCATTCAGCTCGAGCACGATCGACTCGAGGAGGTCCTGGTTGATCGGATCAAGGCCGCTGAAGGGCTCGTCGAGGATGAGGAGGTCGGGCTCGTGCAGCACCGTCGCGATGAAGTGGGCCTTCTGCTGCATCCCCCTGGAGAGGTCCTCCACCCGCCGATCCGCCCACTCCGACAGCCCCAGCCGCTCGAGCCACGCCATCCCGCGCCGCCGCCCCTCGCGCGGGCGCATCCCCCGGATCTCGCCGATGAAGACGAGGTGGTCGAGGAGCTTCATCGTGCGATACATCCCCCGCTCCTCGGGGAGGTAGCCTACGCGCCGACGCCGTCGGTGATCGGGAGAGCCGCCGAAGAGCTCTACGGTGCCCCTGTCGGGACCGTAGATCCCGAGGATCATCCGGATCGTGGTCGTCTTGCCCGAACCATTCGGCCCGAGGAGCCCGCAGATCGTGCCCTCGGGAATCTCGAGGTCGAGATCGCGCACGGCGGTATGGTCGCCGAAGCGCTTGGTGACCCCGTGCAGGCGGATGGCGGGTGCGTTCATCAATCGGGGAGAGGATGGGCGTGAACCCCGGGCAGGGGCGCACCAGGGGTCGCCGGCGATCGGGCCGGCTGTTGAATGAGAGGACCTCTTTCTGATATAGTTGAGGGCTTGAATCACTCCAAATTACAGTTCTTTCCGAGTTCCGACCCGAGACCCCCCCATGGCGATCTACAGGACTCTCTACCTCGCCGACATGATTGTCGGCGTTGGCGGCCGCATCACGATCCCCCAGGAATTGCGCGATGACGTCGGCCTCTCCGTGGGCGACTCACTCCGCGTGCGCGTCGAGGAGAACCCGAATGGGGTGCGCCAGATGGTAATCTGGCGCGAGGAGCCCGTCGACGAGGAGTAATTTTCCCTCGTCAGGGAGTCATTTCCCCTCGTCGACGCGCAACCGCTTCGTCGGCGCCGGGCCGGGATCACTCCACCCACTCCACCCGGTCGACGAGGGCATCGAGCGGCCCCCGACCGTCGTGAATCCACCACGGAGGAGGGTAGGCGACCGCCTTGAGCGGCGCCACGCGTGAGGCGCCGGCGGCCGCGGCCCACCCGGCCACGCGCGCTTCGCTCTCCGCGTCGAGCCCCCCCACCCCGACGACCTGGAGACGGCCACGCAGGTGGCCCATCACCTCCTCGATCGCCTCGACCCGCTCGACCGGGGTGATGAGGACCCCCCGCCCCCCCGC
>JAVVEY010000058.1:0-18864 GCA_032250675.1 Longimicrobiales bacterium | reverse complement strand
GGGACGTCCGAATGCGGGGAAGTCCACCTTGATGAACGCCATTGTGGGCGAGAAGCTCGCCGCCGTGTCGCACAAGGCGCAGACGACGTGGCAACGGATCTCGGGGATCCGTACGGAAGAGTCAGCTCAAGCGGTCTTTGTCGACACCCCGGGCCTTCTCGAGGTACGTGATCTCCATCAACGGGCGATGCTCGGCTCGGCCTTCGAGGCGCTCCGGGATGCGGATCTCGTTCTGGTGCTCGTCGATGGGTCGACCTTGCCCGGGGCTCTTCCCGAATCGCTGATCCGGGCCGCGATGGAGGAGGTCGCTGCCGGGGTGCCCGTGATGGGACTCCTCACGAAGAGCGACCTGATCGATGAGGACGAGGAGGAGGCCGCCCGGATTCAGCACCTCGGGGAGATCTACCAGATCCCCTTTCAGCCGATCTCGGCCTCCACCGGCCGCGGGATCGATGAACTCTGGCGGCGGGTCGTGGAGCTGCTTCCCGCCTCGCCCTGGTATTTTCCCGAAACCGATGTCGCGACCCAGCCGGTTCGTTTCTTCGTCGAAGAGCTGATCCGGGAGACGGTCTTCGAGCTGTACGATGACGAGATCCCCTGGGCCGTCGTGCCGCGGATCGAGGAGTTCAGGGAAGGGAGTGATCCGCTCTATCTCCTCGTACATCTTCATGTCGAACGGAAGTCCCAGAAGGGGATCGTCCTGGGTCGCGGAGGACACGCGATTCGAGAGATGGGTGTTCAGGCCCGCCGGAAGATCGAGGCCCTTGTGGGACGCCGGGTGTACCTCGATCTCTGGGTGAAGGTGCTGCCCGGGTGGAGGCGGAAGCGGGGGGTGCTCGCCCGCTTCGGGTACCCGGTGCCCGATGAGGCGGAGTGATCGCGTGAATTTCCCCCTGCACCTGCGAGACGGACACTCTCGAGAGAGGCTCGACGGATGGTAGACGGTGGTGAGGACGGCATCGATGAGGCCGCGCTCCTTGGCGTGATCCGTAATTCTCGTCGGGGGCCGATGAAGCCCAAGGCGGTCGCGCGGGCGCTCGATCTGCCCACGCAGAAGTACCGGGCATTGAAGGCACGTCTGGCTGAACTCGCGCAGTCGGGGCGTCTCTACCGCGTGAAGGGGGGACGGTACGCGGTCCCCGAGCGGATCTCTCTCGTGACCGGTCGCGTCTCGCTCATCCGACGCGGTGATGGCTTCGTACGCAGCGAGGAGAGCGGCGACGAGGTCTTCGTACCGCAACGCGACCTCGACTCGGCTCTCGATGGGGACCGGGTGGTCGTGCGGGTGGAGAGTCATCCGCCGGGCCGCAAGCCTGTGGGTCGGGTGATCCGGATACTGACGCGGGAGCGGGATGCGATCGTGGCGGTCTTTCACGAGGGACGCCGAGCAGCCTTTGCGGTTCCTCGCGATCCACGGGTGAAGAATGATCTGGTCATTCCTCCGGGGGACGAGGGAGAGGCGGTCGAGGGCGATGTGGTGCGGGTGCGCATCACCGGCTACGGTCCGCGAGGACGGGGTCCTGTCGGAGAGGTGATCGAGGTGCTCGGCCGCCTGGGTGATCCCGGAGTCGATGTGCTTTCGGTGGTTCACGAACATGGTCTGCCTGCCGTATTCCCTCCCGGGATCGAAAGCGAAGCGCGTCGCATCGTCGAGAGCGGCGGACGTCCCGCTCCGATGGAGGGACGGGAGGATCTGCGGGCCCTTCGCGCCCTGACGATCGACCCGGCGTCCGCGAAGGATCACGACGATGCGCTCTCGCTGGAGCGCCTCGATGGAGGACGGACCCGGGTGGGGATCCATATCGCCGATGTGTCGTGGTATGTTCGGCCCGATTCCCTTCTCGATCGTGAAGCACGCGCGCGGGGCACGAGCGTCTACCTCGTCGACCGCGTGGTACCGATGCTTCCGCACACCCTCTCGTCGGATCTCTGTTCGCTTCTGCCCGGGGAGGACCGCTTCACGATATCGCTCTTCGTGGAAGTCGATCGGAATGGGACGGTCGAATCGCATCGATTCACACGCTCGTTGATCCGGAGCCGACATCGCCTCGCCTACGAGGATGTTCAGGCCGTCCTGGACGAAGAGGGGTCGGTCGACGCCGACACGGACCTCGACCTGCGTGATCTCGCACGCGTCGCTCGCACCCTCCGTACGGCCCGAACGGCGCGCGGTGCTCTCGACTTCGACCTCCCCGAGTCCCGTGTGCACCTCGATGACGAGGGTCGACCGATCTCGATCGAAGTCGTGCAGCGCCTCGAAGCCCACGAGATCGTCGAGGACTTCATGCTGCTCGCCAACGAGATCGTGGCAGGGGCGGGCGAAGCGCGCGGGCTGCCGGTCCTCTATCGAGTGCATGAAGCCCCCACCAGCGAACGCTCCGGACAACTCGCCGAGCTCCTCGCGCGCTTCGGCTATACGCTCCCCTCCCGCTCGAGGGTGGACGCGAAAGCGCTGCGCCGGGTGCTTGACGCCGTGGCAGGCCGCCCGGAGGAACGCCTCGTCTCGACCATGGTCCTGCGCTCGATGCAACGCGCGAGGTACTCCGCCGAGAATCTCGGCCACTTCGGACTCGCGCTCGAGACGTATGCGCACTTCACCTCGCCGATCCGCCGCTACCCCGACCTCGTGACCCACCGAGCGATCGTCCGAACACTGATCGATGGTGAACGCCCCGACGCTGGCGCATTCGAGGAACTCGATGACGTCGCGGCACACGCTTCGCTTCGAGAAGAGATCGCAACCTCCGCCGAGCGCGACTCGGTCGAGATGAAGAAGATCGAGTTCATGGAAGAGCACCTCGGCGACCTCTTCGACGGAACCATCTCTGGCGTGAAGGCCTTCGGAGCCTTCGTACAGCTCGATGAGATCCTCGTTGACGGGCTTGTTCATGTGAGTGCGCTCGACGACGATTATTACGAGTTTCGGGAGGCGGACTACGCGCTGGTGGGAAGGAGGAGCGGACGTCAGATTCGACTCGGAGATCGCGTCCGGGTCCGGGTCGCCCGCGTCGACCGCGAGGAGCGACACCTTGATTTCGTTCTGATCGCAAGCGGCAATGAAGTGGTTTGACACCCCGCGGTGTCGGGTGTACCGTCCCGCTCTTCCTCAATTGACGAGGCCATGAGTTCCGAACGCACCCTCGCCTTCCTCGGCCCTGATTCGCACTCGACGGGCGCGCGGATTCGGGAGTTCTGCACAGACCGCGGACTCTCCTGGCTCGAGTTGCGCGACTTCGACGAGGTGCGGTCGCTGCTCAACCGCTCGTCGCCGGCGACCGTCGTGATCGATTCCGTCGCCGATCCGGATGGCACGATCGCGTTGTGCAGAGAGCTGAAGGTTGACGCCTTCACCGGTATCGTTCCGGTGGTCATCCTCGTCGGCGCAGACGACGACGGTGCCGCTTCCCGGGCGCTCATCGAGGGCGCGGACGAAGTTCTGCATCACGGAGCCGCCACCGACGAACTCTGGCTGCGACTCGACCTCGTACTCCGTCGTGCCGACCGCGATGTGGCCGTGCATCCGACCACCCGACTGCCGGGGACCGTGATGATTGAGCGGGACATCCAGGAGCGGATCCGGCAGGGCCAGGCGTTCGGTGTGTGCTACGCCGACCTCGACCACTTCAAGGAGTTCAATGATCGCTATGGGTACGGGAGCGGTGATCGAGTGATCTTCCTCCTTTCGAAGATCCTCCGTGACGTGGTGCGCGCGCTCGCACCCGGTGGGTTCGTGGGACATATCGGGGGGGACGACTTCATCTACAACGTCCCCCTCGAGTACATCGCCCCCGTGGGCGATGAGATCATCCAACTCTTCGATACGCTGATCCCGTATCAGTACACCGAGGAAGATCGCCGTGCCGGATACTTCCTCGGGAAGGACCGCCGTGGAGCGGTGCATCGAATCCCCTTGATGACGCTCTCCATCGGCGTCGTGACGAACCAGTTTCTCGAGCTCGATCACACGGCCCAGGTGAGCGAACTGGCGGCCGAGATGAAGAGCTACGCCAAGTCTCTTCCCGGATCGAAGTATGTCGTCGACCGCCGCAGGCCGTTCGCCGAGGAACGAGCGGAATCCGGCCCGACGTCCGGGGGCGACCGTCGCGAGGATTGAAACTCCGCACGATCCTCCCCACCATGGGGATGCGAATCCTACTTCTTCCATGCCACGAGCGACCATGAGCACCACCGTCCACTGTACCCACTGCGACACCGGCTTCCCTGTCGACCCGGCCAAGGTGCCGGAAGGCGGTGTACGTGCCCGGTGCACCGAGTGTGAGGGGATCTTCCGGGTCGAACTGCCCGATGCGGACGGCGAGGGAGTGGGGCTGTCAGATTCGCCGAGACCGGCGGAGATGGCCCCTCCGGAGACGCAGCACGAGGAGTTCGGGAGCGTTACTGACGTCGTCGATCCGTCGGCGGGGGAGTCGCCCGCGCCCGGTGAGCCCACCGACTTCGATCTGAACCCCTTCGATGAATTCGACCTGGGCGGACCCGCGGGTCCCGCAGCGGTGGAAGAGACCGAGAGCGGAGCGTCCGAGACCGACCCCCCCGCCGAAGTCGCGGAGGACGCCCCCTCCTCTCACGGGGAGTGGGTCTTCGAGAGGGAAGATGCGAACGAGCCCACCTCGGTCGAGGTGGATCGCCTCGACACCGTCGAGGAACAGGTTCGAGGCTTCCAGGACGAGAGCTATGAGGCGCCGCCATCGGAAGGGATCGAACGGGTTGTGCCGGGGCATGAAGACGAGGCATTCGAGGGGTACACCCCCCTCCCGATGGAGGAGTCACCGAGCCAGGGTGATCGGCATGCCGGGGAGTCGATCGTCGAGGAGCCTCCCGTCGAAGCGGGAGGCGATGAGGTGGCGCCGTCCGCTGGCCCTGCCGCCTTCGAGTTCGGTCGTCGGGACCCGCACGACAAGGCGCGGCGGCTCGCGCGCGTGCTCGTGTCGGACATGATCACCTACAACCCGGATCGGCATACGCGGGCGCTCGAGGAGGGAACGCTCCGGGAAGACTTCGAGGAGGAGATCTCGAAGTCGTGGTCGGAGTACGTCGACCAGGTGGGGATCGAGATCGCCGAAAATACCTCGTACTGGAGTGAGGCGCTCAACGAGGTTCTGGCCCGCGGTGAAGAGCTCTTCTGAGGGGAGGGGATCGGGGTGAGCCGGCAGACTGCGCCGGATGGGTCGTCCGGGACCGGTTGGATCGGGCGGGGTCGGCTTGGTTGAAGCAATGCACCGCCGTGCTTAGATTCGAGTCTGCAGGGCAGGGGGTCCGTCCGATCCGGACGCGGCCCCCTTTCCTTTGCGAGAACCGCTCGGGTGAGACCACCACTCCACCCGTGCCCATTCCCCCCGATCGGCAGGAAGGACACCGTGCACGCGGACGCCATCGAGCGCCTCGAAGAGCTTCGTCACAAGGTCGCCGAACTCAGGGGGTATCTTTGACCTGGACCAGCGAGAGCCGCGTCTTGAACAACTCGAGGCGCAGATGGCCCAGCCGGGGTTCTGGGACACTCCCGAATCCGCCCGCGGCACGATCGAAGAAGCGAATCGTCTGAAGGGGTGGATCGGTCCGTGGCACGAGGCCTTTGAACGGGGCGAGTCACTCGCCGAACTGGCGGAGCTCCTCGAAGCCGAGCCGGACGCCGGGATGGAGGCGGAGTGGAACCGCGAGCTCGATGTACTCGCCCGGGGGGTCGCCGATCTCGAGCTCCGGACGATGCTTCAGGGTGAGGACGATCACCGGGACGCGATCCTGACCGTACAACCGGGGGCCGGAGGCACCGAATCCCAGGATTGGGCGGAGATGCTCCTGCGGATGTACCAGCGTTGGGCGGACGCCCACGGATACACCGTCAAGGTACTCGACCTCCAGCAGGCGGAGGAGGCGGGGATCAAGGGGGCCACCGTGGAGATCACGGGAGAGTACGCGTACGGGTATCTGAAGGCCGAGACGGGTGTTCATCGTCTCGTCCGGATCTCGCCCTTCGATGCCCAGTCACGGCGCCACACCTCCTTCAGCTCGGTCTTCGTCTACCCGGTGGTGGAGGACGAGATCGAGATCGAGATCGACGATGGGGATCTGCGGATCGACACCTTCAGGGCGTCCGGCGCCGGCGGCCAGCACGTGAACAAGACCGACTCGGCGATCCGGATCACGCACGAGCCCTCGGGGATCGTCGTCGCGTGCCAGCAGGAGCGCTCTCAACACAAGAATCGAGCGACGGCGATGAAGATGCTCAAGGCGGCGCTCTACCGACGTGAGCTCGAGGCGCGGGAAGCCGAGCGCGCCGAGATGGAGGCGAGCAAGAGCGACATCTCGTGGGGCAATCAGATTCGCTCCTACGTCTTCCAGCCGTATACGATGGTCAACGATCACCGGACCGAGCTGAAGCTCGGGGATGTGGAGTCGGTGATGTCGGGCGAGATCGATCCTTTCATCGAGGCCTTTCTGAAGGCCCGGGCGGGGGAGGCGAGTGGATGAACGATGAGATGAGTCACCTTCTGCGTGCCCGCCTCGAGAAGCTCGAGCGCCTGCGCGAGCGAGGGATCGAGCCGTGGGGCTATCGCTTCGATCGGAGCCACACATCCGACGAGGCGGTCTCGCGCTACGAGTCGATCGAGGACGCCGGTGAGCTGCCCGACGACGGGTACTCCGAAAGCGTTCGAGTGGCCGGGCGTATCGTATCGTGGCGCGGTCACGGGAAGAGCGCATTCGCACACATCGAGGATGTCGAAGGACGGATTCAGCTCTACTTCCGCAAGAATGTGCTGGGCGAGGAAGCGTTCGAGGTGACCGAGCTCCTCGACCTCGGAGACTGGCTGGGGGTCCATGGGGCCCTCTTCCGCACGCGCACGGGAGAGGTCACG
Source organism: Longimicrobiales bacterium (assembly GCA_032250675.1). GTDB lineage: Bacteria > Gemmatimonadota > Gemmatimonadetes > Longimicrobiales > Gaopeijiaceae > Gaopeijia. Next base: position 11,992 of record JAVVEY010000058.1, on the reverse strand, counting down.
GTCCGCGTCGACACCTTCGAGATCCTCTCGAAGTCACTCCGTCCCCTCCCGATGGGCAAGGTCGAGGTCGATGAGGAGACCGGAGAACGCACCGTTCATTCCGGGTTCGCCGACCAGGAGTCGCGGTACCGGCAGCGCTACGCGGACCTGGCGGTGCACCCCGAGGTCCGTCGCACCTTCCGCACACGCGCGCGTGCCGTCACCGCGATGCGCCGATATCTCGACGGCGCCGGATTCCTCGAGGTGGAGACGCCCGCGCTGCAGCCTCTCTACGGCGGGGCACTCGCGCGCCCCTTCCGGACCCGTCACAACGCGCTCGATCGGGAGCTCTTCCTCCGCATCGCCGATGAGCTCTACCTCAAGCGTCTCATCGTGGGAGGCTTCGATCGGGTCTACGAGATCGCGAAGAATTTCCGCAACGAGGGGCTCTCGCGCTTTCACAACCCCGAATTCACGATGCTCGAGTTCTACGAGGCGTGGTCGGATTACCGCGGCGTGATGACGCACGCGCAGGCGCTCCTCCGCGAGGTCGTGGGCGCGGTCACGGAAGGCGCCACCGAGGTGGCGTTCCAGGGAGATCTGCTCGATTTCGGTGCCGACTTCGGCGAGGTACGGCTCCTCGACGCACTCGGGGAGAGACTCGGAGAGGACCCGGCGGAACTCGACGACGCCCGACTTCGGTCGCTGGCGGAGGCACATGGGGCCGACGAGCTCACCGGAGCGGGACGAGGCAAGCTGCTCGACAAGCTCTTCGAACTCCTCGTACAACCCCACCTGATCCAGCCGACCTTCGTGACCGACTACCCGATCGAACTCTCGCCTCTCGCGAAGTCCCGGAGGGACGATCCACGCCTCACCGAGCGGTTTGAACTCTTCGTGGCGGGTCAGGAGATCGCCAACGCCTTCAGCGAGTTGAACGACCCGATCGACCAACGCCGCCGGTTCGAGGCGCAAGCCGCGCTCCGGGAGGCCGGGGACGACGAGACCCAGCCGATCGACGAAGACTACATCCGTGCGCTCGAGTACGGGATGCCCCCCACCGGGGGCCTTGGAATGGGGGTGGATCGCCTCGTCATGCTCCTCACCGATTCGCCCTCGATCCGTGACGTCATCCTCTTCCCGGTGCTCCGTGACGTTGAAGGGTAGGCGCCCCGGCGGGCTCGCGTGGTACCTCGCGCGTCGCTACCTCGCCTCACGAAGGCAGGGGCGACTCCTCTCCTTCATCACCGCGATTGCGCTCGGTGGCGTGATCGTGGGCGTCACCGCCCTCATCGTGGTGACGGGTGTGATGACCGGGATGCAGACGGAGCTCAAGGAGAAGATCCTGGCCACGAATGCCCATATCGTCGTGCTCCAGGCGGGGACGAACCTCCGGCTCCACAATTGGGAAGAGGTGCTCGATTCGATCCGGGCGGTCGAGGGTGTCCGCGCAGCGTCGCCCGTCGTCTTCTCGAATGTGGGGATCCAGCGAAACAGTTATGCGCGTACGGCCAACCTCGTCGGGATCCTGACCGACACCACCGGGGTGGCGACGACCTCACTGGAAGCCTCGATCCTCGATGGCGTGCTCAGCCTCGATCCGCCCGAATCCGGACTCCCCCCGATCCTCCTCGGTGTGGGCGTCGCGGAGGTGATGAACCTCTTCCCGGGTGACACGGTCTCGATCATCGCCTTCGAGAATCTGACCCCCGACCCCCTCACCGGTGCACCGATTCCCCGCACGATCCCCTTCGAGGTGACGGGATCGTTCGCGACAGGGATGTACGATGCGGACAACGCGACGGTCTACGTGCGGCTCGAAGACGCACAGCGACTCCTCTCGCTCGATCCATCGACGGCGTCGGTCATCGGGATACAGGTCACGGATCTCGACGCCTCGGATGCGATGGCCGAGCGGCTCAACGAGCGTCTCGGCCTGCGGTATCAGGCGCAGAGCTGGTCGGTCCGCAACGCCGCGCTCTTCAGCGCGCTCAAGCTCGAAAAGCTCGCGATGGGACTGATCCTCTTCCTCATCGTCCTCGTGGCCGCCTTCAATATCGTGAGCACCCTCGTCCTGGTGGTGGCGGATCGCACGCGTGAGATCGGGATTCTGAAATCGATGGGAATGACAGACCGGGGGATCCTCCGCGTCTTCGTCCTGCAGGGTGCGTGGATCGGGATCGTCGGCGCCTTCGTCGGGACGGTGCTCGGCGTGGGGCTCGGCTGGATGATCGATACCTTCGAGATCATCCGCATCCCACCCGACATCTACTTCGTCGAACGCCTCCCCGTCGAGATCGATCCGCTCGATGTGCTCCTCGTCTTCCTGGCGTCCGTGGCGGTGGCCTTCCTCGCCACGATCTATCCGGCGCGCCAGGCTGCACGGCTCCAGCCCGTGGAGGCGATCCGGCATGAATGACGGTGGCGCGCGTCCCGATTCGTCGCCCGACCCGGACGTCCCGTCCGCGCTACGGGCATCCGGGGTTCACAAGGTCTTCGAGTCGGGCGCCGAGCGCCTCCACGTGCTGCGCGGTGCGGACCTCGACCTCGCGCCCGGAGAAGCGGTGGCGGTCGTGGGGGGATCAGGATCGGGGAAGTCGACGCTACTGCACCTCCTCGGTGCCCTCGATCGACCCACCAGAGGCGTGATCGAAGTCGGGGGACGCGATCTCGGCGAACTCCACGACGACGAACTCGCGGAGATACGAAACCGACAGATCGGCTTCGTCTTCCAGTTCCACCACCTCCTCCGTGAGTTCTCGGCGCTCGAGAATGTGATGATGCCGACGCTGATCGCCGGGACTCCGGTGCGAGAGGCGCGGCAGCGGGCACGCGAGCTCCTCGCCGCCGTGGGCCTCGCGGATCGGGAGACGCATGCTTCGTCCGAGCTGTCGGGTGGCGAACAGCAGCGCGTTGCCGTGGCGAGGGCGCTCGCGAACGACCCGGTCGTGCTCCTCGCCGATGAACCCTCGGGCAACCTCGACCGCGACACGAGCCTCCGCCTCCACGATCTTCTCTTCAGGATCCGTGCCGAACGCGGGGTCGCGATGGTCCTCGTCACGCACAATCCGGAACTCGCCCGTCGAGCGGATCGGATCCTGCAGCTGACTGACGGTGTCCTCATATCTGAGTCGCAGGTTCCAGAGATGGAGCAGGAATTCTCCGAAGGAGGTGGCCGATGAAGTGCGAGTCGTGTGGCGAGCACGATGCCGTCGTGCACCTCACGCAGATCGAGAACAACGACATGAAGGTCGTCCATCTCTGCGAGGCGTGTGCGGCGGAGGAGGGGCTGGATACGCCGTCGGCCGCCGCGGCACAGCCCCTCGCCGGCTTCCTCGCGGAGATGAGCGGTGAGACCGCGCCACGCCACGGCAGCGACTCGGCTCGCTGTCCCTTCTGCGGACTCACCTTCACGGAGTTCCGGGAGACGGGACGCTTCGGATGTTCGCAGTGCTGGACGACCTTCGAGGCGCAGGTACAGGGACTCCTGCGGCGTGTCCATGGTGCGACGACGCACATCGGCAAGGTCTATCTCCCCCCCGATCCGACCGCATCCGAACGGGAGAAGCGGCTTCAGGCACTCCGTCGCCGACTCGAGCGTGCGGTCGAACTCGAAGACTTCGAGCGCGCCGCCGAACTTCGTGACGAGATCCGGGCCTTCGAGCCGTCGGCATGATCGATCCGACCTCGATCCCCGGCCTCGGCCTCGCGTGGCTCGATGCGAGCGGCGAGCATGCCGACATCGTCCTCTCGACCCGTGTTCGCCTGGCCCGCAACCTCCAGGGGCACGCCTTCGGACCGCGCGCCCGGGTCAACGACCGTGAGGCGATCCTCCGCCAGGTACGGGATCTCGGCCTGCGTGCCGACACGCTCCAGCGGGCTCACCTGTGGGAGCTCTCCGATCTCGACGGGCGCGCTCGTTCGATCCTCCTCGAACGCCGACTCATCTCGAAGGATCTGATGGGCGAAGGAGGGGAGGTCGTGCGGGGTGGGGGTGTCGTGGTGAGTCCAGACGGACCGCTCGGGATCATGGTGAATGAGGAGGACCACCTCCGCCTGCAGGTCCTCGTCTCCGGACTCCGACTGAATGAGGCGTGGAACGAGATTGACCGGCTGGACGAGGAACTCGGCCGGGAGCTTCCCTTCGCCTTTCACCCGACGTACGGCTTCCTCACGAGTTGCCCCACCAATGTCGGAACGGGCCTTCGGGCGTCGGTCCTGGTGCATCTTCCCGGTCTCGTCCTCACGAAGGAGATCTCGGGCGTGCTGCACGGGCTCGGCCAGGTGGGTCTCACCTTCCGCGGGTTGTACGGGGAGGGGTCCGAGGTGGTCGGAAACTTCTTCCAGATCTCGAATCAGACGACACTCGGCAAGACCGAGGAGGATCTGGTCGAACACCTCGACCGGGTGGTGAGACAGGTGGTCCGGCACGAGATTCGGGCGCGATCGGTGCTCCTGCGTGAGGCGCGGGGTGTGACCGAGGACAAGATCTGGAGAGCGTACGGTTTACTCCGCTACGCCCGGAGTCTATCCTTCGAGGAACTCATGAATCTGCTGAGCGGAGTACGACTCGGAGCGAGTCTGAACCTTCTTCCGAGACCCCGAGTATACACCCTCAACAAGCTCATGATCTTCACCCAGTCTGCGCACCTCGAAGAGGCCGCGGGCCGGGACCTTTCCGACGGTGAGCGCGATGCTCACCGTGCCAGTTATGTTCGGGAGGTCCTCGCAGATGAAGGCGAGATCGAGCCGGACGCGAGAGCGGCCGACGAGGCCGACCCGGATGGACACCCGTAGCCGCCCCTCAGGCGGACCAGCGTAACATGAACTACAACTTCACCGACCGTGTCCGAAAGGTTCTCGCGATGGCGCGCGAGGAGGCGATTCGCCTCCAGCACGACTACGTGGGCACCGAGCATATCCTCCTCGGACTCATCCGGGAGGGTGAGGGGGTTGCGGCTGCAGTCCTCACGAATCTCGAGGTGGACCTCGACGAGGTGCACGATCGGGTGGAGGAATCGGTGCGGAAGGGGAAGGCGACGATCGCTCTCGGGGAACTGCCCTATACCTCCCGCGCGAAGAAGGTTCTCGAGTTCGCCATGACCGAGGCCCGCGAGTTCAACCACTCGTATGTGGGCACCGAACACCTCCTCCTCGGCCTCCTTCGAGAGGAGAAGGGGATCGCCGCGCAGGTTCTCAACCACCTCGGGATCTCCCTCGAGGATGCACGCGCGGAGACGCTCAAGGTTCTCGGCTCGGATGTGGGCAGTGGGGGAGGTGAACCTGCGGGAATCGGGGGTGGGACCGAACCGGGTCCCGGCGCGACTCCGGGCGTGAAGGGAGAGAAGAAGTCGAAGACCCCGGCGCTCGATCACTTCTGTCGAGATCTCACCGACCTCGCCCGTCGAGACAAGCTCGATCCGACGATCGGTCGGGCAACCGAGATCGAGCGCGTCATCGAGATCCTCTGCCGGCGCAAGAAGAACAACCCCGTCCTCATCGGGGAACCGGGGGTCGGAAAGACGGCGATTGTCGAGGGGCTCGCGCAGCTCATTGCGCGCGGGGAGGTGACCGAGTCACTCCGCGGCCATCGGGTGCTCGCGCTCGACATGGCGGCGGTGATCGCCGGGACCAAGTACCGGGGGCAGTTCGAAGAGCGCCTCAAGGCGGTGATGAACGAGATCCAGCAGAATCAGGATGTCATCCTCTTCATCGATGAGCTGCACACCCTCGTCGGGGCGGGTGCGGCCGAGGGCGCGATCGACGCCTCCAATATGCTCAAGCCGGCGCTGGCGCGCGGCGAGCTCCAGTGCATCGGGGCCTCCACGCTCAACGAATATCGGAAGTACATCGAGAAGGACGGCGCCCTGGAACGACGCTTCCAGCCGGTGATCGTGGATCCTCCCGCGCTCGACGAGACGGTCGAGATCCTCAAGGGACTCCGCGCCCACTATGAGGAACACCACCGCGTGACGATCCCCGATGAGACGCTCGAGCAGGCGGCGCGGCTCTCGGATCGCTACATCACCGACCGCTTCCTCCCCGACAAGGCGATCGATGTGATCGACGAGGCGGGAGCGCGCAAGCGGATCGAATCGCAGGTGCCCCCGCCCGAGGTGGAAGGTCTGAAGGCCGAACTCGATGAGGTCGCCGCGAAGAAGGAGGAGGCGATCCGGGAGCAGGACTTCGAGCGGGCGGCGGAGCTGCGCGACGACGAGAAACGCTTCCTCGAGCAGATCCGATCGGCGGAGGAAGCGTGGGAGGAAGAGCGCCGCGCGCACCGTCCGACGATCGATACCGAGGATGTCGCCTTCATCGTGGGTCGGTGGACGGGGGTGCCGGTGAACCGCATCCGCGCGGCGGAGACCGAGCGACTCGTGAATATGGAAGAGGAGCTGCACCAGCGGATCATCGGTCAGGATGACGCGATCGGCGCGATCTCCCGGGCGATTCGGCGGAGCCGTGCCGGGCTCAAGGACCCGCAACGGCCGATCGGTTCCTTCATCTTCTCCGGTCCGACCGGGGTGGGGAAGACCGAGCTGGCCCGCGCGCTGGCAGAGTTCCTCTTCGCGGACCAGGATGCCCTCATTCGCGTCGACATGAGCGAGTACATGGAGAAGTTCTCCGTGTCCCGTCTCATCGGGGCGCCCCCCGGATATGTCGGGTACGAAGACTCCGGCGCGCTCACCAAGGCGGTGCGCCGGCGCCCGTATTCCGTCGTCCTCCTGGACGAGGTGGAGAAGGCCCATCCGGATGTCTTCAACGTCCTCCTGCAGGTCCTCGACGAAGGGCACCTGACCGACAACTACGGTCGGGTGATCGACTTCAAGAACACCGTGCTCATCATGACGTCCAACCTCGGGGCACGGAATATCTCGAAGGGTGGAAGTCTCGGCTTCCAGTCGGCCGATCCCGCCTCGAGCTACGAGATCATGCAGAGCAAGGTCCGCGAGGAGATCGAACGCGCGTTCAACCCTGAATTCCTCAACCGGGTCGATGACACGATCGTCTTCCATCCGCTCTCTCGGGAGCAGATCGGCGAGATCGTGCTCATCCTCCTCAAGGACGTGCGTGCGCGCCTCGCTGAAGAAGAGATGACGCTCACCCTCAGCGATGCGGCGGTCGAATTCCTCGTCGAAGAGGGATACGACGAGAAATACGGGGCTCGGCCACTTCGGCGAGCGATTCAGCGGTATCTCGAGGATCCGCTCTCCGAGCGCATCCTCATTTCGGACTTCTCGGCGGGAGATGAGATCGAGGTCGACCGGACGGACGACGGTGAAGGCCTCACGCTTCGTGTCGGATCGACCACGACCCGAACCTGATGTCCGCCAGTCGCATCGTCATGAAGGTGTCTGTATTCGTTGCCGGGGCTCTCCTCCTCGGCAGCGCGACCGCGCCCCTCTCGGCACAGGTGGCCTCGCCCACGACGAACCGCCTCGTCGTCGACTCGATCGTGGTCGAGGGGGCGCAGCGGGTGCTCCCTTCGACCATCCTGGGGACGCTGGGGTTCGAGGCCGGGGACACGATCACGCTCTTCGATATCCAGCAGGCACAGAAGGCCCTCTGGGAGAGCTCGCAGTTCTCCGATGTCCAGGTCTTCGCGCGGGGTACGGGACTCCCGGACGATCCCGCGACCGTCGAGGTCCGCGTCACCGAGGCTCCTCTCGTCCGGAGGGTGGAGATCCGGGGACTCCAGCGCGCGTCGGAGGATGTGGTCGCCGATTCCGCCGATCTCCGGGGGAATCAGCCCTTCGCCCCCCGGAAGGTGGCGATCGCCGAGCGCGCGATCCGGAATGAGTTGGCGAGTAACGGAATCCCCTTCGCACGGATCCAGACCGAAGAGGTCGTGCTCGCCGGTCGGCCCAACATCATCGATCTCGTCATCGAGGTGGATGAGGGGGAGAGGGTGTCGATCGCCGAATACGTGATCGAGGGCAACGAGCGCATCTCCGACGAAGAGATCGTTGGTGCGCTCTCGCAGAAGCCGGAAGGGTTCTGGTGGTTTCGGAGCGGGGTCTACGACGCTGAACGCTACGAGACGGATATCGCCACATCGATGCCGGGCCTCTTCTTTTCCCGCGGGTTCATCGACTTCCAGGTCATCTCCGATACCCTGATCATCGATCCGAACACCGGGAAGGCACGGGTGGAGATCCAGGTGGATGAAGGACCTCAGTACCGCGTGGCGCAGCTCTCGATCGAGGGGAATACCGAGTTCGATGACGAACGCCTCGAACGATTCTTCCTCCCGGAAACCGGAGGACTGCTCACGAGCCTCGGGCTCGCTGGCGGAGGGGATGAGGCGGAGCGGGGGCGCGTCTTCGATGCCCGCACCTTCGAGGAGGTGACGGGTCCGGGAGGGGAGATTCAGAACCTCTATGCCGGGGCAGGCTTCATCTTCGCCGAGGCCGTGGGTACGGTCGAGAAGCTTCCGCCCCCGGAGCCGGGCGCGGATCCCCAGGTCGCGCTCACGGTCCAGATCGAGGAACGCTCGCCCGCCTTCATCGACGAGGTCCTCATCGTCGGCAACGAGTTCACCCATGACCGCGTGATCCGGGAACGGATCACCGTCCTTCCGGGCGATGTCTACTCGCAGGATCGGCTCATCCAGAGCATCCAGTCGATCGACGGGCTGGGCTTCTTCGAGCCGGTCACACCGGGCCCGAATTTCGTCGATGTGGATCCCGAGACGGGAGAGGTCGACGTCACCTTCGAGGTACGAGAGAAGCAGACGGGTACGGTCAACTTCGGCACCTCGGTCGGCGGCGGGACGGGGATCTCCGGCTTTGTCGGGTACGAACAGCCGAACCTCTTCGGTCAGGCCAAGTCCGGGACGGTTCGATGGGACTTCGGACGCTTCGTCAACAGCTTCACCCTGAGCTATACCGATCCCGCCCTCTTCCAGTCCCGCACGAGTGGAACGGTCACACTCTTCAACTCGCGGGACCGCTTCTTTCAGTTCTCCTCGGGACGGAGGAAGCAGACCGGCGGCAGCGTGCGCTTCGGATTCCCGGCTCCGGGTGCCTTGAGGACGCGCATCTTCGTGGGGTACGGCCTCTCCGTCACGGACTTCGATCTCTTCGATGACGCGGACGACGCATCGCTCTTCGGGCGATCCGCGGGGACGCTGAGCCAGATGACCTTCGGCATCGAGCGCACCACCCTGAACAACCCGATCTTTCCGATCAACGGCACGCGCCTGAGCTGGAATGTGGAGGTGAATGGCGGTGTCCTCGGCGGGGATGGGGACTTCACGAAGCACATCGTCGAGTCACAGTTCTGGACCCCCGTCTGGAATTTCGGGGGTCAGGACGGCGGCGCGCCGAATGTGATCTCGCTCGGAACCAAGTTGCGCGGGGGATCGATTCTGGGGACGGTCGATGACTTCCCATTCGAGCGTTTCTGGATGGGCGGTGTACAATTCGGAGAGAAGCTCCGCGGGTATGACGAGACCTCGATCACCCCGCAGGGGTTCTTCCCGGAGAATTCCAATGAGATCCCGGATATCGATCGACTCGGGGACGCCTTCATGTCGATCTCGACCGAACTCGCGCTTCGTGCGAGTTCCCAGTTCACACTTCGAAGCTTTTTTGATGCCGGGAATGTCTGGACCTCGTTCGATGCGGTAAATCCCACCGACCTCTTCCGCGGCGCCGGATTCGGCACGACGATCATCACGCCCTTCGGACCGATTGGACTCGATTATGCGTATGGATTCGACAAGCCCGAACCCGGATGGCAGTTTCACTTCACCTTCGGTCAGGCCGGTTTCTGACTCAACACGACGATGCCTCCCGACGAGAGGCAGGATGGAGATCATGATGGTTCGCGCAGCAGCAGTTCTCTCGATGACCTTTCTTCTGGCCTCCGGCGCCGGCCTGGCGGCGCAGGAGTCTCCAACGGGACGGATGTCTCTGACGGCACAGGAGACCCCGGGGTTGAAGGTTGGCTTCATCAACAGTGACGCGATTCTCCGCCAGACGCCCGGCTACCAGCAGGCGGTACAGCAGTTCCAGATGGAACTTCAGCAGATGGAGACGTCGCTTCAGCCTCGCAGGCAGGAGCTTGATCAGATGATCGCCGATTACGAGGCGCAGTCGCAGGCGCTCTCCGATACCGCGCGTGCACTCCGTGAGGAGGCGATCCTGCAGAAACAGGCTCAGGTCCAGGAAGAGGCCGGCCAGATGCAGGAACAGGCGCAGCAGCGTCAGGCTCAGTTGATGCAGCCGGTGATGGATCAGGTCTCGGAGGCGATCGAATCGGTGCGGGTCCAGGGTGGGTATGCGCTCATCTTCGATGTGGCCGCGGGGGGGCTTGTCGCTGCGGACCCGGCGCTTGATCTGACCGATCAGGTGGTGGCGCATCTCGGCAGGGCGACCGCGACACCGGGGCCGGGTGGCGATCACTGACCCCACGCAGCCTCGTGGACTTCGCGCTTCGGCCCATCACGGATACGCCTCGCGGACGCCGCCTCTCCTCGTGGAGCCGCCATGACTCGTGGGTTGCGTGACATCTTCCCGCTCACACTCGCTGATCTCTCGACGCGGGTCGGGGGGCGAACCGACGGGGACGGCGCCCTCCGGGTGGATGCGGTTCTCCCCCTCGATCGAGCCGGTTCGTCTGACCTCGCTCCGGTGTCGGACGCGAAGTATCTGCCATCAGTGCCCGCCTCCGCTGCCGGAGCCCTCCTCGTGGCGGAACGACTCGTCGACCGCGTAGCGGAGATCGACGCCCGCCCGCGCGTGGTGGTCCGCGACCCACACGCCGCGCTGATTCCGCTGCTTCGACACCTCGACCCGACGCCGCGCCATCCCCCCGGGGTGCATCCGACCGCGGTCATCGAGGAGGGCGTCTCGCTCGGCGAGGGCGTGAGCGTGGGCCCGTACGCAGTCCTCGAGGAAGGGTGTGCGATCGGCGCGGGCTCCCGGGTGGGGGCGCACTGCGTGATCGGACGCGGGGCGCGGATCGGGGAGGACGGGTATCTCCATCCGCATGTGGTCGTGTATGCGGGGTGTGAGATCGGTGCGCGCGCGGTGATCCATGCCGGTGCACGGATCGGGTCGGATGGTTTCGGTTTTGCCGTCGGCGAGGGACGCTCCCGGAAGATCCCCCAGGTGGGAAGAGCGATCCTCGGCGACGATGTCGAAGTCGGGGCCAACACGACGATCGATCGTGGCTCGCTCGGGGACACCGAGGTCGGCGACGGCGTGAAGTTCGACAACCTCGTGCATATCGCGCACAATGTTCGCGTCGGCGCGGATGGCTTCTTCGCGGCACTCGTCGGGATCGCGGGCTCGACCCGGATCGGAGCCCGGGTGCGGATGGGCGGGCAGTCCGGAGCCGTCGGGCACCTCGATCTCCCGGACGATCTCTCGGTAGGTGCCGCCTCCAAGCTGCTGGGCGATCTCGACCCGGGCGATCGGAGGGTGATGGGGTACCCCGCCGGAGCCGGAGATGAGGTGGCGCGCGTCTGGGCAGCCCAGCGTCGGCTCCCCGATCTCCTCCGTCGTGTCCGTGCCCTCGAACGCGCGGTCGGGAAGGCGTGGGTCGACGATGATGAGCCGGACGATGAGGGGGAGTGATCGTCCGTCGCCTCCGCTTCGGCGGGGCTCGGGGTCCGATTAGATTGGGCGAGTCTCCCCGACGCATCGCGCGTCGTCCGTCCCTCCTTGCACCGATCCGATGAGCGACCGGCAACGTACCCTCGCCGCCTCGATCTCCGTCTCCGGGACCGGGGTCCACTCCGGGCGACCCGTGACCTTGCGCCTCCTCCCCGCCGAGGCGAACACGGGACTCCGTTTCCGGCGCACCGATCTGAGCGGGAGCCCCGAGATCCCGGTGGGGCTCGACGCGGTCGTCGATACGCGTCTCGGCACGAGCCTCGGCCTCGGAGAGGCGCGCGTCGATACGGTGGAGCACCTCCTCGCCGCGCTCGCCGCGCGCCATGTCGACAACGCGATCCTCGAACTCGATGCCCCTGAACCGCCGATCCGGGACGGCTCGTCGGCCG
>JAVVEY010000057.1:0-19067 GCA_032250675.1 Longimicrobiales bacterium | reverse complement strand
CGTGATACGCGCGAGCTGCGCGCGATCCTCCGGCTCGAGTCCGAGGAGGTGGAGCACGCCGCCGAAGAGCGCGAGGAGGAGCGGCAGTCCGAGGAGGAGTTCGAGCACCGGAGCGGGATCGACGAAGCGATTGATGCCGAGGATCACGAGGGCGGTGACCGCCGCGGCCGCGGCCGGTTTGAGCAGCGTCAGATCGGCCACCGCCATCCCGAGCCATCGTCGGCTCGCGAAGACCCGCACGCCGTTGACGAGGGTCACCGAGGCGAGCACCGAGAGCGCCGCGCCCTCCGCCCCCAGCGCGGGGATCCACCAGACGCCGAGCCCCCCGGTCAGCGCCAGGAGCGCCAGGCCGAAGGCGACGTTGGGCCAGGGCCGGAGATAGACGAAGGGGAGCTCGCCCAGCCCGAGGCTCCCGTGGATCGCGTCGGCGAGCATGAGAATCACGACGACCCCCGCTCCCGCCGCAAAGCTCGCCTCGATCGAGCCGAGGAGGGTTTCACCGTAGACCACGAAGATCAGCGCCACCAGGAGCTCGGCGGTCAGGATCCACCGTACCACCATCGTCAGCTGCCGGTCGGCGCGCGACATCTCGCCCGTGGCGAGGCTCTCCGAGAATACGGGGGGGAGGATCCGGTCGAAGCCGCCGCGGATCTTCTTGGTGACGGTCGCGAACTGCCGCGCCATCCCGTAGATCCCGACGGTGCCCACCGAGCCGAACCACGACACCAGGAAGATGTCGATCTTGTCGGCGAGCATGAGCCCCAGCTCGTAGCCGGCGGTGGGGCCGCTGAAGGTGGCGAGCTCGCGGATCTCGCTCCAGCGCAGGCGCACGCGCAGGCAGGTCGGGAGCGAGAAGACGCGCGTGAAGAAGACCACCGAGGAGAGCGCGGCGGCCAGGAGGGAGAGCACGTACGCCCACGCGAGTCCCGACTCACCCACGCCCGCGGCGTGCAGGACGACGAGCGCGAGGGTCAGCGTGATCGGCTCGATCAGGCTCCGCGCGTAGACCTCCCAGCGCATCTGCCGCGTGAAGCGGATCGCCACGAGGAGGATGTCGGAGGCGACGATGAGCGGGACCGCGAGCGTCAGGATGCGGAGCGGCTCGACCGCGCTCGGAAGCCCGAAGGATCGAGCGAGCGCCCCGCCCGCAAAGCCGATCGTGAGAGAGAGCGCGAGCCCGATCGTGGCGGCGAGCGCGATCCCGGTGGCGACGGGACGGTGCACCCCTTCTCCGTCGGAGGCCTCCCCGGAGGGCGCCGCGCTCATGAAGCCGAAGATCGAACGCTTCATCCCGAAGAGCGCGAGCGCGGCCGCCGTCTCGACGACCGTCACCCCGAAGGTGTACGCTCCGAATCCCTCCTCGCCGTAGAGCCGTCCGGCCAGGACCAGAAAGGCCACGCGCGGGAGGATGCGCGCCACCGAGCCGAGGTAGTTGACGCCGGCCCCGCGAGCGAGGTCGCGTGTGTCGTCTTCGCTCGAGGTGCGCGCGTCCCGGCCCCGGGCCCGTTCGCCCGGATCGGCGTCAGGAGGCCGGTTCGACTCCGTCATCGTGCTGTCGCCCGAGCGACGAGAGGTTGGCGGCCAGAGTGACCGGCAGGAGGATGAAGGTCGTCCCCGCTCCGACGAGGATCAGCCCGAAGGGGAGGTGCCCGATGACGGCGAGCACGAAGATCGCGAAGGCGAAGAAGTCACGCTTCCCGAGGAAGTGGGTCACCCGCAGCACCCGGCTCAGGAATCCGTCGCTCCGCTGGTAGCCGTATTCCACCGAGAGGAAGCTCCCCGAACCCCGCTCACGCGACAGGTACATGGCGAGGTTGGCGATGCTCGTCCCGGTGGCGACGAATCCGGCGATCCCCGCGTAGAGGTAGACGTCGGGGTACCCTGCGCGCACCACCCCCACGATCACCCCGACGAGGAAGGCGAGATACCCGAGGTTGTCGCAGATCGTGTCCACCCACTCGCCGTAGCGGCTCGTCATGAACTTGAGCTTCGCGATCTCCCCATCGGTGCCGTCGACGACCGACGCGAGGTGGAAGAGCGCGCCCGCCCCCAGGAAGCCCGCATAGTCTCCTCGCGTCGCGAGGAAGGCCGCGATCACGCTCATCACGAGCGTCGAGACGCTGACCTGGTTCGGGGTGATCGGCGTCCGCACGAGGAGGCGGGTGAGGGCGAGGGAGAGGGGACGGTTGAGGTAGCGCGCGATCGGGCCGTCGGACTCCTTGCGCAGAAGATCGAGGAGCTTGCGCTCCGCGACGCGGCGATCGAGGGGGGTGTCGACATCCTGCCACATCCGCCTCTCGACGTCGACCACGCGCGCCGCTCCCTTCGCCGCGAGGCGCCTCACCCCCGCCGAGAGCGACTCCTCGCCGGCGTCCACCGCCTCGCGGAGGGCGTCGAAGAGCGCGGGCGTGGCGAGAAAGACCCCCGTATCGACCGCATTCCACTCCCCGAGCTCCTTGCCGATCTCGACGATGCGCCCGTCCTCGACGCGGACCTTGGTGGCGTCGTCGAGATCGACGATCTGATCGAGACCGGTATCGATGGCGAGATCGACCCCGCACCCGGCACCCTGCCGTCTCAGCCGTTCGAGCACTTCATGCGAGAAGACGTGGTCGGTCATCGTGAGAAAGAAGGGCCCGCGCACCCGGTCGGCGGCGGCGAGCGCCGACACTCCGTTGGGGCGTTCCCACGCGTCGTTGTGAATCCACTCGACCGTCATCCCGTCGGGGATCTCCTCGCGCATCCCCTCGCGCACCTCCTTCGCACGGTGGCCGACCACGACGAAGGCGCGGGTCACACCCCCCTGACGGAGCGTGGCGAGTGTGCGCGCGAGAAGGGGCATCCCCAGTACGGGCACGAGCGGTTTGGGGAGGTCGCTGCCGAGTCGGCTGCCACGCCCCGCCGCGAGCACGACGGCGTCCTGGATTCTGGAGGAAGGCATATCAGGCAATCTATCAGGTCAGGACGCGGGTGCGGGACCCGGGGCCCGTCACCGAGCGGCGGATTTGCTCAATCCCCCGCCTCGAGGTGCGAGGGATCGGGGAGGGCGCTGTCGGCGAGACCTCTCCAGCGATCGACGAGGACGAGGAGCGCCGGGAAGACGAAGAGCGCACTCGCCAGGGTGGCCAGGAGTCCGAGCACCGCGAGGCGACCGATCGAATCGAGTCCCGGATGGCTCGCGAGCACGAGGCCGAGGTAGCCCACGATCGTCGTGAGCGTCGCGATGGCGATCGCAGGGCCCGTGCGGGCGAGGACGTGGTACATCGACCCACGCCCCTCGCTTCGATAGCGGTGGTGCAGGTGGACCGCACTATCCACCCCGATCCCGATCACCGAGGGGAGGACCACGATATTGAAGAGGTTGAGCTGCATCCCGAAGAGGTGCATCAATCCCCCCAGCCAGACGAGGCCAAATACGAGGGGGCTCAGGATGATGAGCGAGTCGGCCAGACGCCGTACATCGAAATACACGATGGCGAGCACGACGAAGAGCGAGAGGAAGACGGCGATCCGCCCCTCCCGGATGACCATGCGCAGGAGATCCGCCACGATGAGGTTGGAGCTCGCGGCGTTGAGCACCTCGCCGGAGGGGAGCGTGATCGTCCCGATATCCTCCGAGAAGAGGATCGCGTTGCGTCCGTCGCGCAGCGCCACATCGGGATAGATGAAGACGAAGCTTCCGATCTCACCGTCACGCCTGCGAAAGGGACGCAGCTCGCTCTCGGGCACATCCTCGAGCGCGACCGCTTCGTCGACCTCGAGATAGCGCTCGAGCCGTTCGAGGCGTTCGAGATCCTTCCCCGTCAGGAGCTCCCTCGCATTCTCTTCGTCGATGAGTTCCCGGATGCCCCGGATCTTCTCCAGCCGCAGATCCTGATCCTGCGGAATGAGCGAATAGATCGACTGCACATCGCCGACGGTGGGCGTCAGCGTGTCGCTCGCCATGAGCTCCCTCACCAGCACCTCGACCTGTCGCGCCTCTTCGGGTGTTTCGGCGAGCACGAGCGCGGGCGAGTTCGAGCGGGAGAAGACGTCGTCGACCACCTCCGTGAAACGCTCCCGATCCGCGCTGATGAAGCGCAGGTCGGTGAAGTCGTACTGGAACTGGACGCGAAGCGTGCCGACCAGCGCGAAGAGCGTGATCGCGACGCCCACGATCGCGAGGGCACGCGCGGGACGGAAGGGGCGCGGCGTGAAGGACATCCGGACCTCGTCGCTCGGCGCGATGCGGAGCACACCGAGGCGCTCGGCCACGATGATGAGCGCCGGGAGCACGAAGATCATCGCGATCAGCGCGAAGATCAATCCGACACCGGTGATGAGGCCCAGCTCCGAGAAGCCCCGGAAGTCCATGAGGGCCAGCGAGAAGAAGGCAGCCGAGGTCGTGAACGTCGTCGTCGTGAGCGCGCGTCCCGTCTCGCACACCATGCGGTGCAGCCCGGTCTTCTGGTCGCCGCCGGCGCGCCTCACCTCACGGTAGCGCGCGAAGGCATGGATTCCGTAGTCGATCCCGAGCCCGAAGAGAACGACGAAGAGGAAGCCGGTGATCGTGTTGAGCTGTCCGATCACGAGCCGCGTGATCCCGAAGGTCCAGGTGAGCGACGCGATGAGGCTGAGCGCGATCAGAAGCGGGGCGACGAAAGTGCGGAAGTAGAGGAGGAGCACGATCGAGACACTCACGAGTCCGTATCCCGCCGTGCCGATGATGTCGCGGCGCAGCGAGGTGAACTCGCCGATGCGGTTCATCACATTTCCGCCGTAGAGCACCTCCATGTCGGGGGCGTACGAGGTCGGATCGGCCGCTTCGACGATCGCGCGCACATCGCCCGCCATCGCCCGGCAGAAGTCGAGATCGGCGCAATCCTGGGCCGCCGCGATCTCGATGACGAGCACGCTGCTGTCGGCATCGGTCAGGTACGGACGCGGCGCCGCGTCGGTGTAGCGCGCCTCCCATGCGTCGAGCCCTCCCTCTTCCGTCTCCTCTTCTTCATCCGGTGGCGGCCCGAAGAGGTCGTCGACCATGAAGGGGTTGAGCGCCTGCTTCTCCTCGTCGATCGCATCCTGCAACGCGGTGCGCAGCGAGTCGAGCTCGGCCGGCGCCAGGAAGAGGAGCGCGTTGCGATCGTAGAACTCGAACTCGTTGCGGAAGCGCGCATAGAGGACGCGCTCGCTTTCCTGGAACCGGGGTTGGAGCTCCTCCGCCAGACGGAGCATCGCGTCGAAGTCGTCACTGATGAGCGCGACCTGGAGCGTGCTGACCGATCCGCCCACCTCCGCCTCCATCTGGTCGACGGCGACGACACTCGGGAAGTCGTCGGGGAGGAGGGCCGCGAGGTCGCTCTCGATCCCGAGGCGTGAGGTGAGGATCCCCCCCACGATCGTCGCGACGAGCGCGACGAGCAGCACGACCGTCGGGCGCCGCGCGGCGAGTTCACAGGCGTGTGGCCTTCCCGCCCCCGTCATCCCCGCCCCCGGGTCGGGGTTGCGGGACCGTGTGGCGTCAAGAGTCGCTCTCGCCGGAGCGGTTCAGGCGGTCACGCATGCGGCGCATCATCGCTTCGAATGAGGTGGACTGAAGTTCGCGGATGAAGGAGTCGCGGTAGGTGCGCATCGTGCTCGACCCATCGACGACAACGTCGTACGCCAGCCACTCCCCATCGACGCGATGCATCAGATACTCGATCTCGATCTCACTCGATCCCTTGAAGGCGCGCGTGACGAGGGTCGCCTTGTCGCCCTCGATCGACGCCGGCTCGTAGACCGTGCTGTCGGCCTTGTAGACCTCGAGCTTCTGCACCGACGAGTTGCGTACGAGTTCCCGGAAGAGATCGATGAACTCCTCCTGCTCCTCCGGGGTCCGGTCCGCCCAGTGCCGTGCCAGCGCCAGGCGCGACAGCTCGCGGAAGTCGAGGAGCCCGTTGATCACATCCTTGAGCTCCTCACGTACGCTCTCCGGGACCTCGTCACCCACATTCGCGAGTGTGGCGCTCACCGTTTCGTTGCGCGCGCGCACCACCGCTTCCGGGGTGGATTGCGCGATCGCACCCGCGGGAACCGCAACCAGCGCGAGCGCCATCAGGATCATGGACCGCCGGAATCGCCCGGCCACGCGTCTATTGATCATCGAGTCTTCTCCCTCTCGCTCAATCCGAAACCCCCGGAAGGTCCCGACCGATCCGGCGGGACAACTCCGTGAGCATGGCATTCAATCGTTCGATATTGCTGAACTGTTCCACCGTCATCTCCACATTCGACTCGAAAGCCGAGATCACATCCTCGATGTTTCCGAGGCCGATGTCGAAGGTCTGCAACTCCGCTCGAAGCAGACTCTCACTCGCGGTGAGCGCCTGCTGGCCTTCCTCGACGTCCTGCCGTGCGCGCCGAACTTCGAGGTACGCTTCCCGTACCTCCTGCGCGATCTGGAACTGTGCAGCCGGCACACGCGCCTGGACCCGCGCCAGTTCGAACTCCTCCGCGCGCACCTGATCGGAGGTGCGTCGGAAGTTCAGATTCCAGTCCACACCGAAGAGGAGCGCGGGGCGTGAGAAGTTCGTCGGGTTGTCCACGAAGGGGTTGCGAGGATCGTCGCGGCCCGGAGAGTGGTTGAATGCGAAGGAACCGGCCAGAAAGAAGGAGGGACGCAGGTCGGCGCGCGCTGCATTGAGGAGCGAGCGGCGAGCGGCGACTCCGGCTTCCAGCGCCCGCATCTCGGGACGGAGTTGTACCGCCTGGTCAATATACACCTGAAGGCTGTCCAGGGTCACATCGAGTGCCTCGAGGCTCGTGGCCTCGAGTCGCATCGGGGTTTCCGGATCGAGCCCGAGGAGAGAGAGGAGCCCGGCGCGTGAGGTGGCGCGACCCACCTCGATCTCCCGTGTGCGTGAGCGGGCTTCGTACCGAAAGATCTCGAAGCGGAAGAGATCGTTCTGGGTCGCGGAGCCTTCCTCGTACAACTCGTTGAGGCGCGTCTCCGCCTCGAGCATCCGCTCCGTCAACGAGGCCGAGACGCGCTCGAGCTCTTCGGCGAGGAGCGATGCCCAGTAGACCTTGCGTACCCGCTCGAGGAGGGCGGCCCGCGTCATCGCGGCCTCCGATTCGCGCACCTCGATCTGATGCTTCGCCGCATCGATCCGGGATCCGATCTTGCCGAAGGTGTAGACCGGCTGCACGAACTCGAGATCGAGCTGGGTGAACCACGTCAGGTCGCCGAGGCCCGTCATCGTGTCGGGCGAGACGAGCACGCCGAACTCGGTGAACTCCGCGCTGGCCACGGGGGCGGGACCCCAGACGTTGCGCAAGGTGAACTCGGGGAGGAAGCGCGCGTGCCGGGCCTCGCCGTACTGGGCCTCGGCGAGCCCCACGGCCGCAGCGGCGGGGGCGAGCCCGGGGCTGTTCTCGAGCGCGATCGCCTCGATCTCGTCGAGCGAGAGCACGAGGGTGTCTCCCTCCATCCGGGTCGGGAGCTGCGCTTCGATTCCCGCGGCCGCCACGGAGATCACGGTAAAGGCGATGAGCGGCGAGAGGGGAGACACACGCAGGAGGGATTCACGCCGACGGCGGGATGCGCGACGCATGAAGCCACGGGGGCAGCGGATCAACGATTCACCTCCTTCACGATCTCGATGACGCCCGTTCCGACGCCTTCCGGAGCCGTGCGCAGCGCCTTGATATCGTCATAGTCGGCCCACGCCTGGGCATCGAGTGAATTCGCATCAGAGAGGATTCCGACGCCGATCGCTCGGCGTGGCGGATCCTCTCCGAAGGTATCACGATACGCCTGCCGGACATCGAAGATGTAGGTCCGCCACTCCCCGAGGCCCTCCTTACCGGTTCCGAAGACGACCTGCCACGGCTTGCCGATCCCGTCGCGCCGCACCGCCGTACCCACGGGGAGGGTGGAGCTCCAGACGTACTTCACCGACTCGGGGATCTTCCCCAGAAACTTCTTGTTCAGCGTGAAATAGAGGCCCGCGGCGCTGTCGACCTTGTCGTCATCGCGCTCATCCCCGCCTTCGGGAATGCGGTTCACCCGCACCCGGAAGGAGACGTACGGGTATTCGTTCAGGTTCCACCCCTGCTCCCTCCCCAGGATCACCGACTCCCCCTCGTCGGTCGCCTCGAGGTACTGATTGCCGTTCTCCGCCCGCACGCGGTAGGGCTTGTTCGTGTTGTCGTCCTCGTCCCGCCAGCTCCAGCCCTTCGGAAGTGTACCCGGTTCGTCGTCCTCGAAGTCATCGAAGACGATTTCGTCGTAATCCCCTAGAACGGCGACCATGTAGGGGAAGGAGTAGCTCTCGAGCGCATCCCGCATCCGCTTCCGGAGGGTGCCGGCGAGCGACTCACCGCCGCGCTTGACATCCGCGATCCGGCACGCTCCCCGCTCCGCCACGAGCTCCAGCGTGAACCACTCCTGCCACCCATCCGCCACGAGCCAGAATCTGCGTGACGTGGAATCCCCCTTCCGCTCCCAATCCTCGGGGGCGGGGCGGAGCCACGGCACATCCCGGGGGGAGCGATCGAAGGCTGGCATGATCGTGTGGTAGATCGCGCGTCGCATCGCGCGTCGCACCCGGTCCTGATCGTACTCGGAGCGTGCCCACCACGACGATGACCCCATCCCGCGCACAGAGAGATCACCGACGGCGAAGGCGTCATCGATGAGCGCAAGCGCCTCGTGTCGGAAACGCTCCTCGCCGATCTCCGCACGCATGCTCAGGAGTCGACGCCACTCGACGTAGAGGGCGTCGAGATGCGCGCCCGGGGTATCGACCCGGCAGGCGGCCCCCTCCTGCGATGCGGCGGGGCGGGGGTTCAGCATGAGGATGATGGCGACGGCGGCAATCGCCGTGACCACTCGAAGGATCGGGATATTCACGAAGACCTCTCGGCGATACGGATCGGGAACCACGCGTCAATCCAACTCCGCCATCCCCCCTCCTGTTCCGATCATCCGCCGAGAAGCAACCCGTCGGGCGACCCCGTGAGGGCAAGCGCGAGGCATACCAGCACCGCCAGCCAGATGCTCACGAAGAGGGGGACGACTCGCTGACGCCGTCGGAGCATCTCCGGGAATCCCGGCTCCTTTCCCTGGAACTTGCCGCGGGGGCGATCAGGGAAGAAGAAGGTCTTGTACGTCTCGATCGTCGCCACGGTGAGTCCGATCGACCCGAGAAAGATGAAGGGATAGCTATCCGTCAATGTCGCGACGAGCACGCCGTACGAGAAGGAGACGAAGGGGCTCCGGAAGAACTTGAAGGTGTGGAACCCCTCGATCGGCGCATCCTTCCACGCACCGCCGAAGGCCGAGATCCACCCCCCGGGGCTGGCGACGATCAGTACGATCAGGATCGGGTGCAGCCCGAGATCAACCCCCTCGAGGAGGTACACCCCCCAGAGCACGAGGAGGCCCACGACGACATACGCCACCCCGGCGGCCCACCGCGCGGCCACGCTCTCGACGACGCGCCCGCGGATCGCGAACTGCATCGGAATCGTGTACTTCGACTGATCCTCGGAACGGAAGAACGACTTGTAGACCTCGACCACCGCGCGCTCCGTCCCGTAGGTCACTGCGAAGAGCACGAAAAGTCCGGCGGGCGTGGTCGGGTCGATCGAGGTCAAGGCAACGAGCGCTGCCGCGGCGACGGCGGCGACGATCGGACTCCGGACCCAGGTGCGCCAGGTGAAGCCCTCGTGGGGAGCATCCTTGTACATCCCCCACGAGGCAATGTGGAGGCCGGTGACGAATCCGACGAGAGCGCCGAGAGCGATATCTGTCATGGGGCGGACGAAGCCTGATCGTAGAGGTGACGCACGAGTCGGACATCCCGCTCGGCGAGGTCAAGGGTCATCGCGGGCTCGCGCTCCGCGGCGAATGCATCAAGGAAGTCTCGCCACATCGCCCGGAAGCCTCCGAGGTCGCGAAACCCGGGGAGGGTCACGCGGACGAGTCCGGTGCGGCGCGCGAGCACGAGTCCATTCGACTCGAACCACGCCGTTCCGCCCGTTCCGTAGAGGGTGGAGAGGCGCACGCCGCCCAGAAGCGTCGGCACCTGCCACGAGAAGTCAAGGACTCCGACCGCGCCCGAGGTGAAATCGAAGGTGATGCTCCACGTCTCCTCAGCGCTCCGGGAGTCGTCCGTGCGCGACTCCGGGTGGGCTCTGCTGCCGCGTACCGAGGCGACATCGAGCCCCAGATTCGTGATCAGATTCACCCAGTGAATCCCTCCCTCGAAGAGGGCGCCGCCGCCCGCCACCGCGGGGTCGTCGCGCCACCCGCCCGCCTCCTGCCGCTTGACCGCATTCAGGCGCACGAGGAGGAGGTCGCCGAGTTCGTTCTGATCGATCAGCGCCGTCAGCGTCCGGCGCAGCGGCTTGTAGTAGTAGTTCTCGGCCACCGCCACCCGCCGGTCCGCCTCGCGCGCAGCCGCTCGCACGCTCCGGAATTCGTCCGGGTGCAGAAAGGCGGGCTTCTCGACCACGACGTGGCGACCCGCCCGGAGCGCCCGGAGCGCCAGCGGCGCATGGAGCACCGGCGGGGTGGTGACGACCACGATCTCCACATCGGGCGCGTCAAAGGCCTCGTCGTATCCGGCAAGCGCCCTCCCACCCCAGCGCCGCGCCGCGGCCTCCGCCCGAGGCGTGCTCGAACTCGCGTAGCGGAGGTCGCGCCCGCGCGCGATCCGCCGAAGCACCCGGGAGTGCGTGTCGGCCGCCCGTCCGCATCCCACGAAGGCGATCGCCCCGCCCTTCATGCCGTCCCCCCGATGCTGCGCGCGGCGAGCTCACTCCGCACCACCTCACCCACACGGAGAGCGTGCGCCGAGATCGTCAGGCTCGGGTTGACCCCCGCCGAGGTCGGCAGCGCGCTCCCGTCGGAGATGTGGAGTCCCTCGACGCCCCGGAAGCGGCCCTCCCCATCGAGGGGGGAGGTCGCCGGATCCACCCCCATGCGGACCGTCCCGAGTGCGTGCGAGAAGGTGTCGATCGTGTGCGTGTACCACCCGATCGCTCCCGCCTCGCGGTGAATGCGGCGAGCGCGGCGAGCGAGATAGGCCCGGGCGGCGAGGTCCCGGTCCGCGTAGCGGTGCACCACGGCGAGACGCGGCATCCCGAAGCGGTCGACTTCGTCGCTGGAGAGCTTCACGTGGTTCGCCTTCTGCGGTCGATCCTCGGCGATCGTCAGGAGCCCCGTGATCCGTCGCGCGAGAGGCGCGAGGAGTGCGGCCGCGACACCCCCGAGCTCGCCCCGGATCGTCCCGATGTCGGGGGTCTGGGTCTGCTGCACACTCCCGAGTGGGCCGCGAGGTGCCCGGGCGTCGTCCACCCCGTGATAGAAGTCGTGGAATCCGATCTGTTTGTGAAAGATCCCCTCGAACCGCGAGACCCACGGGTGGAGTCCGAAGACAATCCCGCTGCAGTGTCGCGTGAGGTAGCGCCCGATCACCCCTCCGGCGGGGTTCACCTCGGCGAGTCCCGAGGCGAGGAGGAGGTGGGGCGTGCCGAGCGCTCCCCCCGCCAGGATGACGTGGTCCGCATGGATCGTATGCACGGCACCGGTCGTTGCGTCGCGACACTCCATCCCCACGACGCGGGTGCCCTCGCGCAGAAGGCGGGTGACCACCGAGCGGGGCCGGAGTTCGAGTCCGCGCTCTCGCAACCTGCGCAGCACGCGCACCTCGATGTCGTTCTTCGCCTCGATCGCGCAGGCGAAGGTGTCGCAGGTCGCGCACTCGATGCACCCGCGACGTTCGTCGGTCTCGAGGTGATTGATCGCGAGAGGAAGACGGAAGGGGCGCAGCCCGAGGCGCCGGCCCGCCTCGGCGATCCGCCGCGACACCTCGGAGAGCTCGGCGGGCCCGGCCGGGTAGGGCGTGCTCCGATTCGGTTCGGTGGGGTCCTCCCCCGCCCGTCCCGCGATCCCGAGGATCGCCTCGGCCCGGTCGTACCAGGGAGCGAGCGTACGGTAGTCCCACGGCCACGCCGCTTCCGAGTCCCCGACGATCTCGGCCGGAGGATGAAAGTCCTCCTCGCGGTAGCGGAGCGAGATCCCCCCGTAGAAGACGGACGGTCCCCCGACACATGCGTACTGGTGACGTTCCTTCGTCCCCCGATCGGTCGTCGCGTCGAAGGCGGGCGCGTCGAGATAGGTCGGGGTGGAGAGGATCGTACCTTCGCCTTCCCAGTTCCACGGGCCCCGCTCCACATGCCCGCCCCGTTCGAGCATGAGCACGTCGACGCCGGCGTGTACGAGAGGCCACGCCGCGAGCGCGCCTCCGAATCCACTCCCGATCACGACGACGCCGCGGTGTTCGTCGCGCCTCACCACGGCACCACCCACTCGATCTCGCGCGGTGCGGTGAGGACGAGAGGTCCGTCGCCAGCCGCGAGTTCGAACCGCTCTCCATCGAGGATGAACGGCCCCTCGAAGTCGAGCACGAGGCGGTCGGTGGCGTGACTCGCGTACCCCTCCGCAGAGCGGAGATGCCGTCCCGGGCGCCCGAGGGCGACCCGCCAGAGGCGGCGGCCCAGGTGACGCGCGTCCGCCTCGACCCGCGTGACGTCGAGCGCGCCCGCCTCCGTTCCCCAGAAGGGTCGCGCCCCGAGAATCAGACGGTCGAGGGTGCTCGCGATCTGGGCGAGAACGCGGACCGAGTCCCACGCCACCCCCTCGCCACTCCAGTCGGTCCGCACCTCGAGCTCTCCCGGCACGGCGGTACGCCCCAGCACGGCGCTCAGCGCGACGCGCGCGGCGGCGAGTCCCCCCGCCCACTCTCCGGGGCGTCCCACGCCGCGGAGCCGCTCCTCGAAGATCCGCACCCCCTCGGTGATCGCCCCGATCCCGAAGAAGAAGCCGAGGAGAGGCGCCCGCGCACCCGACTCGATCCGGAGCACCCGGCGCCGGATCCGTCGTCCCCCGGGGTGACCCGCCGCGATCCACGCGCGGACCGCCTCCGACGCGGAGTCGAGGCGCCGGCGACCCTGGTGGTCGACGGCGGTCATATTCGTCGACCCGGCCTGCAGCATCACGAAGCGGGGCCACTCGCCCCCGATCTCGTCGAGCGCGGTGAGGATCGCCTGCAGCGTCCCATCCCCTCCCGCCACACAGAGGAGATCGTCGGGACCGGGTGCGAGTTCGCGCACCGCCGAACACACCTCGGCGGCGTCGCGGGCGGCGCGTCCACACGCCTCGCCGACCGCGCTCCGGAGGCCGTCGAGGGCTCGCGGTGATCTGCGCACGCGGCCGCTCCCGGGGTTCCAGATGAGGAGGGTGCGGGAAGGCACCCGGGCAGTCGGGTGTATGGCGATTGCGGGCAAAGGGTTCGACAGGGTCACCTCTCAAGGTATCTTCACGCCGTCTTCATGCCGATACCCGGGCACGCCTCGTCGAGCACGACCTCCGCGGCGCGGGATCCAGACCGCGCGACCATGACTACCATCGCTCTCACCGGAGCCACCGGCTTCATCGGACGCCGGATCCTCGCCCGCCTGACCGGGCGGGGGATATCGGTGCGCGCCCTCACGCGGCGGTCCGCTCCGGCAACGGTCTCCGGGACAACGTGGATCCGTGGTGATCTCGCCACACCCGACGCGCTCGCCCGCCTGGTCGAGGGAAGCGAGGGCGTCATCCACTGTGCGGGGGCGGTACGCGGCGCAGGGCCCGCCGACTTCGACCGCGTCAACCTCGACGGCACACGGAGCGTACTGACCGCGGCCGTGCGCGCGGGCGTCGACCGCTTCCTCCTCATCTCCTCGCTCGCCGCCCGCGAACCCGACCTCTCGTGGTACGCGGCGAGCAAGCACGCCGCGGAAGAGCTCCTCGAAGCCGACGCCCCGAGCGCGATGACGCACGCCGTCGTCCGTCCCCCCGCCGTCTACGGCCCGGGAGACCGCGAGATCGCTCCGCTCTTCGGTGCGATGCGCCGTGGGTGGATGCCGATGGTCGGAGCCCCCGGGGGTCGCTTCTCTCTCCTCTTCGTGGACGACCTCGCCGAGGCGGCCGCGGCCTGGGTCGAGGCGGCCGCGCCGCCCGGAGGCGTGCACGAGCTTCACGACGGAACCCCGGGCGGGTATGACTGGCCCGGGGTGGCCCGGACGGCCGAAGAGATCTGGGGGCGCAGGATCCGTATCGTGCGCGTCCCCCCGGTTGTCCTCGATCTCGTCGCCCGCGCGAACCTCGTCACCTCGAGGTGGTCTGGACGGGCGCCGATGCTCACCCCGCCGAAGCTCCGTGAGCTCCGTCATGGGGACTGGTCCTCGCGGGATGACGCCACCTTCCGCACCGCGCTCGAATGGGCGCCTCGTCTCAGACTCGCCGACGCGCTGCGCGCCGGCCTCGTGCTCCCCTCCTGACGCGACGTCATGCCCCCGCGCTCCGATCCCTCCCCGCACACCGACTCCGACGCCCCGTGGGCGCGCCTGCGGGAGGAGATCGAGACGGTCGTGACGGAGCCGATCTCTCCGGATGCCGATCCCCTGGTCTCGGCGATGCGCGCCCGCTTCGGGGACGGGCTGCGCGCCGTCCTCGTCTACGGCTCGTGCCTCCGCAGCGGAGACTACTCCGAGGGCCTCGTCGACCTCTACGCACTCGTCGATCGGTACCGGAGCGCCCACCCCGGGCGAGGGCACGCGGTCGTGAACCGTCTCCTCCCTCCGAATGTGTACCACCTGCAGACCGGGCCGGGTGGGGAGGGCGGGGAGGACGCGCCGTCGGCGCTCGAGCACCCCGGGATGCTCCGCGCCAAATTCGCGGTGCTCACCCTCGATGACTTCGAGCGGGGATGCACGAGGTGGTTCCACTCGTACCTCTGGGCGCGCTTCGCGCAGCCGAGCCGACTCGCCTGGGTGGATGGCGAGGCGTCACGCGCCCGCGTACTCGACGCGCTCGCGGGCGCGGTCGTGCGCTTTCTGGACGAATCGGCTCCCCTCCTGGCGGGGGAGCGCTTCGAGGTGGATGCGGTGTGGCAGGCCGGGCTCGAGCGGGCCTACGCGGCGGAGCTGCGGCCCGAGCGTGGCCGCGCCGGAGAACTCGTGGAGACGAACCGGTCGATCTTCACACGCTGGACCGAGGCGGCGGCTCCCCTTCTCCCCCTCGAACGCCTCGATGACGCGCCGACGTCCCCTCCCGGTCCCTGGACGTGCCCCCTCGAACCCGCCGCTGGACGCCGCGCGGCAGCACGGTGGCGGTGGCGCCGCCGGCAGGGCCTCCTCCTCTCGGTGGCGCGCCTCGTCAAGGCCGCCTGGACCTTCGACGGGGGAATCGACTACGTGGCGTGGAAGCTCGAGCGCCACACCGGCGTCGATATCGAGGTGACCCCGGCAATGCGTCGCCACCCCGTGCTCCTCGGACTCCCCCAACTCATGCGCCTGATGGCGCGAGGTACGGTACGATGACGGTTCTTCTCTGGGTCGTGGGCTTCGCCCTCGCGACGATCCCGATCTTCGCTCTCTCCGGCGCGCGACGCCGCCCCGACGCACTCGCCTCGTCGGCGCACGGCTCCTTCGTGCTCGGCGACTTCATCGTCCGCTGGCTCTACTGGTTCGTCGATCCGGTGATCCGGCTCGCGCTCGCGCTCCGCCTGGGGCCGACCGCCTTCAATATCGCCGGCGCGATCCTGGGCGGACTCGCGGGCGCCTTCTTCGCCTTCGGTCACTTCGAGGCGGCGGGGTGGTGCGTGCTCCTGGGAGGCGTGGCCGATATCCTCGACGGACGCATCGCGCGCGCCCAGGGGGTGGCGGACGCGCGAGGCGCCTTCCTCGACTCCACCCTCGACCGCTTCGCCGAGGTCGGTGCCTTCGTCGGCGTGATCGTGCTCTACCGCGAATCGGCGCTCGCGGTGACGCTCTGCGCGATCGCCCTCGGCGGCTCGCTCCTCGTGAGCTACGCCCGTGCGCGCGGCGAAAGCCAGGGCGTCGTCTGTTCGCGGGGGGTCATGCAGCGCGCCGAGCGGCTCCTCCTCCTCGGAATCGGCGCGCTCGTCGATCCCCTCGTCGCAGCCCACACCGGCCTCGCCTCGGGGACCCTCCTCCTGATCCTCGTCGGGATCATCGCCGCGGGCACCCTGGGCACCGCGATCTATCGCACCGTGGCGATCGCCGGCGCCCTCGCCCGCACCGACGCATGAGCCGGGTGCGTGTGGTCGAGGCGCGCACACGGCGCGAGCGCAAGGCCTGGGTGCGCTTCGTCTTCGACCACTACCGCGACCACCCCAGAGCGGTCCCGCAGCTCCTCCACGACGAGATCGCCTACTTCGACCCGAAGCGGAATCCCGCGTGGGAGGTGTGCGAGATCCGCCTCCTCCTCGCCCTCGACGGGGACCGCCCGGTGGGACGCGTCGCGGCGATCCTCAACCACCGCGAGACGGAGCGAGTGGGGCATCGCGTGGGACGCTTCGGGTGGTTCGAGACGATCGATGACCCGGGTGTGGCTCACGCCCTCCTCGACACCGCGAAAGAGTGGCTCGACGAACTCGGGTGCATGGAGTTCATCGGTCCGTACGGCTTCACCGACCTCGATCCGAGCGGGATCCTGATCGAGGGGCACGACCAGATCCCGACCGTCGCAGGGAGCTATCACCCCCCGTACTACCCGAAGCTCCTCGAGGAGTACGGATTCGAGAAGCTCGTCGACTATCTCGAGTTCCGCATGGACATCAGCGAGCCGGTGCCCTTTCTCGAACGGCTTCGTGACCGCGCCGGGATCGACGGATACCGCGTCGTCTCTCCCTCGTCGCGCGGCGAGCTCAAGCGCCGCGCGCCCGACTTCTGGGATCTTCTGGAGCGAGAGTACGCGCATCTGACGGGAGTCGTCCCACTCACCCCCGAGCAGACGGAGTTCTACACCCGGAAGTACCTCTCCTTCCTCGACCCGCGCTTCGTCAAGCTCGGCTTCGACGAGGAGGACACCCTCGTCGGATTCTTCGTCGGGATGCCCAACCTGAGCCGCGCCTTCCGGAAGACGGGCGGGCGTCTCCTTCCCTTCGGATTCTGGCACATCCTGCGAGCATACCGCCGTCCGGACACCGTCGACCTCCTCCTCGCGGCGGTGAGCAGCGACGCCCCCACCGACCGCTTCACCCTCTGGGGGTTCATCGAGATCGTCGACGCGATGCGCGCGCGTGGCGTCCGCTACCTCGAAGCCAACCGGCAACTCGAGACGAATACCCGCGTGCACCGTCTCTGGCGGAAGTTCAATGTGATCGGCGAACGCCGGACGCGGATCTACCGGATGCCGCTCGGCTGACGGGCTCGCCCGGCGCGCTCCACGGCGCGCCCGCGTGCGCTGACCCACGGCCTTGACGCTCTCTCGCGCGCGATCGACCTTTGGGCATGAATACGTTTCTTCGGCACTCGCATACGCATCCCCATCACGGTCCCCTCGCGGGCGCCGTGGAGATCGGTATGCGCGTGTAGACGACGTACGCATTCGGTTCTCCGCGCCGCGGCCCGCCTTCCCCGGGTCGCGGCGCTTTTTCATTTGAGGGGGGTATCGCGGGCCCGGTCGGGACGGATGCCATCGGGCACGCGGGACGCGAAACTCCCACGCCAGAATTCACCAAGGACGTACTCCGATGCTGCGCATCGCGCTTCCCAACAAGGGGCGCCTCTCCGAAGAGGCGCTTGAACTCTTCAAGACCGCCGGTCTCCGCGCGGACTTCACCTCGTCGCGCGCGCTGATGGCGCAGATGGGCCCCGACTTCCAGGCGATCTTCGTGCGCGCCTCCGACATCCCCGAGTTCGTCGCCGACGGCGCGGCCGACGCGGGCGTCACGGGGCTCGATCTGATCGCCGAGACCGGGCGCGAGGTCGAGGAGCTCCTCGACCTCGGGTTCGGTCGGTGCCGCCTGGCGGTGGCGGTGCCCGAGGCGCTCGGCATCACCTCGGTCGCGGAGCTTCCCGCGGGCACGCGCGTGGCGACATCCTTTCCGGGTATGGCGCGGCGCTTCTTCGAGTCGCGCGGCGTCGAGATCGAGATCGCGGAGGTTTCGGGTGCGGCCGAGATCGCTCCGCACCTCGGGGTGGCGGATGCGATCGTCGATCTCGTCTCGACCGGCTCGACGCTCGCGGTGAACCGCCTGGTCGAGATCGAAACGATCATCGAGTCGACGGCGCGGGTGATCGCGAACCCCGCCGCCCTCGCCGACCCCGAACGCAACCGGAGCATCTCGCGCCTGGTGACGGCGCTCGAGTCGGTCCTCCGCGCCCGGGCCAAACGCTACCTGATGGCAAATGTGCCGCGCGCGCGACTCGAGGAGGTGCGGGCGATCGTGCCGGGGCTCAACGGCCCGACGGTGGTCGACGTCCTCGACGGTCCCGACTGGGTGGCGGTCCACGTCGTCGTCGACGAGAACCGGATCTTCGACGTGATCGGCGAGCTCAAGGAGATCGGCGCCGAGGGGATCCTCGTGTCGCGCATCGAGAGGCTGACCCCGTGAGGGAGGAGGCTCCGGACGGGCGCGCCGTCGATCCCTCCGTCGGGTCGGGCGCCGTGCGCGTGGCGGTGCGCCGCCGCGTGGCCGACCTCACCGACGCCGAACGCGAGCTCCTCCTGGGCCGCGCGCCCGACGACCTCTCCGGGGTGCAGGCCGCCGTGGCCGCCCTGATCGCCGACGTGCGCGCGCGCGGCGACGCTGCGATGCTCGAGATGGCCGAGCGCTTCGACGGGGTCACCCTCCAGGCGCTCGAGGTGCCGCGCGAGGCGTGGAGCGCCGCGCGCGAGGAACTCGCCCCGGAGCTCCTCTCCGCCCTCGAGCGCGCGGCGCACAACATCCGTCGATTCCACGAGGCCCAGATCCCGGACGAGATCGAGCTCGAGGTCGAGCCGGGCGTCCGTCTGGGTCGCCGCTTCGTCGCGCTGGCGGCGGTGGGTGTCTATGCTCCCGGCGGGCGCGCGGCGTACCCGAGCAGCGTGCTCATGGGCGTCGTGCCGGCGGTCGCCGCCGGCGTGGCGGAGATCGTGGTCTGCTCGCCCCCGGGGCCGCGGGGTCTCCCACCGGCAGAGGTCCTCGCGGCGGCCGAGATCGCGGGTGCGACCCGCCTCTTCGCGGTCGGTGGTGCGGGCGCGGTGG
>JAVVEY010000056.1:0-19226 GCA_032250675.1 Longimicrobiales bacterium | reverse complement strand
CCTCGCAGGCGCGCGTGGAGGCGGGCCTTCGCGTGGCGGTCGCGCTTCAGGCCGACCGGATCGAGCGCTTCCGACTCGCCCACGGCCGCCTCCCCGACCAGCTGCGCGAGACCGGAGAGCCGCTCCCCGGGATCCTCTACACCCGCCTCGACGCCACGACGTATCGGGTCTGGGCGCGCGAGGGGGAGACCCGGATCCTCCACGAATCGGGGAGCGACTCGATGAGTGTGCGGATACGCGACGCACTTCGCGTGCTGCGCGAGGACGACGCGTGATGGCGACGTGGAGCCGCCTCGGGCCTCCCACGCGACGCCCGCGCACCGTCTTCGACTGGATGATCGGAGTGTCGCTCGTGGCGATCGGCCTCGCCGTGGCGGTCCCCCGGGTCTCGGATGCATCGCGGAAGCGCGCCGCGGTCGACATTCTCGACGCGGTACGGGAGGTCGAGGAGGCCGCGCGAACCGCCGCGAGGGCGGGCGACTGGCCCGCGCTCGAGGACGCACCGGCGGGTCGCGTCCCGGCGGGGCTCTCGGTCTACCTCCCGGAGGGGTTCGCCTTCGACGATCGGCGCTTCGTCCTCGACTGGGATCTCTTCGAGATCGAGGGGATGCTTCGCCCCCTCATCGTGGGGGAGGTGCACGGCGGGATCAGCGTGACCCTCGACACCCCCGAACTCGCCGACGAGGTGCAGCACCTCGCCGGGCGGCGGGTGTGGATGCGTGTGGGAGACGAGGTCTCCTTCCTGGTGCCCGGGCTCGGGGACGACGGCGCCTGACGCGCCCGGCCTCTCACTCCAGCGCGCGCCAGGCGTACCACGCGGCGGCGCTCCGCCACGGTCGATACCCCGTCCCGATCAGCTCGAGTTCGCGCGGCGTCGGCGGCGTCTCCCACCCGAGCACCCGCCCCACCCCCTGCCGTACCCCGAGGTCTCCCACCGGCCAGACGTCGGGCCGGCGCAGCGTGAAGAGGAGGAACATCTCCGCGGTCCACGGACCCACGCCGCGCACGCGCACGAGACGCGCCTTCACCTCGTCGTCGGGCGCGCCCGAGAGATCGTCGAGCACGACGTCACGCTCCGACACGCGCCGCGCGAGGTCGGTGAGCGCGGTGTACTTGGCGGCCGAGAGCCCCGCCCCGCGCAGCGCGGCCTCGGGGGTCGAGAGGAGCGCTTCGGGGACGACCTCGCCCCCCACCGCCTCCACCACCCGCCCGTGGATCGTGCGCGCCGCCGCGCCGGCGAGCTGCTGGTACACGATCGAGCGAGCGAGCGCCGCGAAGGGAGGACTCGGGTCGATGGGGAGGCGCACCGGTCCCACCTCGCGAGCGACCGGACCGAATGCGGGATCGGCGCAGAGGCGCTCGTGCGCCTCGGCCCAGACGACCTCGGTCGCGGAGTCGCTCATCGAGTCACGGACGACCCCGCCGTCTGCGCTGCGTCCCCCTCCGCGATGAGACGTTCGAGGCGCGCGAGCTCGGTGAGGATCGCCTGCAGCTCGGCCTGCAGCTCCTCGTGGCGCTCGTACGCGTCGCGCCCCGGGCGCTGGTCGGCGCGTCCGATCATCCCCGAGAGGTAGCCGAGCTGCCCGAGGAGCATCGGCTTCGGGTAGCTCCCCACCTCGACCTCGTTGAGCCGATAATGGAGCGCGTCGAAGGCTTCCTTCGTCGCCCCCGACGCGCGCTCCCGCCCCGCCTGCACGCGCCGGTTGGCGGCCTGCGCTTCCCGGAGCGTCGCGGCGACCTCCTCCTGCAGCTCGAACTGCGCGATGAGGTCGTCGGTGGTGACGCCGTCGGCCGCGACGCGCGGGTCGATCACCACTTCGAAGTTCACCTCGTCCACCACACGATCCCCCGACCGGAGACGTGCCGTATACGTGCCCGGCCAGGCGGTGAGCGGTCGGCCCGCGCCCGCATCCACCGAGAAATCCCAGACGAGTCGGTGCGCGCCCGGCTCGGAGGACACCCCCTGGCGGCCGCGCCGCCGCTGGAAGGGGCCCCGCATCTCCTGCGCCGGCTCGGTGGCGCGGGTGTCGGCCCCCTCGAAGCGCTGCGCGATCCGGCCATCCGGCATCACGATCTCGATCGAGGGGTCCGCGAGCCCCGATGGCGGGATCAGGTAGTCGAGGTACGCCCCCGGGGGCGCGAAGCTCGGCTCGATCTGCGTGCCGAAGTCGAAGGCGTCCCCCCCGCTCCGCATCCGCACCGCTTCGCGCGGCACGAGGAGGCGGGCGGCCGAGCGGTCGAGGCCGCGCGCCGCCGCGCGCACCGGTGTGAGGTCGTCGAGCACCCAGAAGGAGCGCCCCATCGTCGCGACGACGAGGTCGCCGTCGACCACCTTCATGTCGTTGATCGGGGTCACCGGGAGGTTGAGCTGGAGCGGCTCCCACGACGCGCCGTCGTCGAGCGAGACGAAGAGCCCGAACTCGGTGCCCGCGTAGAGGAGCCCCTCGTGCTCGGGGTCTTCGCGGATCACGCGCGTCGGGAAGTCGGCCGGGATCCCGTTGGCACCATCGGTGAGCCGCGTCCACGTCTCGCCGTAGTCCTCGGTGCGGTAGAGGTAGGGCCGGTAGTCGCCGAGGAGGTAGCGATAGACGGCGACGTAGGCCGTGCCCGCGTGGTGCGGCGAGGGGTCGATCGTCTGCACGCGCCCCTCGGGGGGAAGGTCCGACGGGGTCACATCCTCCCACGTCTCGCCGCCGTCACGCGTCAGATGGATCGGCCCGTCATTCGCGCCCGCCCAGATCACCCCGGGCTGCAGCGGTGACTCCTCGATGGCGTAGAGCGTCGAGTAGTGCTCCTCGCCGGTCGCGTCGCGGGTGATCGGCCCGCCCGACACCATCTGCCGCTCGGGGCGGAAGGCGGTCAGGTCGGGTGAGATCCGCTCCCACGTCTCGCCGTCGTCGGTGGTGCGGTGGACGTACTGCGAGCCGTGGTAGACGACATCGGGGTTGTGCGGCGACACCTCGACCGGCACCACCCGCTGGAAGCGATAGGTCAGCTCGGCGGGGTTGGTGCCGTACATGTTCGCCGCGCCCACGTAGTACTGCCGCTCCTGTCCGGTGCGCCCCGACCAGGTGCCGAAGCGCCCCTTGCAGTTGGCGTAGACGACCCTTCCATCGCTCCCCGGCTTCGGCACCACCGGGCCGGTCTCGCACCCGCCAACCGGCTCGATCTCCCCGGGCGACACCCCCGGTGTCGGACCGGAGGGCACGCGCAGCGTGGTGTTGTCCTGCTGCCCCGAGTAGATCCAGTACGGGAAGCGGTCGTCGATGTCGGCCGAGTAGAGCTCGGCAGTCGGCTGGTTCATCTGTGTGGACCAGGTACGCCCCCCATCGCGCGTCACATTCGTGCCGCCGTCGTTGGACTGGACCATGATCCGCGGGTCGTCGGGGTTGATCCAGAGGTCGTGGTTGTCGCCGTGCGGCGTGGCGCGCCGTTCGAAGCTCGCCCCGCCATCCTCCGAGTACCAGAACTGGGTGGCGCTCACCCATACCTTGTCGGCGTCGGTCGGGTCGGCGTCGACGTTGGTGTAGTAGAAGGGGCGGTCCATGATCGGCTGGAAATCGCCGCTCACCAGTCGCCACGTCTCGCCGCGGTCATCCGAGCGGTAGAGCCCCTCCTCGGGCTCCTTCGTCTCGACCAGCGCGTAGACGCGGTCGGGGTCGGCGGGCGAGACCGCGAAGTCGATCTTCCCGATCAGGTTGCTCTCGAGCCCGATCTGGCGGTACTCCCACGTCTCCCCACCGTCGAGCGACCGCCAGATCCCGTCCTCGCGGGCGTCCTCCTCCATCCCCGAGATGATCGTCCACGGCTTGCGCTCTCCGCGCCACGCGCCGGCGTAGAGGATCTCGGGGTTCGTCGGGTGCATCTCCATGTCGATCACGCCCACCGAATCCGAGACGAAGAGCTGGTGGTCCCACGTCGCGCCGCCATCGGTCGTGTGGTAGACGCCCCGTTCCTCATTCGTGCCGAAGGGATCGCCGAGCGCCGCGACCCACGCCACGTCGGGGTCGGTGGGGTGCACGATGACGGCGCCGATCTGCCCCGCCTTCTCGAGCCCCGCGTGCGTCCACGTCGCACCCGCGTCGGTCGAGCGGTACACCCCCCTCCCCACGATCACATTGGAGCGCAGGCCGTCCGATCCCGTCCCGACCCAGACGACGTCGGCGTCGGAGGGCGCCACCGTGATCGCGCCGATCGACCCGGTGGCGAAGTAGCCGTCCGAGACGGGTCGCCAGGTGACGCCCCAGTCGTCGGTCTTCCACACGCCGCCGCCCGTGGCCCCCATGTAGAAGGTCCCGGGGTGCGCCCGATGTCCCGCGACCGCGGTCGCCCGTCCGCCGCGCGTCGGGCCGACGAGGCGGTAGCCGATCCCGCCGAAGAGGTCGGCGTTCGGGCCGGGCTGGAGGGAGGCGACCTGCTGCGCCGCGAGGGGTGCGGCGAGGGGAGGATGGGCGCCCCCGGCGAGGGCGAGGGCGACGAGGGGGAGGGCGACGCTACGGTGCAGGGCAATCATCGGCGGGAGAGCTCGGGAGGTGACAGCACGAGGTGACAGCGGGTACGGGGGTCCAGAGTGCGACTCCGGACGTTCCCGGTCAATCGACACCCGGAGACGACCCCGTGTTCGCCTCACTCCTCCCGGAGGATCCGCGCAGGGTCGGCGCGGGCGGCGCGCAGGGCGGGCGCAAGGGTTGCGAGGAGCGCGGCGCCCGCGAGGAGCGCGACCGCGCCCCCGATCGAGACGGGGTCCGCCGTGGAGGTCTCGAAGAGGAGCGCCTGAGTGAAGCGGGTGGCGCCCCAGGTGACCACGAGGCCGCCGAGGATTCCGGCAGCGACGGGCGCGAACCCGCGCATGAGGAGGAGGCGGCGGATCTGCGTCGCATCCGCGCCGAGCGCCATCCGCACGCCGACCTCGCGCATCCGGGCCGCGACGGCGTGACTCACCACGCCGTAGAGTCCGACGACGGCGAGGACGAGCGCGAGCGTGGCAAATGATCCGAGGAGCACGGCGAGAAAGCGGTCGGGCCCGAGCGCGCCTTCGACGAGATCGCGCATCGGCGCGGGGGCGATCACGGCGAGCGAGGCGTCGAGTTCGGCGAGCACATTCCGGGCTCCCGGGAGGACCGATGCCGGCTCCTGCTCCGGCGCCATCTCCACGGTGAAGAAGAGGGTGCGGCCGGGGAACTGGAGGTTCGAAAAGTACACCGCGTCCCTCCAGTCGTCGCGGATCGCGAAGTTCCGGACATCCGCCGCGATCCCGACGATCTCGAAGGCGGTGCTCCCGAGGTGGATGCGCTGCCCGATCGGGTCCTCGCCGGGGAAGCGCGCCTCGGCGAGCGTCTCGTTGATCACGAGGACCGGCTGCGCGCCCCGTGCGTCCGACGGCGTGATGCCGCGCCCCGCGATCACCTCGAGGTCCATCGCCTCCATATAGCCGGGGATCACCCGGCGGATCCACGCGGCGGTCTCCTCTCCCGGTTCGGGAGGCGGACGCCCCTCGATCGTGTAGGTGACGTCCGAGTCGAAGCCCACCAGGGGAAGCGCGGACACCGCACCCACCTCGGTCACTCCCGGGAGGGCGCGCAGCCGGTCGGCCAACTCATTCTGGAAGACGGCGCGAGCGTCGGCATCGTCATACGCCACGCCCGGGAGGCTCACCCGGAAGGTCATGACATCCGTCGGTTCGAAGCCGAGATCGACCGAGCGAAGCTGCTGGAAGGAACGCCCGAGGAGCCCCGCGCCGGCGAGGAGCGTGACGGCAATCGCCACTTGTCCGGCGACGAGGGTGGAGCGCAGACGGAAGCCGCCGCGATCGAGCTCGCCGCCCCGCCCGGCCAGCGCCGACTTCGGATCGCGGCGGGACGCACGCAGCGCGGGGACGACCCCGGCGAGGACGGCCGACGCGAGGGTGACGAGCGCGGCGAAGGCGAGGACGCGGCCGTCGAGGCTCGCGGTCTCGATCCGGGGGGTGCCCTGCGGGGCGAGTGCGACGAGAAGCCGGATTCCGACCGACCCGACGAGAATGCCCGCGAGCCCGCCCGCGACCGAGAGGACTCCGGCCTCCGTGAGGAGTTGGCGCGCCAGGCGGCGGCGCCCCGCCCCGAGCGCGGCGCGGATCGCGAGCTCGCCGCGGCGCATCGAGATCCGGGCCAGAAGGAGGTTGCCGACGTTGAAGGAGGTGAGGAGAAGCACGAGGCCGACCGCGCCCAGCACCAGCCGCATGCCCGGAGCGGAGGCGCGGGTGAGATCGTCGTGAAGGCCGTGCGCCACCGGGATCTGACCTTCGTAGCGACCCGGCCACGCCTCCCGCTGAGCGATTCCGAGCGCGTGAAGCTCCTCGTTGGCGGCCGCAAGCGACACGCCGGGGTGGAGCCGCGCGATCGCGCGCCAGCTCGCGTTGCCCCGCGTGTTCGCCACGGCGGCGTGATCGACGCGCGGGGTGACCCAGACGTCCTGCACCGTCGCCGGTCCGAAGGGGGGCGCGACACCCGGAGGGATCACACCGATCACCTCGTGCGGCTCGCCGTCGAGCACGAGCGACGATCCGATCACCTCCGCGTCTCCACCGAGCGCGCGCTGCCAGAACTCGTGCGAAATCACGACGGCGGCCGGTCCCCCTGCGACGTCCTCCTCCGGGGTGAAGAAGCGCCCGAGTTCAGGGCGCACGCGCAGCACCCGCGAGAGCGTCCCCTCGGTGGCCACGATCCCGCTCACCTGTACGGGTGATCCCCGGCCGGTGAGGGTGCGCGTGCCCCCGCCCCAGATCCCGACCTCCTCGAACGCCCCGACCTCTTCGCGCACGTCCACGAGGTCGGGCCACCCGAACCACTCCCGCTCCGGCCCGCCCCGCTCGGTCCAGTCCGACCAGACCGCCACGAGACGGTCGGGCGCGGGGAAGGGGAGCGGACGGAGGAGCACGGCGTCCACGACCGAGAAGATCGCTGTCGTCGCGCCGATCCCGAGCGCCAGGGTGAGGAGCGCCATCGCGAAGATACCGGGCGCCCGCCGCCACTGGGTGATCGTGTTGCGCGCATCGAGGCGCACCGCATCCCGTAGATCTCTCCACCGCATCGTCCACCTCCTCAGTCGGTCTTCCCGTTTCATCGCCGAGCGCGCTCGCTCGACGTCACCAAAGCGACGGAGCGCCTCCGCGCGCGCCGCATCCCCGGACCACCCCTCCTCGATCAACCGTTCGATCCGCTGCTCGATGTGGAAACGGATCTCGGCGTCGATCTCCTCGGGTCGCTCGGGCTCCGTGCCCCCCGGCAGCACGCCTCTCACCCTCCCGCTCCGAGCGCGGCCGCGACCGCCGTGGCGTAGCGGTTCCACTCGGCCGCTCCCGCCGCGCGTCGCGCGCGCCCCTTCTTCGTCAACCGGTAGAAGCGCGCTCGACGGTTGTTCTCGGAGGTGCCCCACTCCGCCGCGACCAGCCCCTGCCGTCGCATCCGGTGCAGCGCCGGGTAGAGCGTGCCCTCCTCGAGGAGGAGCGCGCCGCCCGTGGTGCGCTCGATCCACTCGGCGATCCCGTAGCCGTGCAGCGGCTCGCGCGCGCCGAGCGCCGCGAGAATCAGGAGGTCCACGGTGCCCTTGAAGAGGGCGAGATTCGTCTCGGTCATCGGCGCTCCGGTGTGTCGCAGCCTTCCCCTTGCACCGCAAGGGGACATCGTCAGCTTCGCGCCACTCCCATCGAAATGCAAGGGGAGGATGGAGGTCGGAAGAGAGGGAGGAGCGACGGATCGCTTCCGTTCCTCTGTCGTTACCGATCGGAACGCGTTCGGCGTCGGCATCGCGACGGGAGGTGGCGTTCGTGAGTGCGGGTGGTGAAGCGCCATCCATTCAGAAGCGACATTTCTCCTGCTCAGGATATGCACAGATGAACACCGACAGCACACTCCGCACGCGCCCGGACCGCGCAACGCTCGCCTTCATCACCGTCGCGCTTGCCGTGGCCTGCGCCGCTTCCGCTCCTCTCGACGCCCAGACGACGCACAGCGGGCTCGTCATCGACGCCTTCCCGAACGAGGTGCGCGAGCTCGTGATCGAGGCGGAGGTGGCGGCCACCACCGAGGGGCGTTTCCGCCGAAGCGAACACCTCTACCGTGCGGCCGCCGAGACGATGGGCGACGCCCCCGAAGCCGCGAACCTCTACATGGCAGCGGCCCGCATGGCGTATTACGCGGGGTCCGGCCGCCGCGCACTGATCCACCTCGACCGTGCGGGCGAGGGCGCGCTCGCCTGGGGCGATGTGAACCTCGCCGCGCACGCCTTCCTCGACCGTGCCGCGGTCGCCACCGAACTCGGGGAGGTCGGGATCGCCCAGATCCTCCTCGAGCGGGCGCGCCGACTCAGCCGCTCGCCGCTCCTCCAGCCGATCGAGCGGATCGCGCTCGCCGCGCGCCTCGATCCAGACGCCTCGATCCTCGAGCTGCGAGGGGAGAGGATCTCGCGGTAGTCCTCCACCTCGACACGCGCCGGCCGCGCGCGAAAATGCCTCCGCCCCCGGTCCGTATGCCTCGGGCCGGGGGCGGAGTGCGTCCGGGCGGTATCGTACGGAGCCGCGCTACCCGCCGCTTCCCTGGATGCGCGTCGCGCAGAAGTACCCGGAGGCGCGAACCTCTGCGTTCGAGGCGCTCTGCCACCTCCCCGAGAAGCCCGCCTCATCGATCGCCGTCAGATGCAGCGCGGTCGTCGCGCCGTCGATCGGAGTCCCACTCCGCCGGTTCGCGGCCGACCCGAAGCGAACGATGATCGAGGGCGGCCCCTCGCCGGAGTGCATCTCGTACACCCCCGCTCCGGGTGCCTCGGGATCGCGCGAATCGAGCCCGCCCATCGGATACGCTCCGAGCGCGCCGAGATCGATATTCGTCGGGCCGAAGAGGGGCGAACTCGCCCCCGGGATCGGCTCCCCATCCATCCCGCGAACGACCTGCATCTCGGCGGTGTGAGGCATGAGGAGGAGCACCCCCACCTCGATCGACCCCGCCGAATCCCCCCGCGTCGCGACCATCTCGAGTGTGTAGGGCCACGACCCACCTGCCAGGGTGGCGTCCGGGGCGAGCTCCGCCTCGGGATCGGGGAGAGCGCAGCTGCTTCCCTCGACCTCGACGGCGGGCTGGCCCGACACCGAGGCGCCCTCGCGCATCACCCCGGGAGGCGCATCGCCGGTCGGCGCGCTCTCCGTGCCACTCGACGCGCCCTCGTTCGACGCCCCTCCGCACCCCGTCAGCGCCGCCACCGCAAGCACGAAGGTCACACTCCACGGTGCCGTCTTCATCGGCCTTCCCGGATCAGGGTGGTCGTCCCATCGGGGGTCACGAGGTAGAGCGGACCCTTCCAGAGGTCGTCCTTGAGATCGATATACTCCGACTCCGCGACCCCGGCCGTCGGCGCGGGGCCCGGGATCGAGTAGTTGTCCGCCTGCGAGGCGTCGAGGAACGAATACCCGATGTCACGGAGCGACTCGATCGTGAGGATCGAGAGGGGGTTCGTGACATTGCTGCTCAGGAAGCCGGTCATGAGTTCCGTTCCGAAAACGATCTCGCGCCAGTGCCCATCCCGCGTGCCGGGCCCTGCCGACGTCCCCTCGCCATTCTCGACCGGCACATTCGCATCGGCCGGACCGCTGAGCGCGCGGTAGGCGCGCGACCCCGCGACACCGGTGTAGCGGGTGTCGGGGCTCGGGGAGCTCTCCGTGCAGTCGCCGCGTCCGTCGGGGGGATTGTCGGTGTCCGGGCATGAGGGGTTCTCGATGAGCCCCATATTGTCCCAGATCGTCCCGATCCCGATCACATGCGCCATCTCGTGCAGGATCGTCCGGTTGAGCGACTGCGCTGAGGCCGACCCGAAGTCGTCGGAGTCGAAGCTCATTACCCCGACGATCGGGGTCGGCGTCCCGGGCGTGCGCACGAAGCACGGACCGGCGCGAGCGAGGGTCCCCCCCGGGCCGTCGATCGGCGCGAACTCGATGAAGATTCTCAGGTCATCGACGGTATCGTTGATCTCGGGTTGGCCGTCGACGCAGGTGTCGGGCGGTACCGGCTGCGTGCTGAAATTGACGTTGGAGAGCTCGGTGCGGATGATCGCTTCCCACGTCGCCTCGGCGAGATCAAAGGCGGCCTGTGCGTCCGGGTCGGTGATCGGCGCGATCGGGACGAGCTCGATATTGTAGGTGCCCGCCGCGGGGAGCGGGCCGGGTCCCGCGATCTGCACCTGGGCGACGCCCTCATTCCCCTGCTGGTCGGTCACGGTGAGGGTGATGACCTCGGCGGTTCCGCCGGGGAAGGTGACGCGCGCGAAGGCGGAAGCCGTACTCCCGATGAAGGTGCCGTTCGGCGCGCTCCAGGCAAAGGTGAGCGAGGTGCCTTCGGGGTCGGACGAATTCCCCCCGAAGAGGCGCACCTCCGTCTGATTCCCGTCGCCCGCGGGAACGGTGATCGGACTCGCATTGATGATCGCGATCGGCGGGCTCCCTCCTCCCGCCCCCGGCTCGGCCTGCCGGTTGATCCAGTCGACGTCGACATTGCC
Organism: Longimicrobiales bacterium; assembly: GCA_032250675.1. Classification (GTDB taxonomy): domain Bacteria; phylum Gemmatimonadota; class Gemmatimonadetes; order Longimicrobiales; family Gaopeijiaceae; genus Gaopeijia. The sequence goes on along the minus strand of JAVVEY010000056.1, from coordinate 8,705 downwards.
GCCGCCCGGGACCATCACATTCGTCACCGAGCCGGTCACATCGGTGAGCCCCTGGTTGAGCGTCTCGACCACGTCGTACGAACCGGCGAGGAGATCGACCTTTGCGACCCCGGTGGAGTCGGTGGTGGCCTGGGCGACCGCGGTCGTGCTCCCCGCAGGTCGGATCTCGAAGACGAACCCCTCGAGTGAGGGGTTCGCGGGGTTGTCCGGCGCGCCGCCGGTCGACGACTGTACCACCTTCTGGATCGTGAGCGTCCCGGGGATGGCTCCACCGAGGTTCCCATTCTCATCGAAATCGACGAGGAAGTTCACATCGGCAAAGGGCGCGAAGGGGAAGAGCGCGAACTGCCACCGCCCCGGAGTCGGGTTCTCGGTGACGCACGATTCGAGATTCCCGTCGGTGCTCGAGAGACACTCGAAGGGTCCGGAATTGGCGAGGAATCCACCGGACCCACCGATCAGGTCGACATCCCCACTCCCGCCGAAGGTGCTCGCGCCCAGCGCGGGATCCCCCGGCGCGAGCGCCACACCGGATGACATCGCCGCCGGCGTACGATCCGCCGTCTCCAGACTCGCCAGCAAACCCTCTCCGGCGGTCGTCTTCATCTCTTCCAGCGAGGGCAGTGCGGTCACCGCGGCCGCCTCTCCACTCGGCCCCGCGCTTCCCGGAACCACGAATTCGAAGGGAAGGAACTCGCCATCCGACGCCGCGGTGATCATCTCCCCATCCTGCAGCTCGGGGCTTGCCGCGAGGCGAGCGCGGATCACCAGGCCGGTGAATCCCTTGAAGGCATCGAGGGCGATCCGCCAGGTTCCCGCGGCCGGACTCGGGATGATGCAGAACTCGACGCTCGTCGAGGTGACGGAGGCGCAATCGAAGTCGGTCTCGGTGGGATCACTCCCGAAGCGAACGAGGAGGTCGGCGTCGCCGTCGCTCGCGTTCGTGCGGACCTCGAGCGCGCGCGTCTCTCCCGCATCAGCTGCGGGCACATTGAAGTCGAAGAAGCGAACGTCGGCGGAGTCGAGCGCGAAGGTTCCGACGACGACGTTGTCGGGAAGCTCGCTCACGGTGACGGTTGCGGAAATCGAACTAAAGAGGCCGGCGATGCTCACGTCGACCACGGTGGATCCATCTCCGACAGCGGTCACGACCCCCGCGGAGTTCACGGACACCACGGAGGGGTTGTTCGATATGAAGGTGAGATCCGGGTTCGTGATCTCCTGACCGAACTGATCCTGCACAAACACGGTGATCGTCGCGGTCTCCCCGATCGCCATCAGGGCGATCCCACGGGCCGGGCCCGTGATCGTCAGTGTGCTCGGGATGGGTTCGGGACCCGGGTCGACGACGCCGTTGTCGTCATCGTCGTCGCTTCCGCCGCACCCCGAAACGACGAGGGCAGTAACGACCAGCGCCGCGGGCAGCCGCAGGGTTCCGTACCGCATCGGTCATCTCCATTCCACAGGGTGTGACACGTCGCTCGAGGAGGAGCGCCCAGGGTCTTTCATGATGACAACTTCGGCCCGTGCGCGCGAGCCCCGGGGTGCACCGTGGCGATCAGCGCCCCTCCCGGATCAACGTCATCGTGCCGTCGGCTCCCACCGCGTAGAGAGGTCCACTCCCGCGATCGTCCCCGAGATCAAAGGTCTCGATCGCCCGGATCCCGATCCCTGGAGAGGGTGCGGCGCCCGGAAGCGAGTAGTCGTCCGCTTGCCACGCATTCAGGAATCTGTATCCGATGTCACGGAGCGACTCGATGGTGAGGATCGAGAGGGGGTTCGGCCCGCCGTCGTTCAGGAAGGGCGTCATGAGCTCCGCACCGAAGACGCTCTCGCGCCAGTGTCGGTCCCGCTCTACCACACTCCCGACGTTCTCGACGGGCACATGCGCATCCGCGGCGGCGCCGAGCGCGCGGTAGGCCCGCGACCCCGCGGCGCCGATGAAGCGGGTGTCGGCGGTCGGTGTGCTGGTCGGCTCACACAGTTCCAGTGGACATGTTCGGTTTTCGAGGAGGTTCAGACGGCCCCACTGGCGCGATGTGACTCCGATGATGTGCGCCATCTGGTGCAGAAACACCTGATGGAGCATCTCCGTCGAGGCTGATTCGAAGTCGTCGGAGTCGAAGCGCATGAATCCGGCGATCGGGGTCATCGGGTCAAACCCCTCGCCGCGAAGAATACACACATCTCCCTCGACGACGATTCCCCCCGGGCCGTCGATCGGCTTGTAGTCGACCCAGACCAGGAGGTCATCCACGACCGTGTCGAGCCTGGGTTGCCCGTCAAAGCAGTCGTCGGCCGGGATGGCAATCGGGGCGAAGTTGACGTCGCGTACCTCGTCGTTGATGATCGCTTCCCACCTCGCTTCGGCCAGATCCAGCGCCGCCTGCAGGTCGGGATCGGTGATCGGTGTGGTCTGGATGATCTCGATGTTGAAGCTGGGGACGACGGTGAACCCCGATTCGATCTCCACCTCCGCGACCCCCTGGACCCCCTCCTCGTCGGTCACCGTCAGGGTGATGACCTCGTCGGTGCCGCCGGGGAAGGTGACGCGCGCGAACTCCGAATCCGTCTCCCCGATGAAGGTTCCGTTGGGTGCGCTCCACTCGAAGGTGAGCGCGCCGCCCTCGGGGTCGGACGAGTTCCCCCCGAAGAGGCGCACCTCGGACCGGTTGCCGTCATCGGCAAAGATGGACATCGGGCTGGCATTGAGGATCGCCACGGGCGCCTTCCCACCCCCCGACCCCGGCGCGAGTTGGCGGTTGACCCACGCCAGATCGACGTTGCGTCCGCCGGGGACGACCAGCTCGGTCACCGGGCCGGTCACATCAGTGAGCCCGTCGTCGTGCGTTTCGACCACGTCGTACGTACCGGAGAGGAGGGCGACCCGGGCCATCCCGGTCGAGTCGGTGGTGGCCGTCGCGACCGCCTCCGCCTGCCCGGCGGGGCGGATCTCGAACTCGAACCCCGCGAGCGAGGGATCGGCCGGGTAGTCCGGCGCGCCCCCACTCGACGACTCCACCACGGTCCGGATCGTGAGCGAGCCGGTGGCGAGCCCCTCGAGGTTCCCCCCCTCGTCGAAGTCGACGAGGAAGCTCACATCGGCGAAGGGCGCGGCGGGGAGGAGCGCGAACTGCCACGCCCCGGGGGTCGGGTTCTCGGCGGTGCACGCTTCGAGCGTCCCGTCGGTGGCCGAGCTGCACTCCAGCGGCACCGAGTTGGAGAGGAAGCCAGCCGACGCTCCGATGAGGTCGACATCCCCGCTTCCCCCGAAGGTGGAGCCGCCGAGCGCCGGATCCCCCGGCGCGAGCTCCGCCCCGGGAACGGTCGCCTCGGCGGATGACATCGCCGCGGGTCGACGATCCGCGCTCGCGAGGCGCGCGATATGGCCTTCTCCCGCGCCCGCTTTCATCCCGTCCAGGGTGGGTGCGGCGACCGCCGCGGCCGTCCCCCCGGACGCCGTCGCCCCCCCGGGGACCACGAAGTCGAAGAGGCGGAAGTCGAGGTCGGACGCGACCTCGATCGCCTCACCATCCTGCAGCAGGGTGCTCGGCACGAGCCGCGTGCGAATCGAGAGTCCCGTGGACGCCTCGACGGCCTCGACGGCGACGCGCCACTCCCCCTCGGCGGGGTTCGGGATGATGCAGTACTCCACACTCGTCGAGGCGACCGAAGCACAATCGAATTCGGTGTCGGTCGGGTCGCTCCCGCGGCGGACGAGGAGGTCCGCGTTGCCGTTGTCGCCGTTCAGGAAGATTTCGAGCGCGCGCCTCTCACCGGACTCGGCGGCGGGCAGATCGAGGTCGAAGAGGCGCTCTTCGCCTGCGGAGAGCGAGATGAAGTCCGCGGTGGTGCCCTCGATCAGCTCGGTCACGACAACGGTGGCGATGAGCGAGTCCCTCGCCGCGCCCACACTCGCGCTGAGCGAGGCGGAGCCTTCCCCTCTGGCGCTCACCACCCCCGCCGGCGAGACGGCGACCACGGCGACGTTGCTCGAGGCGAAGTTCAGCGACGGGTTCGGGATCCCCTGACCGTTCTGGTCCTGCACCGTCGCGGTGATCGTCGCGGTATCCCCAATCGATATCAGATCGATCGGACCGCTCGTGATCGTCACCGTCGTCGCGACCGGCGTGGGGCCCGGGTCGACGACGCCGGTATCGTCATCGCCGTCGCTTCCGCTGCACCCCGCCGCGAGAAGAGCCGCGGTGCCGAGAGTCAGGGGAAGCCGCAGCAGCGTGAAGCGCATCGTCGTATCTCCGTCGATCGAGGACCGCCACCCGGACCCCCGGGGTGGCACATGAATCTTCATTCCAGCTTGTATTCTTGAAGTATTTCGCATGATTTCCGTATACGCAACCCCTCCGATCCCCCACCCCTCACCCTGCCCATTCCCGAGCCGAGGCCCCACCTTGGAGGGCATGGATCTGACCGTACCCGCCGCCGCCACGAACGAACTCGCCGCCGCCTGGTTCCAGGGCGCCGTCACGCTCGGGATCTTCCTCCTCTTCGTCCTTCTCGAACGCCGGTACCGCAAGCCGTGGTTCCGGGGGTGGGCGGTCGCGTGGGGGGTCTACACGCTGCGGCTCTCGGCGATCATCGTCTTCCTGCACACCGAGGGCTTCGTCTGGCTCTACTGGCATCAGGTGCTGACGGGGATCACGGCGCTCGCGCTCCTCTGGGCGACCCTCGTCTTCACGCGCGGCACCGCGTGGCGGTGGCGCTACCTCGCGGTCGGGCTCTTCCCGCTGGTGTGGTCCCACATCGCGATCTACGAGCTCGACAACTTCCTCGCGGCCGCGCTCCCGGCGGTCGTCTTCCTGAGCGGCGCGACCGCGCTCACCGCGCTCGCGATCCACGGCTATGCCCGCGCCGCGGGGTCGATCGCGGCCAGGTGGCTCGCGATCGCGCTCGCGGTCTGGGCGCTTCACCACCTCGACTACCCCTTCCTGCGGGCACGCGGCGTGTGGAATCCGTGGGGTTACTTCCTCGACCTCGGCTTCCAGCTCTGGGTCGCCACCGGGATCCTCCTCCTCGTGCAGGAAGATCTCCGCGAAGGGATCCGCGCCCTCGCCACCCTCTCCAGCGAGTTGCAGTCCGCCCGGACGCCGGCCGAGGTCCGCGAGGCGCTCATCGAGAAGGCGCGGTCACTGCGAGGGGTGATCGGGTGCGCGATCTGGACTCCCGCCGAGGGGTTCGTGGCCACGGGGGGAGAGGCCGAGGTGTGGCGCGAGGCCGAGCCTTCGGCGACCACGACCGCGCTCCTTCGCGAATTGATGGCGACGGGGGAGCCGCGCGTGGCCTCCCCCACCGACGAGGCGATCGCCCCCTTTCTCGCGGCGATCCCGATCCTCCGGCACGACGAGGTGTGGGGCGCGCTCCTCCTGACCGGTCGGGTGCGCGACCCCTTCAACGCTCTCGACGACGCCTTCCTGCGCGCGCTCGGGCAGCAGATGGGTGCGGCGCTCCACAACGCCGACCTCGCCCAGCAGAGCGAGGAACGCGGGAGGGAGCTCGAGGCGCTGCAGGTGCAGCTCGTGCGGCGGCACGAGGAGGAGCGCGACCGGCTCTCGCGCGAGCTGCACGACGAGACCGCGCAGGTGCTCGCGGCGGTGAGCCTGCGCCTCGGGATGGTGGGGGAGAGCGCCCCGCCCGAGCAGCGCGCCGCGCTCGACGAGGCGCGCGCGCTCGTCTCCGAGGGGATCCGCGGGATCCGCCGCGTGACGAGCAATCTCCGTCCCACTGCGCTCGACCACCTCGGGGTGGTGGCCGCCGTGCGCGCCCTCGTGCGGGATTACGATGCCCGCCACGGTCTGCACACCACCTTCACGCAGGCCGGGGAGCTCCCGGAGCTCGACGACGAGGTGGAGCTCGTCATCTATCGCGCCACGCAGGAAGCCCTCGCCAACGCCGCGCGCCACGCGCCCGACGCCACCGTCTCGGTCAATCTCGCGATCGGGGAGGAGCGCCTCGAACTCGTCGTTCAGGACGACGGCCCGGGACTCCCCGAGGGTGTGACCGCGACCGACGCACGCCGGGGCACCGGGATCGCCGGAATCCGGGAGCGTGTGCGGGGGGTGGGGGGTACACTCGACCTCATCTCCCTCCCCGGAGAGGGAGTCCGCCTGGAGATCACTGTCCCGTGTCGACTCACGCCCGGAGCCCCGGATGCCTGATCTGATCATCGCCGACGACCACGCCGTCGTTCGCGCCGGAATCCGCAACGTCATCGAAGGGATCGAGGGGATCCACGTCGTGGCGGAGGCAGGCGACGGAGAGGAGGCGCTCGGTCTCATCCGCGAGCACGACCCCGACTGCGTCGTGCTCGACGTCAACATGCCCGGGATGAACGGCCTCCAGGTCGTCGCCGAACTCCGCGGCGAGGGGTGGAACCGTCCCGTGCTCATCCTCTCGATGCACGACGACCCGGAGTACGTCCTCGAGGCGCTCCGGGCCGGCGCCGACGGGTATGTACTGAAGGACGCCAGCCCCGCGGAGGTGCGCGAAGCGCTCACCGATGTCCTCGCGGGACGCGAACACCTCCCCGAACGCGTGACGCATCAGCTCTCGGTCGCACTCCGTGCCGATCTCGAGCGCGACAAGAACCGCGCGCGCCTCGAGCAGCTCACCCCCCGCGAGCGCGAAGTGATGCTGCAGATCGCCCGCGGCCGGACCAACCGGGAGACCGGCGAGGTGCTCGGGATCTCGACGCGCACCGTCGAGACGCACCGCCTGCGCGTCATGAACAAGCTGCGCATGGGGTCGGTCGCCGAGCTCACCCGCTTCGTTATCGAGCTCGGCCTCGACCCCACCCCCTCCGACTGACCCTTCCCCGACACCGCGGCTCTCGATGCATCACCCCGGATTCGTCCACTACATCCCGATCGTCACGACGATCGTCGCCGCGCTCTTCGCTCCGAGCGTCTACGCCCGATGGAAGTCACGCCGTCCCGCCCCGCACCTGATCTGGTGGGCAGCCGGGATCGCGCTCTACGGCGTGGGGACCTTCGCCGAGAGCTGGACGACGCTCTTCGGGTGGAATGAGTGGATCTTCCGGAGCTGGTACATCTCGGGAGCGCTCCTCGGGGGTGCGCCGCTGGCGCAGGGCACCGTCTATCTCCTCGCCTCGAAGCGAGTCGCCGACCGGCTGAGCGTGGCGCTCATCTCGATCGTGACGATCGCCTCGGTCGGGGTGCTCCTCACACCGATCCACCACGACCTCGTCGAGTCGCATCGCCTGACCGGCTCGGTGATGGCGTGGCAGGGGGTGCGACTCTTCAGCCCCTTCGTGAATACCTACGCCTTCATCTTCCTCGCCGGGGGAGCCGCCTGGTCGGCGTGGAAGTTCCGGGGCGTCATCGAGGCGAGGAACCGCGTCATCGGGAATCTCTACATCGCCGTCGGTGCGATCCTTCCGGGGATCGGGGGTACCGCGACTCGGATGGGATACACCGAGGTGCTCTACGTCACCGAGCTCATCGGGCTCACCCTCATCTGGATCGGATACCGCTACAACATCTCGTCGCGGATCAGGGGCGCGCCGATGACGGAGCATCCGGGTGTGACGAGCGACGCGCGAGGATCGCGGCAGCCGTCACCAGCGTCGTGATCCAGAGGAAGGCGGCCCCGGCGAGCCACGGGATCGAGATGAAGCCGAAGACCGCGAAGTAGCGGAGCGTACACGGCACCCCCACGGCGCACTCGGTGAGCTCGAGGGCGGGTCGGAGCTGCACGACCGCGTGGTAGACCGAGATGAGCCCGCCGGTAACGGAGAGGGGGAGCGCGTAGCGCCACACCCCGATATCCCGACGCAGCACCGCCACACCGAGGATCACCACGAGGGGGTACATCGCGATCCTCTGGTACCAGCAGAGGCGGCACGGCTCGAGCCCACTCCCCGAGAGGTAGAGACTCCCGGCCGTCGCGATCGCGGCCACGGCCCAGGCACCGATGAGGAGTTCGCGCCCCCCCGTCCCGAGGAGTCGCGCGAGATGTTCGCGGCCCGGGCGAAGGGCGAGCGCGACCCCCACCGTGAGGGAGACGACGACCGCGAAGATCGCGAACGACGCGAGGGTCGTGATGACCTGTCCGAACATCAAGCTCCTCCTGCCTGCCAGACTCTGAAGGGTCCCCGGTCCGCGACGACCTCGACGCGGGCGAAGGAATCGCGGAGCGTCGCCTCGACGGGGAGGCGGCGCTGTACAACGAAGCGCACGCTGCCTTCGGGTGCGAGGTGGCGCGGGACGCCCGCCAGGAATTCGAGCACCGGCGCGACCGTCTCGGCCTTGCCGATGTGCCAGGGCGGGTTGGCGAGCACCCGCTCGAAGGTCGCATCGGGGTCGAGCGCGCTCCATCCATACCCCTCGACCACCCGGGCCTCGGGAAGATTGCACCGCGCGGCCGCTGCCGCGAGCGCGTCCGCCTCGAGGAGGGTGACCTCCGCGCCGAGCGCCGCGGCCACCGCACCGATCACCCCCGTCCCGGCGCCGTAATCGAGCACGCGCGTACCCGGGGCGAAGGGGGTGAGTGTCCGCAGGAGCGCCCCCGTGCCCTCGTCGAGGTGGCCCGCCGCGAAGCTCCCCGGGGCATCGGTCCAGCCGCGGCGTCCGGCGTGGGGGAGGTCGAGCTCGGTGCGCACCAGGATCTCCTCGAGCGCGAGGCGCGGGGGAGGCGTCTCGACCACCCCCCCCACCACCCGACACCGCCCC